>JACPIK010000002.1:0-367787 GCA_016188115.1 Candidatus Woesearchaeota archaeon
GATCGTTGTCTCTTTTCTTGAGCGAGCATGCAAGAAATGAGAAAACAATCTCATTTCTGCACCGAAATCAAGTAGTTTCTTGATTTCTTGTGCCGTCCGGTCCGCTGAGAAACGCATGGCGTTTCTAGCGTGCCAGAAATCTACGATTTCTGTGCATATTGACCGACGGTGGTCGAATTTCTTTGACTATTATGTTTTTTCTAAATCTATAATTTTTCTTTCCCACATTTGGTCTAAATCCTCTTCTATTCTTTTTTGAAAATCAGGGACTGTTTCACCTTCACGTTTGGTTGTGTTAAGAACACCTAACATTGATGTTACAAATGAAATGTACTCTGTGTCAGCAATAAGTGAATTCTGCCCTCGATGTTCACGAATAACTTCCTCTTCGATTTCTTCACTATTTGTTTTTGCAACCATGATTTGCTCGAACTCTGGATTTTGTACTTTTACTGTATTTTTCATCACGAAATACGCGCCATTTTGGTAGAGTTTTTCAAAAATGTCTCGGAAACGGATTTCTCCAACATGTCCCTCCCGTAAAATGCCTTTAAGACGCAGAGTCACCATCGCGTCATGTGCTTCAATTGACTCACACCACCTCAGCAATTCATTACTTACTTCATGGGGGCTCTTACCTTGACAATCAAAAACAAGCTTTTGATGTGGGGCAACAGCAAGCGGTTTCCATTCTACATTTTGCTTTCCTTGCCCATTAATTTGTTCATTTCCCTGTTCATCTACACTGATAAGATAATAGCCACCTTTCCCATATTTTTCAACTTCTGCAAAATTATTGGGAAATAATGCACCAGGATACGTAGCGCACTTGTATCCCTCTTGCTCTACCTTTGCTGGATGATGGATATGTCCCCCTGCATAATAATCAAAACCTCTAGGAAAGACAGAGAGGGGTTGCGATTCAATCATCGCCATATCTTGCGCTAATAATTCACTAATCGTCGTGTGAAATAAAAATATCTTATATCCTTCCTCTCGTTCGAGATGTTCCAATGACAGATTTTCATAATATCGTTGATCCAATTGACCTTTACGTCCCACAATTCCCGTCATTTTAACACCCGTTTTAGGGTCTTGCGTGAATTTCAAATGAAGACTTCGAGAATCTGGATCAATGTGCCCTTTGCACACATTTTCCAGAAGACCTGCTTGCTCAAGCACATCAACCATGGTTTTTCCACTAGGTGAGAAATCATGTGATCCTGCAATGACATATAGCGGGATATTTAGATCATGTAATTCTTTGAGTTTTTTTGTTACAATCTTGAGTGTATCTAATGAAGGCAGAGAAGTATTAAACAAATCTCCTGCAAAAAGAATAAAATCTACTTTCTGAACAATGCATTCATCCATGGCTTGGAGAAATGCTTTAGTAGAAAGATCACGCATTGGTTGCTCACGCCAGGATCCAAGATGAAGATCTGCAAAATGAGCATATTTCATATATCAAATGGAATAAGTGTTGTTTAAATGAATTGTGGTAAGAAAAACCTAATAGGATGTTTCTCTCCTTCGATCATCTCTTCTCCTTCCAGTCCTCTCATTTTCCCTCTCTTTCTCTCTTCCTAGTTCTTCCCTTTCCCCCATTTTTCTCTCTCTCTCTCTCACTCCCCTCTTGTTCTTCCATTTTTCTCATTTCCCATTCCCCTCATTTCTATCAATCTACTGCTTCCAAAAGCTTTTATATCTCTAAGATATATGTTTCATCATGCATCTTATCAAAAATATCAAAAACAAATCATTTTTGAATCGTACTTTGGTAAGTTTGCTCGCAGTAACATTTATCTGGCTTGTTGCAGATGTCGTTCTCGAGTTTGTTTTTCCCACTCGTCTTGAACATTTAGGGAAATCTTATTTTGAAATTGGTCTGTTATTATCTTTAGCATCATTAGGTGGCATCATTGTAGATTTTCCTGTAGGGAAGTTAAGTGATAAAGCAAATAGAAAAAAGATTATGATCTCAGGTTTAGTTTTATCTATTCTTGCAACAATCTTCATTTTCTCTTTTGATGGCGATATCACTCTGACCATGGGCTTCTTATTTTGGGGCGCAGCATATCAGATCTGGAAAGTCCCTCGCGACGCTAAATTTGCTTCTCAAACGAGTGGAATTCAGCGCGGGCATGATTATGGCTTAGATATGGAAATAAAATATCTCGCACAAACAGTAGGCGCATTTCTCGGAGGGTTCATTCTTCTCTATCTTGGATTTAGAGGTACAATAGGATATTATTCCATATCTCTCATCATCGCAATCGTGTTACTCTATTTTTTAATTACAGAACGACGCCAAAAACCAGTATTAAACCTATTTTTTCATTCACCTAAATCAATTTCTGTTTTGAATGAATTAAAAGAACTACGCTTTACGGGATTATTTTTACTGCTCTTTTTTGCATTCTTATTTACTGCTTGGGAAGAGATTTTATGGGCATTCCAACCATTATTTTATGGATCGAATGTTCTCAACATCCCCTCTCATTTAGGAGGATTATTACTTGCTTGCTTCTCTCTTCCAGGAATATTTCTGTCCTATCCTGCTGGAATTCTTGCAGATAAAATCGGAAAAAGAATAGTGCTTGCAATAGGCATGGGGATTATCGGGTTAGGATTAATTTTCTTTTCTTTTTCACATCAATTACTTTTTATTTTTGGGCTCGCATTGACAATATCAATAGGATGGTCTACGGCCTTGCCTGCACTCAATGGATTAATCATCGATCTTTCTTCTAATCAAAAAAAGGGAGAAATTGTAGGACTATGGGACCTGTTTATGGATATAGGGTTTGTCATAGGTCCAATTATTGGCGGGGCTATTGCGGAGTTCTTTGGCGTTCGCGGTGTCTTTCTTGTAATGGGAAGCGTGTTTCTTATCAATGTTTTTTTCCTTTGCGGTCATTCATTATATCAAAAAATAACCAAAGAAAGTGAATCTTAAAAAATAGGTCCTAAATTTGACATACATTGCAGATGCTCAAAGTTCGTTCTTTTTTCTCAAAACCGTCTTTTGGGTGAAAACGATTTGCGAGCTCTTTTAAAATACTTTTTCTACTAAACTATTACATCGAGGTGATGTTATGACACAAACTATGCGAAAAGGACAAGACAGTAGTAATTCATTAGTTGGAGACCGACTTCGTGCAAGTCACAGTTCCATGGTCTCTGGGAAGGATAACAACATAGGGGAAATGGATAGTGATATTATGGACCAAACAGATCAGCCATATAGCAAAGATCACGAAGTAGTCTTAGAAGATGAAGGAATTAGTTTGGATGCTTCAGGGCAAAACCAAAATGCATCAAATAAGATGAAAGAAAATCGATACGGGAACGCAGTTGCTAGTAACGAGAGTAATAAAAAGATAGGTAGTGAACCAAACCTAAACAGTAGTGGTAATGCTCCCAGCGAGAGAAATTCTACACGTACTGCCCCGATTGCTTCCAAACAGAGTGATGGCCCAAAGAATGATAACCAAGCCGGTTCTCAAAAACAAAACCAACAAAGTCAACAACAAAGTCAGAAGAGAAAAGATAAATAAAAAATAAATCATGGTGGTTGGAGTAAATCATAGGGGTGGGGGAAAATATCAAACAGGGGAGAGAACAGAATTAGGGGGGAAAACTTAAAAACAGGTTGTCTAACATATCGCTGATGAAAGAATACATCGATCACGACATTCAAATCAACCGTTTACAATCCTCCTTTCTCCCCCGTTCTGATTACCTTGTAGCACACGCCAATCTCGTTGTAGCTTGTCATGATATTATGATCCAATATGGCGAGGGGATTCTGTTAGTAAAGCGGGAGAATGACCCTGCTCGAGGACAATATTGGCCGCTTGGTGGACGTATCCTCAAAGGAGTTAGTATTGAAGAATCTATCCGAAAAAAAGTCAAAGAAGAATGCGGCTTAGAATTAACTCACATCGAAATTCTTGGTTTTGGTCGTACGATGTTTGCCGATGATCCATTTGGACATGGAAAAGGAACGGACACGTTTAATATCATGTATTTTGGTATTGGTAAAGGTACATTAAAACTCGACATTCTCCACAGCAACCCCCATATCATCACGCCAGAAAATTTTGCGTCCCACGAAAAAAGCCTCCATCCCTATGTACGTGATTACGTTGAAAAAGCATTGAAACTAATAAAAAAATAAATGATGATTAAA
Source organism: Candidatus Woesearchaeota archaeon (assembly GCA_016188115.1). NCBI lineage: Archaea > Nanobdellati > Candidatus Woesearchaeota > Candidatus Woesearchaeota archaeon. The sequence continues at coordinate 4,196 of JACPIK010000002.1, forward strand.
TCTATGTTCCTCACTAAAGAAGCAAAATGCGTATTCCAAGGTGATATCTTTGATGTGTATCAGTGGAAACAAAAACTCTTTGGGAAATAAGCATCTCTCATTAGCCAGTATATTTATTTTCGCTTCTACATCTTTCTCTTGTAATATACCCAGACACTAAAGAACAGCAAATAGATTCCCAACACTGCCCAAGCAAACAGTGATGTTCCTTCGATGAGTGCAAGAATTATCCCCACCATTGCGGCAACAGACCAAATTATTTTGAGCGTTAACAAAGTATCATAAGTTTCCACGCCTTTATTTCGCAAATATAACGAAGTCCCGCCAATGCCGATGAATGCTGCCGCAACAATACGCGGAGTTAGTGTTTCAGCGACAGGAAACCCAAACAACGTGAGGGTAAACGTGGGAAAAAAAAGCAGTGGTAATGCAAAAAGTATATCTGTCCAGAAATGAATCAAAAACCAAGTTCGTAATGAATGTGGGATCGTGTTCATGTTTATATATATATTTTCTAGAAGTATATAAACTCCTCTTTTTTTTAAACACTTACATAACTCAATTCCACTGATAACACGTCTCAAGATACGAAAGCTTTTTAAGATCACGGACGCACCAAGATACAAAAGAGTAAAACAATTAATTTTAACAAATAAAACTGAGGTGTAAACGATGGTTGAAGGATATTGTGTGAAGTGTAAAGAAAAACGTGAAATTTCTAATGCTAAAGAAGTATCTATGAATGGAAAAGGCGGTGTAAAACGTCGAGCAATGAAAGGTCAATGTCCTAAATGTAAAACAACAATGTTTAGAATTTTAGGAGCTAAATAAGCTTTGGAATTCTTTCTTGTTTTTTTTTAATTTTATTTTCGAGTTATCCCTGAAGTAACAATTATATATTACTATTCTTTCAAACAATCATGAAAAAAGTAGTTATTGTGGGTGGTGGTTTTGCAGGAGCATTCGCAGCGCGAAACTTACAACATCATTTTGCAGTCACACTTATCGATACAAAAAATTATTTTGAGTTTACTCCCTCTATTTTACGCACACTCGTCGAACCAGGCCATTTTTCCAAGATTGAAATTGCTCACTCTTCTTATCTAACCAAAGGAAAATTTTTGCAAGGAAAAGTAACATTGGTAGAAGAGAACGCCATTTATCTCAATAAACAAAAAATATCCTTTGATTATTTGGTTTTGGCAATGGGGTCTAATTATAGCAGCCCTATCAAAGACCAAAATCTCATCATCGCTTCACGAGGAAAAAAGCTGCGTGAATATGCCGAACATTTCAGCAAAATAAATCACATTATAGTCATCGGGGGAGGATTGGTTGGAGTCGAGCTTGCCGCCGAGATCATAACTCATTTTCCTACTAAGAGGATAACCATTGTACATGCAAAAGATGAATTAATTGAACGTAACCCCCCAAGAGCAAGACTCCACGCGTGCCAATTTTTAGAAAAACGTGGAGTTAAAATAATTTGGAATGAGAGAGTAATTTCCTCTCAATCAGGAGTATATCTTACTGATAAAGGTACTTCCATAAAATCAGATCTTGCCTTTCTCTGTACTGGTATCGAACCAAATTATCACTGTTTGAACGAGAAAAGTTCCCTAATGCTTAACGAACGAAAAGCAGTATGTGTCAATGAATTTCTTCAAGTTATGGGTCACTCTAAAATCTTCGCAGCAGGGGATATAACTTCTTTTATTGAGGAAAAAACAGCCCAAAATGCAGAGCAACAAGCAAAAATAGTCGTGAAAAACATTTGTAATCTAGAAAAAAACAAGGCTCTTAAACCTTATATTTCTAAACCACGTCCTATGATCATTAGTCTAGGCAAATTTGATGGTATTTTTGTGTATAAAAAAATGGTGTTTACAGGTATTCTTCCTGCATTGTTTAAGTCAATTATAGAATGGAAAACAATGCGACGATATAAAAAAAATCTGTAATAAAAATCTCTTTATTTCTAGCATTCACAACAAGTTAAGCAACTATTGCAGGAAGTACATTTTTCTGTCTTCACCATCTCTTCTCCACACACTGAACATTCAATCATTCATATCACCCTCTTTTGAATATCCTTTCCATTTTGAAAATATAAACATTATGGTTTGGATCTAGGAAACCAACGTAATCATTCGATGTTTGGTTTCCTACAAGAAATCCAACACAAAACCAAATCACTTTGTTGGATTTCTATCTGGTTAATTCAACAAAGCGTAAACCTGATCTTTCAATATACAAACCAGTACTTCCAGTTAAATGCCAGCAATATGATTATCATTACTATAATAAACAAAAATATTGCTAATTTCTCTCTTTTAATGCTCATCCATAATGTTTCTTTTGCAGGTTCTGCTTTCCATAATTTCCAGGAAATACCTAAAATTATTAAAATTAAGAGATGCGCTGCAGTGCATGCCAAGCATAGTGCTCGAACACTAATTTCCGCATAAATGAAATAAAAAATTGCTCCTAAACCCATAAAGCTCCATGCCATTAGAAGAGGAATGGTCGTTTGAGTTTTTCCTCTTAACTGCATTGCCAGATACGCAACCACAGCAAACCAAGCTAAGCCTAGGATCGAAACTGGTATTCCTGCAAATTTAGAGTAGATACTTCCATTAGCTAACGAACAAGAGATTGTTTTTGAGATATCGCAAACACTTCCCCCTGTATTGTAGTGGTTGCTAACTAAATAGATTGAAATAAGTATTCCAACCACACTTAAAACAATAAGGATGATCTTTAATTTACGAATAAGCTCCATATTTTGCTCAAAATATCATTTCGTATAAAAATGTGGCGAAAGTCATTTAAAGAAAACGACGATTTAGACTATATGGTTAATGTTACACTCTATACCACTCCCACTTGTCAATGGTGCGGTAAAACGAAAGAATTCTTCAAACAGCACAAAATTCGTTTTACTGAAGTTGATCTCATGGAAGATAGAGCTGCATATGATCGTGTTGTGAACCATACTCATCAATTAAGTGTTCCAGTAGTAGAGATCGGTGAAACCTGGGTTGTTGGATTTCATCCCGAAGCGATGCTTCAAGCAATCAAAGTACAAAATGAACAATCTCCCTCTCCTTCTGCTCCAGCTCCTTTTGTACCTATGAAAGTAGTTCCCCGAACAAAATCAAAAGTGACCAAAGATCCACTTACCAAACCAAACCCTTCCAAAATCCCTCCTTGGATGAAAAAATAGGGACTAAGTAGACTTTAATAAGATCTTGAGCAAATTCTTTATTATTTTCCAAATAATCTCATTGATGATTCAATCATGGACGATTCAAAAATCACCAAAAAACTCACCGACCAACAAAAGAAAGTGCTCATTGAAAAAGGCACTCAACCTCCTTTTACAGGCAAATTTCTTCACCACAAAGAAAATGGATTTTATAGTTGTGCAGGATGCGGACAGGACATTTTCTCTTCTTCAACCAAATTTGATTCTGGTACAGGTTGGCCAAGCTTCTCTGATGTCATTGATCAGAACAAGGTAAAACTCATCTCAGACCACAGCTATGGTATAGTGCGTACTGAAGTAGTATGTAGTAATTGCGGCGGACACTTAGGTCATGTTTTTAACGATGGACCAACACCCACAAAGAAACGATATTGTATAAATTCTTGTTCATTGGAATTTGAGAAAAAGTAGACTCTCTCTCTCTCTCTCTCTCTCGTTTCATCATTTTCAATTGGTATATCTAATACAACTCCACTAAATATTTAAGTACCTATCACTCATTACACTTCTATGGCATCTCTCATGGCATCAACAACTGCTTCTTTTATTACTACTAACCCTGCCACAAATCAAACTCTTCAACAATACTCAATCATGTCGCAACAACAGGTACTTGATATTGCGAAAGCAACTAACCATAGCCAAAAGAAATGGTCTGTTCTTACTCCTACCCAACGTGCTCCTTATTTTATCAAACTCGCAGCAGTATTGCGTCAACATGCGCAACGCTACGCAACCATGATGACCAATGAGATGGGAAAACCCATCACTGAATCACTTGCAGAAATAGAAAAATGCGCTGTCCTTGCTCAAGCAATTGCCCAGCACGGTCCAGCATGGCTAAAACCAGAATCTCTTCAAGTTGATGGTAAAGAACATCTCGTCACCTTCGAACCTTTAGGAACTATCTTTCTTATCATGCCGTGGAATTTTCCTTTTTGGCAGCCGTTTAAAGTAGCTCTTCCTCCTCTCATGGCAGGTAATGCCATTGTTCTCAAACATGCAAGTAACGTAACGGGAAGTTCGCTTTGTGTAGAAGAAGCATTTCATCTTGCAGGATTTCCCGAACAAATATTTCGTTCAGTAATCTGTGATCACAACACCAGTAACACACTCATCGCCAGCGATGATATCGCTGCGTGTTCTTTGACTGGAAGTGTTGGCGCAGGTGCCAAAGTTGCAAGTGAATCCGGCAAACATATCAAAAAAATGGTTCTGGAACTAGGTGGTTCTGATCCTCATATTGTTCTTGCCGATGCTGATATTGAAAAAGCAGCACAGGGGGCAGTGAAAGGGCGAACAAGTAATGCAGGACAAGTCTGTATAGGCTCAAAGCGTTTTATTGTTCACAAAGCTGTCGCTGACCAATTTTCAACTCGTTTTGCCGAATTGATGCATCAAATAAAAGTTGGCAATCCACTTGACCCAGAAACACAAATGGGTCCTCTGGTTAACGAGCAAGCAGTCAAAGACATGGAACAGTTTGTTGCCGATGCCGTCGCGAATGGAGCCAAAATACTTGCTGGTGGAAAGCGACTCAATCGTCCTGGCTTTTTTTTCCAACCTACTCTGCTTGCAAACACCAAACCCAACATGACTTCAGTATGTACCGAAACATTCGGCCCAATAGCCCCTATTATTATTGTTGAAAGTGATGACGAAGCGATAAAAATCGCAAATCAAACTGAATTTGGGTTAGGTGCTTCTATCTGGACGAAAGATCTGGAAAAAGGCAAATCTCTTGCATCCAAGATTAATGCAGGGGCAGTATTTATTAATTCCATCTCGAAAAGTCATCCTCTGTTGCCTATTGGCGGAATGAAAAAGAGTGGATATGGGCGAGAGTTATCACATTACGGCATTAAAGAATTTGTTAATATTAAGACAATTAATGTGTATGAATAAGATTTTTCATTTTTGGATTTGTTAGCGTCCAAAGGTGAGGCTTAAGAAGTTAAACATCGAATAAGGTTGGGGGGAAGCCCCCTCCGGGGTCAACCGACTCTTCAAGTTAAACATCAACAAATCCGAAAGACGCTAACAAATTAAAGTTATTAAGAAATAAATGTAATACTGGTGATCCCACATGAAAGCTTCCGATTTATTTGTTCACTGCCTCCAACAAGAAGGTGTTGAATATGTGTTTGCAGTCCCTGGTGAAGAAAATCTCGATCTTCTCGAGTCATTACGCACTTCTAAAATTAAAGTCATTGTCAATCGTCATGAACAATGCGCTGCATTTATGGCAGCAACCTATGGTCGTTTAACTGGAAAAGCGGGAGTCTGTCTTGCCACACTTGGTCCTGGTGCAACTAATCTTGTCACAGGAATGGCGCATGCACATCTTGGTGGCATGCCTATGGTTGCTATCACTGGACAAAAAGGGATTCGTGAAAATTTTCAAGCCAGTTTTCAAGTCCTTGATATTGTAAACATGATGCGTCCTCTTACCAAACGTGCAGTGCAAATTCACGGGCCAAAATCAATTCCTAAAGAGATTAGAACTGCATTTAAACTTGCAACAACAGAACGTCACGGAGTATGTCATATTGAACTTCCCGAAGATATTGCTCACGAACAAGTTGATGAGAAATTCGCTTCGTATCATGCAACTACAGTGCGTCGACCAATTGCTGATGAAAAAGCCATCGCCACTGCTGCTGATATGATTAAATCCGCAAAAAATCCTATTTTAATCGTTTCAAGTCGAGCGCAGCGACGCAGTGTGAGTGCCGCCATTAAATCGTTTTGCAACGCAACGGGGCTCTATGTTGTTCACACTCAATTAGGAAAAGGGGTTCTTGGTGATGACCATGCTCAATCACTCTATGCTTTTGGCATCCATAAAAAAGATTATGTGCATTGTATTGTAGAAAAAGCTGATCTTATTGTCACCGTTGGTTATTCTGTAGGAGAACACCCTCCCAGTGTCTGGAATCGTGACATGAACAAGAAAATTTTACATCTTGACTTTACGCCTGCCGAAGTGGATATTTATTACAATCCTACCTGGGAGGTCATTGGCGATATAGGTCAATCACTTGAATCTTTAACAAAACAACTTAACGGATATCATTATGCTGGAAGTTATGAGAAAAAAGTCAAGACTGAATTAACAACAAAATTATTAGTAGAAGAAGCCGAAAACTCTTCATTTCCCCTTCGTCCTCGCCGTATTGTCAAAGAATGCCGAGCAGTATTAGGCAAAGAAGATATTATTTGCTTAGATAACGGCATTTACAAATTATGGTTCTCACGTCACTATCCTACTTATAATATTGGCACATTTTTACTTGATAATGCTCTTGCCACCATGGGTGCAGGACTTCCTAGTGCCATGACTGCAAAATTATTGTATCCCCAAAAAAGAGTTCTTGCTGTTTGCGGCGATGGTGGATTTATGATGAATTCTCAGGAACTTGAGACTGCTGTTCGCTTAAAACTTAATATTGTTGTTCTCATACTCAATGACAACGCCTATGGTTTTATCAAATGGAAACAACAAAACGCTGGCTTTAAAGATTTTTCACTTGACTACTCAAATCCTGATTTTGTTAAGTACGCCGAAGCCTATGGTGCCAAAGGATACAAAGTAACCAAAGCAGAAGAGTTAGGAAAAATCCTTGAGAAAGCATTTGGCCAAAAGGGACCAGTACTCATTGAATGCCCAATTGATTACAGCGAGAATAATAAAGTCTGGGGCGAAGAATTAGGAAATATCCTGTGTCCGTTGTAAATAAGTAATGAGATCCACTGTATGCCTGAGTGATTCACAAGGAAGATTTTTATACTCTCTTTTCATAATTCTTTCCATGATTGGATATATTTTAGGATTAGCTTTTCTTCCGGTGAGTGTAATACTTTTTCTCAATGCTTTTGGCTTCTTGGGCTTATCAGAACTCTTCGGAATGCCACTTCTCTTACTTGGTGCATTAGGTGTTATCATAGTCATGATTGGTGATGTTATTGATGCTCATACGCAACAAAGTCATAGAATACGCACCACTATTGTCTGTCTTTTAATCATGCTTCCTGCATTTGTCTATTTTCTCTCATTTCTTATTACCTTCCCTGCTGTTATTACTTCCTCGCTTCCCGTCATTATTGCCAGCTTTCTCTTTGTTGAAGGTGTAAGTAGCCTCTTGATTGGCGCGGAATAGGCCTTTTCTCATATCAAATCTATCGGTTTTCTTTCTAAAGAGTGGTAATCTAAGTTTTTAAACTACTCTCAATTATTGATGATGTTATGAGTCTACTTCAACAAGTTAAGAATTTTTTTCAGCATCAACCAGAACACATCTCTTTTGAGGAATATAAAAAATTATTTATCGGGGCTCTCCAACTCGCAAATGAAGGGACAGGAGGAACAAAACCTGCTGAAATGATAGCATTACTTACAACCAGTCCAAAATATATTCGCAATCTTGAAAAAGCATTCAATTTGGTTGTTTCCAATAAAAAAGAAGAAGCATATCTTTTAGCTGTAATCTCCATTCTTCTGGACGAAGCTATGAAAGAATTAAAATGGCCTGCTCGCAAGCAAGAATACCAAAGAATCGTTGAAGCCGCAATGAGAGGTAAAGTTCATTAATTCAACTTTTTATATTTTCTTAAATCCTCACTGTTCTAGTCCCATTCTAAAATCAGTCAAATCGAGAAGAATTTCTAAAATACTTTTTTGATTCACTAAGAGTAAAAGATCAGTTGTAGGTATTAATTTGGCATTTTTCGCAATCAATCTCTTTACTTCATCTCGATTTTTACTAAGTTGATTTACTCTCTCTAACGAGAACGAATAGAATAGTTCATAATATAATCGCAGCGAGAGATGGATCTGTTCAAATATTTCAATACTCTTGGGGTTAAATCTTTGTCTTTGTGACACAATATCACGCGCATTATATTTGAACACGTCCATGATCTTATCAATTGACGCAATGATGTGATAATAAAAACAGGTTTTTTTGACGTCTGGATAACCATATTTATTGAGTAGTCGTAACGCATAGCTCACAAACTTATTCACGTTGTCATGCATTAATTCAATGCCCTCAATTAAAGCGAGGTCTTTCTTTCGTATCCCCTCGAGAAACGCTTCTGAAGTTTGAATAAGAAGAAGAAAAATACGTCGTAGTATAATCCGAAAATCCTCGTCTGATTCTTTAGCCAAAGTCTTGATGAGCATGGATTTCTCCGAATGCTCAACAACCTCTGCCCCAATAAGACGATTTGTGATTTCATGAACAATGCCTGGATAAGACACATGGATCTCCTTACGATAATGGGCAGTTGATGGCTTAGTAAAATGAATCTCTATTTCATTATACCCGAAGCGATACAAACTCATAATATAGAGCAATGCTGAGGTTCGATCCAGCTTAGTTATATCAATCTTAATCTTCTCATGTTTGATTGGTTGTTTGGTAGAAATAATAACACTTCCGCCCTCTTTCTCCACATAGACATTATTGCCTTTTGTAAGACCGTGACTCTTAATCCAATCACTGGGTAATGCGACTGTAAGACTCGAGAGACCATGTTGGATGAGCTTGCGTTGATCCATGTATGTCTTGTTTTAGTTCTCTTTTTATAAGATTTTTGTAAAAATGTATACAGTATACATTAAGTATGCACTAAATATATACTCCTCGATCAAAAACGCTTAAACTATGGGTAATAATGTTTAAATGTTTAGGGGGAAATAAAATGGCTTTAATCAAAATGAGTGCCTATGATGGTACGCCCGTCTCTGGGATGGAAAGAGATGCAGCACATGTGCTTCTGCGTCACGAGTCTGAATCAGGAGACTACAAACACAAAGATCATCATGTCCAAATGTTCCTAATGACTCCGGAAGGGATCTACATCCCTAAAAGATCAGATCAAGCAGCAGACAATCAAGGTCAATATGAAATGAGCTTTGGCACGCATCAACTTGCTTCTGATTTAAGTCTTCTAAAAACAGTGTTGAGGGTTCGAGAAGAACTTGGTCTGGATATCGTTGAGATGGAATATAAAGATTGGGTATGTGATATCCAAAAAGGTAACAATATCTATCTGCGACGCTTAGCAATGATACCTACATTTCTCTCTGAGAGGGTTGATCCAGATGGAAAAAGTTGGATGAATGTAACGCATGAAGATCTTGTTTTGGGCTATACCTATGCCCCATTACCTAATGTTGCAAGTGAACATCGGCTATACACAACTGATGAGCTTTTGAAAGATATTCAAACCTCACCTGAGAAATTTACAGGGGATGTGAGAAAATTATTTATGTTGAATCATAATGCTTTAAGAGATCTTGAACAAAGGATTAAATAATTTTTTTCTTACTTCCTTTTCAATTCGAAGCCTTCCTTCGTATCGCCCATAATCCAGCCCATGGCATCAATCTCAGAACGAATTTCATCAGACTTGATCCAATCTTTAGCCATACGAGCTTTCAATCGTTCATGAGCTAATTTTACAACCTGAGCAGGAATCTTCTCTTCCATGACGTGATCTAATTTCAATCCTAAAACAGAATCCATCTTTAATAAAATTGTATATTTTTCAGAGACAGACAGCGAGTCATCTTTCACCACTTCCCATACGGTTGCGAGTGCTTTTGGCATATTAAGATCATCATTAATATCTTTGGTAAATGCTTCAATATGTTCCCTTGCGTTACGTCCTAATTCTTCCTCTTGTGCTCCTTCTTTTTTCAACTCCAAGAATTTTTCATAGAGTCGTCGTCGGGCATTCTTTGCTCCTTCAAGTGCTTCAAATGAGAACATTAATGGATTACGATAATGTGTGCCTAGGCAAAAATAGCGATAATCTAACGGATCAATACCACGATCAATCAATGTCTGCAAAATTACAAAGTTATCTCCCGATTTCGCCATCTTCTCGCCGCCGCTAATAACCAAAAATTCTCCATGAAGCCAATAACGCACCCATGGTTTTTTTCCGGTAGCGCCTTCTGCTTGCGCAATCTCGTTAGTGTGGTGTACAGAAATGTGGTCAATACCCCCACAGTGAATATCGAACTGTTCTCCTAAGTAACGAGTTGCCATGGCAGAACATTCAATGTGCCAGCCAGGATAGCCAACTCCCCACGGTGAGTCCCATTTCATCTCTTGATCTTGAAATTTTGATTTTGTAAACCATAATACGAAATCATGAGGATTTTTCTTATTTTCATCCTGTTCGACTCTTGCTTTTGCATCAGCATCTAATTTAAGTCTAGCCAGTTTCCCATAATCAGATAATTTGGAAGTATCAAAATAGACATTTCCCCCGCGTGAATACGTAAATCCCTGCTTCTCTAACTTTTGAATCATTTCAATTTGTTCTTTGATATGGTCAGTTGCTTTACATAGCACTGTCGGAGCAAGCAGATTTAATCGGTGAGTATCTGCAACAAACGCGTTGGTATAAAATTGCGCGACTTCCCAGACTGTTTTACCTTCACGGCGTGCTCCTTTAAGCATCTTATCCTCACCAGTATCATCATTTTCTCCTGTAAGATGGCCCACGTCAGTGATATTCATTACATGCTCAACGTCATAGCCGTTCCACATCAACACTCGCCGTAAAATGTCCTCAAACAAAAAAGAACGTAAGTTTCCAATGTGCATGAAATTGTACACGGTTGGACCGCAAGTGTACATCTTTGCTTTATGCAAAGAGAGAGAGGTAAATGTTTCCTTTGATCGAGAGAGTGTATTAAACAACGTGAGGACCATAATTGGTTAAAAGAATAATCCTAATTTAAAGATTCTGTTTCTATTAATAATATCGAATCATTCAAAGTTAAAATTCCACAACTTCTGCATCATCCAGCGCTTTTTGTAAAATATCTGCATCAACATGTTCTAAATCTTGACGCACCCGATCCGGTTCAGATTTTGTCGAAGGACTTTTAGGTCCTAGAAGATTACAAATCTCGGGACCTTTTGATGTTTCATAGGTGCCAATTTTCTTAGCTACATTGATAATTTCTTGTTTATCATATGTAAGCAGCGGACGTAAAATCTCCATGCTTACATTTTTTGTAATTGAAGTAAGATTACTCAACGTCTGGCTCGAAACTTGTCCTAAATTTTCTCCCGTAATCAAAAATTGCGCATCCTCTTGTGCAGCGATTAATGTAGCGCAACGCATCATCATAATTTTACCTAAAACATAATAATCTTTATGTTGACACTTTTCCACTAATGCTTTAAGAACAGGTGTAAACGGCACAAGATACAATTTCCTAACCTGCAAGATCTTGCACAACTCTTTGACTTTCTCAATCTCTCTGCCATCCGTAAGAGGGAGTTGATGGAAATGAACTGCAATAATCTCAAGCCGTTGCTGCATCAAATGAATCGCTACTGGAGAATCAATCCCTCCAGAAAGTAACGCAACCCCTTTTTCCATGTCTAGAAGAGTAAGATAAAGCTATTTAAAATTTGTTATTCTCAATACTATCTCCAATTACTGTTATTCACGATGAATCAAGCCATATCCTTCCAAGTTGGGTTGTGTTGCTCGAAGAGAATGAAACGTATTTGTAACAAAATCAACATAGGCTGCACTTTCATTTGAACGTCTTACAACACGATCTAATGTTCCTAATCTGGTCCCTAAACCAGGAAAAATTCCCCAGAATGCCCCGCCGATTTCAATTCTATCCACCAAATTGTGAACATGATAGAAAACAACTCGTGGGCTGTTACGTGCTCCTACTCCTGCGCAATATCCTTTAATAGTAGGATCGTTTTCCCATGGTGTAATATTTGTTCTCAAAGTTTCTTCCAAATATTCCTTTGACCGACACACATCTCTTTCTACTCTAGGACGGACATCTCCCCTTATCCAATCTAACATATCACGTTCAAGTTCGTAATGGACTTCACCATATGGGCCATTTCCTAAAACGAGTTGAACAACTCGTCGCTTGCTTGTTTCGTCTAAGCTCATAGTTACCAAAATCATCTTTCCATTAAAAAATATTTAGGTTGTGTGGAATTATTGTACTGTTCTTTTTACCACACACGCTGGCAGACAGGTAAATTTCTGCTCATCCAAAATAAGCAATAATTCATGACGTTTCAAGACATTCTTCAAAATAGATCTAATCTCCATTAAAAATGCATTAAATTCAATAGTTGTTTTAACACGCACTTCTACCTGTACTTCCGCAAGACCACTCGTTTTGTAATAAAAAGTAACGTGGGGATGATTCCAAAGATAGGTGAAAAGCGTTTTTTCGAGCGCATGAGTCATCTTGCCTAATCGCAGTGCAACAAAGAACCAATTGTACCCTTGTTTTTGTGTGCCAGACCAGACTTCTGGACGGTATTTTATAATTACTCCTTCTTGCTCAAGTCGCTTAACACGATAGGCAACCGTCTCACGTGCAACGCCAATCTGCTGGCTAATATCTATCATGGATACGCGGCAATTTTTTGCCATAATCTGCAGGATTGCGAGATCCTGTTGTGTAATAGAAGTCGTACGAGGCGCATGCGATTGCGGATAAACGCGAGGTGTAATTGTATCAAACAAAAATGACAACGGCACAGGCTGTTCTTCAACAATATACTCTGTCATGTATGTATCTACATATTCTTTGTATTCATCTTCAATATCACGCATGATCTCACTCATTTCCTCATGGTTGTGAACAAAGAATTTGATAATCACATCATAATTACCAATGCATTTCACCTGCCAAGCTATGTGAGGATGATCTTTAAGTTGTGTCAAAATTTCTTCTTCTTTACGAATATCAATCCGTTTGAAACGCATATATGCAAAAAATACTTTCCATCCCAATTTGCGAACATCAACAATGGTATTAAAACCAGTAAACAATCCTAACTCTAACATCCGTTTGACTCTATACGCAACTGCCTCTTTGCTTAATTTTACATTTTTCGCAATTTCGGAATATGGTTTACGCGCATCATCATACAATTCGGCAATTATCTTTCGATCTTTTAGCGTGAGAGAAATGGGATCTTGTTCTTTCATTTTTTCGTTTTTGGCATAGTGGCTATTTAAAAGTTTTGAATTGCAAAAATCAAGTGTAAAAACGTATAAGAAGTACATAACATCGTTTCAAAGCATGACTAAAATTCTCATCATTGGTTTTGGTGGAACCATCTCCATGGTGGTAGACGAAGCCAGCAAATCTATTGTTCCAGCCAAGAATATCCAAGAACTTCTTGAAATGGTTCCTACGATTCGCGATCTCGCCACCATCGAGTTTGTTGACTTAGAAAATTTGGATAGTACTAATGTCAACCCTTCTCATTGGACAAAGTTATCGTTCTACATCATTGAACATCATGACGAATTTGATGTATTTATCGTGACACATGGAACAAACACCATGGCATACACTGCGTCAGCGCTTGCACTCTCATTAGGTCGAGGACTCAAAAAACCAGTAATTATAACAGGTTCACAAATGCCTCTTATACTTTGCGGTACTGATGCGCGTTTTAATTTAGAGAACTCCGTTAAAGCCGCGGTCAAAGCAGTGCGAGATCGCATCGTTGAAGTTATGATTGTATTCTCCGATGTTATTCTGCGTGGGTCACGTTGCGTCAAAGTAAGTGAATCAGATTTTCGCGCATTTACCTCTCCTGCTCTTGAACCAATTGGAATCATCAAATCAACGGGCGTGTGGTTTCGTTCTAATGCCTTTTTGCGCGATGATACGCTGCCTTTTGATCCCTATCCTCATTTTGAAACTGGTGTTCTTTCTGTTGATCTCACGCCTGGGCAGAGTCCTGATCTCATTCGTGAAATATTCAAGTCAGGTAAATGTAAAGGTATGATTCTCAAATCGCATGGGGCAGGATCAGTGCCCTCAGAGGGGGAACATTCATTTCTTCCATTAATCAAAGCAGCAACCCAACTCTACAAAATCCCCATTCTGGTTTCTACCAAATTTCTTGGCGGCAATGCCTACAAAGAAATCAACGATGCACCAGCTGTCGAAGCAATGGAAGCCGGTGCTATTCCTACGGGTGATTTGACTGATGTTATGGCAGAAGTTAAATTGATGTGGCTGCTTTCGCGTGGTTTTAAAACCCGTGATCAATTAATAGAAGAAATCAGCAAAGATTATGTGGGTGAAGTAACACCGTTTTGGAAAAAGTAATCGCTGGATTTATTGATTATCTCTGTGTTTATTCTAGTTTCCAATTCTGCCGCATAAATCCCATTGGAACTAAATTCACATCACGTTGCGTATAATATCTATTCATAGCAAAATCAACATAGAAAATTCCATTTTGTGTACGATTTACCACACAATCCAGAGTAGCTTCCCGATTAAAAAATGATCCAGGTACAGATAATTCAGCGACAAGGTTGCCTACATTATAAAATACTACTCTGCCATCCGATTCAGCATTTAATGTTACATTGTATCCTCTTTTTTGAGGATCTGTGCTTTTTGGATCAAAGTCACGTCCCAATGAGTGGCTCAAATACGGCAACGCATCATTAATACTATTAGTTAAAGACGTAAGACGCATCCTATCTGTGCGAAAGAAGTCAAGTATATCTGCTGCAACACGGTAATGCGTTTCACCATATGGTGCAGTGCCAAGAGCCTGTTCAACTACTACTCTTTTTTCATTTGAATTCAAATCCATAAATTTTTCGAACAGCTCTTGTTTTAAAAAGATTTAGATTTTAGAGTCAAATCATTCTTCTGATTTACTCTCTCCTCATTTTTTCCTCTCTCTCTCTTTTCTCTCCTCTCTTCTTTTCTTTCCTTTCTTCTTTTCTCTTATCATTTCTAGCCACAAAACGCATTTTTTTTAACACTATTTTTGACTCTAACCAAATCTTTATATCTAACCTCACTCTTCAAAACACCATGCAAAAAATGTGGTGGTCACTCTTCATAATGCTTGTAGTTTTACCTGTAACCCTTGCCAGTGACTTATACATGCATGAATCACTTGATATTTCTCTCCAAGTCTCCGGAAATTGGACTACCACTGCCGCAGATCAAACTAATTCCATCAATGCAGATCTTTTATTAGTCCCTCAATCTGATTTTCGCCAAGACCTTCTCTCTTGGAAAACAACGGGAGAAAAAACTGATCAAGGACTTCATTTTAGTTGGACTAAACCCCTTCCAGTCTCTGCCTCATTAGGATATACAACTCTTGTTCATACCAAAAACATTCATCAAGTTATTTCTCATCCTATTCCTTTCCCTTTAAGTTCCGTTCAACTTATAGGAGTAGAAGAATATCTTCAGCCTACCGCTACAATCGATTCCCAAAACCCCATAATCATCAAAAAAGCAGCTGAGATTACTCAAAGTCAAACTGATTTATTTAAAGCAACATTTGTTATGGCAAGCTGGGTTGAACAAAATGTGAAATATAATATCAGTAACACACTTACCGCAACGGCATCGCAAAAAGCATCATGGGTTTTAGAGAATAAAGAGGGTGTCTGTGACGAAATGACATCATTATTTATTGCCATGGCAAGATCACAAGGTGTTCCTGCCCGTTTTGTTTCCGGAATTTCATATACTACGGATCCTTCTGTTGTCGCTGCCGTCGGTTCAAATTGGGCACCCCATGGGTGGGCAGAAGTCTATTTTCCCACTATTGGGTGGGTTCCGTTCGATATTACTTTCGGAGAATATGGTTATATTGATGTAACTCACATTAAAATGCGTGAAAGCGCAGATCCTGCGACTCCTGCAACAACCTATCAATGGTTTGGTAATAATGTTGAACTCATCACAACTCCATTATCATTCGACGTAACTGTTACTAAAGGGGGAAATCATGTCCAGGAACCTTTAGAATTAGAGTATACGCTTCTTGACAATAAAATTGAATTTGGCAGTTATAACCTTATCAAAGCTATTGTTAAAAATACTGCTGATTCTTACACCGCGACAACTCTGCATCTTGCAGCTCCGACAGAGATATCTATCCTTGGTCGAAATCGCCGCACAGTGCTTTTGACTCCTAAGGAGGTACGTGAAACTTATTGGGTTGTGCGTGCTCCGCAAGATCTTGACACTTCATTTATCTACAATTTTCCTTTTCTAATATATACAGAAAAAAATCTCAGTATAGGTGGAACATTTACTTCAAAACCAGGTTCTCGATATTATTCTCAACAAGACATTGCTGCATTAACCATACATGATGAAGAAAAAAGTTATTCTCGCGAACTTGATCTTTCCTGTGATGTTCCCTCTCAACTCTTCATAGGACAAATTGCCCAAGCTCATTGTACTCTTACCAATAGGGGCAATACTACCCTTAAAGCATTACAATTTTGTGTCGAAAAATCCTGTATTGCTCAAGATGTTAACCCATTAAAGACTATCTCTCAAGACGTTTCTTTGGCAACTTCACAAGCAGGGTTTACTCATATAATCTTATCTGCTGAAAACGAATTGGTTGAAAAACGAGTTCGCTTTCCGTATCTTGTGTCTGACAACCCTTCATTGAATGTTTCATTAATCGTTCCTTCTACTGCACAACTCAAACAACCTCTGCCTCTTACCGTGAAATTAACAAAAACATCATTTAGTGTGCCTCATAATGTACACATCTTATTGCAAGGGGCCGGTTTTGAACATACTTGGACTCTTGATGAACTTGCCAGTCAAGAAGAATTGGTATTAGAACTTTCTAACCCTCCCATTTCATTTAACAACGAATACACTGTCCAAGTCACCTGGGAAAGTGAAAGTGGATCTTCATACTCTGTATCCTCTCAGGCTAGTCTCAAAGGTGAAGCAAAGTCTTGGAAAGATAAGGTTGTTTTCGCTTTCAATTCAATTTTAGGGATATTTTCATAAATAAGCCCTAAAATTCAAGTTAAATTAAATCTAATAGCAATTTATATCTTGGCAAGATGAATGAACTCGGAATCATTTCTTTTCAAAACTCATAATCTTTAAAAAGAGAGACATCATCTACAAACCCATGGTAAAAGAGGATGTTGAAAAAAAAGTAATTTATTCTGAGACGATTGACCTAGACACTACTGATGCGGAACTTAAACGAGTAAGTGCGTCACTTAAACGAATAGAAGATGAAAATCGCCTTCTTTCTCAAACTATTCGTCGCTTTGAAGAAGAAGGTGCAATGTTGCGTGAACTCTTCAACAAAGCAAATACTGAACTTACCAATCTTAAAAAACCAGCCTTACTTGTTGCTGACGTTGTGAGTGTGGAAGAAGACAAAGCTGTTATTCGCTTACCCAATGGAAACAAATTTTATTCCTATATCGCCAATGATGTGAAAGGATTGCTCAGTGGTGATGCCGTTCTTGTAGATCAAAAAGCTCTTAATGTTATTAAGAAAATTGATGTAAGTAATCACGCTGACGTAGAGAAATATGTTATTGTTGAGAAACCAAAAGAAAGTTGGAAAGAAATTGGTGGTCTTAAACGAGAAGTAGAAGAGGTCAAAGAAGTAATTGAACTGCCTCTCAAAAAGCCTGCTCTTTTCAAAAAAGTAGGGATTCAACCTCCAAAAGGAATTTTATTATATGGTCCACCTGGAACCGGAAAGACTTTGCTTGCCAAAGCCGTTGCGCATAGCACTAACGCTACTTTTATCGAAGTTGTTGGTTCTGAACTTGTGCAAAAATTTATTGGAGAAGGCGCAAAGCTTGTCAAAGATATTTTCACCATGGCACGCAAAAAAGCGCCAACCATCGTCTTTATCGATGAAATCGATGCTCTTGCTGCGACCCGTATGGATACTGGTACATCAGGTGAACGCGAAGTGAACCGCACATTTATGCAATTACTCGCTGAGATAGATGGATTTAAGCCACTTGACAATGTTAAAATCATTGGTGCAACCAACCGCTTGGACATTCTTGATCCTGCCATGATTCGACCAGGTCGTCTTGATCGTCTTATCGAGGTTGGCTTACCTGATGATGACGGACGTCATGAAATTCTCAAAGTACATACTCAACGCATGAGTCTACAAAAAGTTGATCTCAAAAAAGTAAGTAAACTAATGATCAACTTTAGCGGTGCTGAAATTCGCGCAGCCTGCACTGAAGCAGGTTTCTTTGCCATTCGCGAAGATCGCAGTGCAGTAACTATGCTTGATTTCACCAAAGCTGTGGAGAAAGTTAAAGCAGCTGAGACACAAGAAGAAAAGAGCAGGTTGTTTGGGTAAGCAGACATTATTTCTTTTTTAATTTAACTTTTTTCCCAAATTTTAGTCTAACTCATCTTAGCCTAACTCTATTGTTAAAGAGTCATTTACTATGCTTCATATAAAAGGATACACATTTGCGCTTCTCGCAGCGATTCTGTTTGGTGTGAGCACCACTCTTAACAAGCTTATTCTTGTGGATGTTCATCCTATCGTTGCAGCAGGGATCATGTATCTTAGTGCAGGTATTCTTCTGTTCTCATTACGCTTTTTAGTTCCCACTTATATTCTTAAAAAAATACAACTCATTCATTCCGAACAGAACATTAGTTTTCTAACTGGAAAAGACTGGCTCTACATCTTTATTATGGCTCTGATGGGTGCAGTTGTGGGGATGTCACTATTTCTCAAAGGCATAGGACTCTCAACTGCAACAAACGCTTCATTATTACTTCATGCTGAAGTTATCTTTACCATTTTCCTCGCAGTTTCTTTTCTACATGAAAAGGCGCAACGAAAAGAATATGTTGCAATGGGCGTACTACTCATTTGTATGATCGCAATTACTCTAAACTTCGCATTTGAAGGTGTAGCTCTTACCCATGGTCTTAAAGGGAATCTCTTTATTCTTGCAGCAACATTTTGTTGGGCAATTGATAACTCTGTAAGCAAACTTGTCAGTCTTAAAAATGATGTCCTAACGGTCGTATCTCTTAAATCTCTTATTGGCGGATCTATCTTATTGTTTCTTGCACTATTTCTTAAAATTCCATTTACAATATCTCTTCCCATTCTTCCATTGATTTTGATCGTTGGTTTTTGCAGTATTGGTTTATCCATGGTATTTTTTCTCAGTGCAATGAAATCAATCGGTTCCATGAAAACCGTTGTTATTTTCTCTACTGCATCATTATTTGGTCTTATCACTGCAGCCATTCTACTCAACGAACATATTTCTATTCTTCAAATAATTGCGGGAATAGTTGCATTATCTGCCGTATACGTAATCGCAAAATCAGAAAAATAGTTTTTTTAATGAAATAATCAACATCTAAAACATATCATTCTTACAATATTAATTTTTACTAGATTCACTTACATTCAAACTCTTGTGCTTCTCTTACTCGAGCCTCAATTCCATCATTAAATTCTTTCCAAAGATCGAGATATGCGTTGCTTGTAGCAAGACGTGGTAGCCTCCGTTGAATATTTCTATGTTTCTCTTGACTATGGGTTTTGTATGTTTCTAATGTCTTGCCATACTCACTCTTAGCAACAACACAAATAGCCTGTCTATTCAAGTGTGCAGTTTCTGCGCTGTTTGGCAAAGATCGAGCACCGGATTCTTTTCCTTCTAACAAATCTGTCATTTTCTCATTGAAAATATCGGCTTCACTTTCCTGTAATCCCCATTCTTGTGCTGCCGTGACATACGCTTGAGCAAGATACGTTGGAAAATCATATTTTGTATTAATATCGTTAAGTCTGTTAAGAAGCAAATTCATGACACTACTCTCAATTGCTGTTTGACATGTAGTGGGAGCTTGGAGAAATAGTGTCGGATCAGATTCTGATGCACGATACAACCGTACGCATTCTTTCTCATCAAAAGCAGGGCGTATTTCTGGTTGTGGTTGTTGTCCTCCGCACGCCAACATTGTCAATCCTAACGCAAGAGCAGATCTCATAGTCTTAAAAATTGCCGCCAATTTAACTACTTTCACCAAAATTCTCTTTAATCAATGGAACAATACTAATCATGCTAAATTATTTTTTTCAAATCCTGATTAATCACAATCGGTTTCATCGACTCAATTTCAGAAGTGTATAAATCAATCTCTGGGACCGGATTATACAAAAAGATCTTCATTCCAAGTACATACGCAAAACCCATTTCTAAGAACGTATTGCCGCCAACATAATTTTTGATTCCTTTGCGATCAAGATTTAACACTAGCAACGCATCTGCTCCTTGCATTAAATCCCAAAATTCTTGGAGGGTGTCGTAATCTTTTTTTTGTGTCAATTTAATGTGTTCTTTTTCGGCATCATTCTTACCAATAAATGCGGAGGCAAATGATGTTACGCGTACTTCATGTCCGAGTGCTTGCAATAGTTTTTGCACTTCGAGCATTTTTTCAGTGAAGTGCATCGAACCACTAATACAAATGATCATTCCATTCTTCTAAAATCTTGATATTATAAATTTTATCAACGAGGACACCATTAAGAGTACGAAATATTTTTAAACTCTAAACTCAAAATACTTCTTATGTCCATAACCACTCCCCTTGAACAACCACGTGAAGTGTATCATGGTAAAATTCTTCGAGTTCTCCATCAAAAAATGCAGGAAAATCAACGCCAAATTGAATACGAATGGGCGGAACGATCCCCTGGAACACGTTTAATCATTATCAAAGACAAAATGATCTTGCTTACGAAAGAATACCGCACCGAATTAAAAGACTTTGATGTTCGCTTGCCGGGAGGAAAAGTCTTTGACACACTTGATGAATATGGTGTCGCACAAGAAAAAGGAAAGTTGTTCATCATTGAACACGCCCATACCGCTGCCAAAAAAGAAGCTCTTGAAGAAGCAGGCATTATCTCCCATAACATCTCTTTATTCCATCATTCCAAAAATGGAGCAACCGTGACATGGGATCTTTTTTATTTCATCATTGATTCATTCTCAACAACCACGCAGAAATTAGAATCTGGCGAGCACATAGAACCAGTCTGGTTTACATTTGAAGAAGCCAAAAAACTTTGTCTTGAAGGCAAAATGAAAGAAGATCGCAGTGTAGGAGTTTTACTCCGTTTTCTTCTCCAACAAACATAAAAAGTATTATGGGCGCTAAGAAGTTACTACCGTTCATCACCAAGCCTAGCTTTCAGTTGGTGTTCACTACTATCATCGCGCTTTCCACGATCGTAAAAAAGAACAATTTCTTTATAGATGTTTGCGTCTAATCGCCTGATGCTCTGTTCATCAATTTCCCATCATAACCTTTATAAAAAACATAGTCATTTTTCCCCTATTAGTCAAGTTGTTGGCTGATGACATCAGAAAGAGTACTTTCTGTATTGGAGGAAAAGTAAAATGGAAGGAAGTGTAAAGTTTTTTAACCGTAAAAAAGGATTTGGATTCATCGCAGGCGATGATGGCAAAGAATATTTCGTGCATTTCACGGGTCTTGCAAAAGGAACATTCTTACGCGACAATGATCGAGTATCATTCGAAGGCGGAGAAGGCGATCGTGGTCTTAAAGCTACAGAAGTTACTTTGACCCAAAAAGCATCTGAACGCTCCGATGTTGCTCCTCGAGCTCAATCATCCTCTCAATCTTCCTACGATGATGAGGAAGACGAAGATCAAGACGCATAAATTGTCTTTTTATTTTTTTTATTCGGTTTCTTTCTCTTTATATAGTCGGTTGCTTTGTTATCTCAATTTACAAACTAGAACTCTAATCCGCTTTATTTAAAAACCCTATTTTAGATCATTCATCTATGGCTATCACCATCGATCCTACTGCACTCACTCACTTTTTTATCGCACTCTTTTCTTTACTTCTGGCAGCTCATACCTTTGGTTATATTTTCAACAGGTTCGCGTTACCTCGTGTCGTTGGTGAAATCGTGGGCGGGATTCTGCTAGGCCCAACATTCTTAGGATATTTCTTTCCAAATGTGTATCACACTATTTTCATCGAACAGGGTGTCCTTCTTGCAACTCTTTATTGGTTAGGATTAGTACTCTTGATGTTTACTTCTGGCTTCGAACTCGAACGTAAATTCGATAAAGCCGATAAAAAAACGATTCTCGCTTTGGTACTTGGAACAACTCTCATTCCTCTTTTATTTGGCTGGGTCGCTACCTCATTTTTCGATTTAAACAAACTCGCAGGCCCTGCAAATAATCTAATCTCGCTAAAACTTGTAATTACTGTTAGCCTTGCTATTACTTCTATTCCAGTTCTCTCCAAAATCTTTCTGGATTTGGGTATCATCAAAACAAGCTTTGCTAAACTAGTCCTAGCCACAGCAACAATTCATGACATTATTCTCTGGGTCTTTATTTCCATTGCAACAGGCTTAGTTACCACTGCTGCGATTTCATTTACAAACATCTTCTTTCATGTTCTCATTTCTATTCTATTTTTCTTAGTGGCATTAATGTTAGTTCCCAGAATTATCGATGCTATCGCCAAATTACAGCTTCGCCTTATTCCCCTTAATTACGAATTGCCTGTCATTGTTCTTATTCTTCTTGCATTCACTGTTATTGCCAGCTTACTTAACATTAATCTCGTCTTTGGCGCTTTCCTTGCAGGTATTGTTATTAATTTCATTCGCAATCCCCGATTTCAAGATGCCAAACAACACATCAAAGATTTCTCATTAGCATTTTTGATCCCCATTTATTTTGCCGTTGTTGGTCTCAAAATTGATCTTATCCATCATTTAGATCTCTCTTTTCTTGCTCTCTTCATTCTTTTTGCTATTGTCGTGCAAACCATCGCTGTGCTTATCACTACCCGCTTGCTCAAATATGACTGGCTCACCAGTTTCAATTTTGCTGTCGCATTAAACGATCGGGGCGGACCATGTATTGTTTTGGCAACTGTGGCATTTGACCTAGGAATTATTAACGAGACATTCTTTGTCACATTAATCCTGCTTGCAATAATCACCTCATTAACCGCTGGAATTTGGTTCAAATACGTTGTCAAGAAAGGCTGGTCATTGTTGGAAAGCACTAATAAAAATAGATCGGAATCAGAAAAACCAGAGGCTAATTAATAATTCTTCTACTTCGTCCTTGTAATATCAAAACAAACTCTAAACACGCGAGGGGCAAACTGTCCACATTTTACAGGTTCATTTACGTTGACCTTATATCCAGAATCTTTACAAATCCCTAACACTTTTGTTCTCTCGGTCTCAAAATCATCTACATCTAAGAAAGCATAGAGGTGAATCATTCCTCCAACTTTAACTTTAGGCAACGCAATAGGTAAAAATAACTCTCCTGTTTTTGGAAGAGGCATAGCAATGCGATGAAATGATTCTTTAATTTTAGGCAAAACAAAACGAACATCTCCTTGCAATAAAGTAATTCTGTTTTCAAGATGGTTTAACATCACATTTTCCAACGCATATTGGTGTCCGAATGGATTAAGCTCAATGCCCCATACATGCTGCGCAGCAGAATGTTTCGCAATAACCAGCGGAAATGGTCCAGCACCAGAAAACATCACTAACACGTTCTCATGAGGTTTTACCAATTTAGCAATACGTAGTCGTTCATTTGCCGAACGCGCGGAGAAATACACTTTTTCCAGATGTAATTTAATTTTTACTCCATTCTCAGTATGAATTGTCTCTTTGCTTCGTTTACCCGCAAGAACACGCACTGTACGTGTGCGATATTCTCCACTATGGATCTTATCTTTGCCAACAACGGTTGTAAGATGTTTATTAACTTGTAAATATGCTTGTGCAATAATCTTTTCTTTTGTTTTCAGTTCATCTGGTATTTCTAAGATAAGAATAGACCCTACCACTTCTTGCGATTGCGGAATCAATGTAATCTCTTTGGGTGTTAGTGTGTCCTTGAGAACATCTTCAATTGTTGGTTCTTTTTTCTTTTGTGGAAATGCAAACTTTGTATCAACTACTGTAGCATTAGGAATAGTCACTTTTTTCACAATCGGAAAATACATCGATCCCATTTCTTTCATTGCAAGATAATCTTTATTAATCAGATTTTTTGCAATGAGGTACTCTTTAACTCGTTGAGCATTTTGTAGGGATGTAAACGCAGCAAGCATACTGGTTCTATCTTTTCTACGCTATTTAAAGATTATGGGAAGATTACTTACCTGATAGTCTTTGCATAACTTCTGCCACTCTTTCGTGCCTAGGTGCGCCATTCGAAAGAATCGCTGCACGCAAAGCAGGAACTAGTTCTTGAGGATCATATGCTCGTAAAATCCCCTCTATAATATCCAATAAATCAGATCCTCCATTATAACATAAATCTCCTGCATCTCCCAATCCAGGGTCAATAAATGCCCTTGCATCTAAGCGAGGATCTATGGAAGCTGTCACAACTATGCTCTCTGGAATTTGTGTAAGAACGCGTTCTATTCCTGGTTTTGCCGAAATGACAGACGTAACCACAGTTAAGCGTGGTGTTCCATACTTGCCGGTGAGCATTTTGTATCCTTCTGTAAAACTACTTGCGGAAGCAAGCATGATATCTGGTGCAACTAAGATTTTTCCATCTAAACCATTCTCTGGTATTTGGTCATACGTAATTTTTACTCTAACACTTCCAGCTACGGCATCATAGGCACCAGCGCCATGGTCTCTTTTTATATCCATAAATCCCACTGGGGCTTGACGAAACACATTTTGTGTTCCTTCTACTAAAGGATTAGCTGCTCGTAGAATGTTAAGAAGAAGTGGTTCCTCAATACGTAGATCAACTTCAGCAACCCCATTAACCGTGGGAATTTCATAATGCTTTAAGCCTAATCGGTCTCCAATAACTTTTTCTGCTTCATAAGCTAAAAAAGTTCCAACTTCTCTTGCATTTACACGAAAATAATGAGCATCTCCTTGAAATAAAAAATGCCTCATGTGCGATACAAGCCTACGTATATGGGGGCTAGTTACAGCTAGTTCAACATATCGTCCATCATATTGAGAATCCATTGCAACCATAAAATACACCTCTAGTAGAATTAAACACAAATTGTTTCATCAAAAAAGATATCCTTTCCTTCATCCTATAAAAAGATTACTAAAGTCTAGAATGGAGATCTAAATTAAGTTGTGTAATAGAAATAATTCTCTAACTGATACTGGACAATTTATATATCTCTTTTACTTTTATCTCAAAATGGCAAGACGCAAGGCTCGCAGTCGTGGCGGCATTCTCGGAAAAATGGTTCGTTTCCTACTCAAATGTATCTTTGTCTATCCTTTTCAAGGTTTATGGTTTCTGCTTAAACAAATTTATTATATAATTCATGATCTTGTGAGTAAAGAAAAACATACCCTCCCAGAGTCGGATAAAACTGGAAAGAAAAAAGAACTCCAGAAAGGAAAAGACACGTCATCTCAACAATTGCAACCGATTGTTCGTTCCGGTTCTCTTCATCACGATGCCGTTTCTACACCACTTCAAGAAGTGCATTCTTTCGAAGGAGATTTCGAGAAATTTGAAACAAAACTCTATACACAAAAAAGCACCATTGGTCTCATTCTCGGCGCTCGCGGAACCGGTAAAAGCGCCTTAGGTATGCGTATTCTCGAAAACATTCATGCCCAGACCCAACGTGAGGTCTATGCATTGGGGTTCAAACCTGAAAGCCTTCCTAACTGGATCACTACGGTCTCATCACTTGACGCCGTTCCCAATGGTTGTTTCCTCTTAATCGATGAAGGGGGACTCACATTTTCCAGCCGTAAATCCATGAGTGATAAAAATACCCTTCTCTCAGAACTTCTCTTTATCGCACGTCACAAAGACGTCAGTGCGCTTTTCATTACGCAAAACTCTGCAACGATTGAAATTAATGTTCTACGTCAAGCAGACTATCTCCTCCTTAAACCCTCCAGCCTGCTCCAAAAAGAATTTGAACGCTCAAAGATACAAGATATGTATAAAGACGTTGACGACTACTTCCAAAAGCACAAAGACACCGTTGGTTTGACTTACATCTACGCAGACGTCTATCGTGGTTTTATGACAAATACGCTACCTTCATTTTGGAGTGAAGGTGTGAGCAAAGCATTTGCGAAAAAGAAGTAAAGTCTTCAAAGACTAAATCTTTTTTAACATATTTGAGATCCTAATCATATGCCTCGCCCAGAAAAAGAAATGACCCTTTGTTTTCTTGTACGTCAAACTGAAACAGGCAGAGAGGTTGCACTTGCTGCGAAAAAGCCTAATCAAGATCAAGGCGGTCAATGGTCATATGAGAATGGTTATGGTGGAAAAGTAGAAGCAAGTCAAACACTTGAGCAGGCTGCACTTGATGAAGTGCAAAAAGAGTCGACTGTCGTTGCCGTACCAGAAGACCTTCGATACCATGGCTACATTGACTTTCATGTCCATAAAGAATTATTTGGCGAAGGAAAAGGTCTTGATTTTCGCTGCCATATGTATCTTCTCGAGAAATGGCAAGGTGAACCGCAAGAAACATCCGAGATGGGTCCACCACGATGGTATCCAGTCAATAACATTCCTTTTGATCGTATGTGGCCAGCTGATCGCCACTGGGTCGAAGAAGTAGTCGCGTGTGGTATGAATGTGTATGGAGAAGTATATTTTAAACCAGAGAAGACTACCATCTCATTGGGTTTTAGAAATAGCAATCCTGATTTAATTAAGTAAATTCGAAAAATTTCCTAACTTTTTTCTTTCTTTTTACTCCCAACCGATCTTCTTCATAAACTCAGAAATAGGGTTTCTTTCAAGAACTGACGTTCGTTCTAAAAACTGTTCTTGCGGTATTCTCTGGTTGTATCTGCCTATGGGCTCCCCCCAAAAGGTTTCATTTGTTAACACTTGTGACACTAACCATTGGTCTATTCTACGATCACTCATAGCATTTTTTTGCCTTTCATCGGGTGCATTGGCCCAAGTGTATCTTTTGTGTGGAAAGAAAAAGAGTTTTCCGCTCCAAAGTTCATGATGTTCAACCCCCTCTAAAGATCCACCAATAATCGAACCTGCAATCATATACTTTCTATGTCCCTGCAAGTAAACATTCAGATTTTTATAACGATCATCATCGAAACATCCATCGTCGTCTTCAAAACATTTCGCATCGGGATTTACACAAATATCTCCTCCATCTCCCACAATTAAATGTGCTGCTCCCTGCATCGTTGTAACTTCTTTTTCGTCTCCCCAATGATCTGGGTTGGTCCAATCAGAAGTTAGTATTTGGTCTACTCTTCTTCCTTCATAATACTCCTTAGGTCTCCTTCTGTGAACCGGTTGCATTGCGATCCTTGTTATCCATAACTGCCAATCTGTGAATTTACCTAAATCCCAATCTGCTATAACACACCCAGCAATCAATGATTTAGCATATTCCCT
Source organism: Candidatus Woesearchaeota archaeon (assembly GCA_016188115.1). Lineage (NCBI taxonomy): Archaea > Nanobdellati > Candidatus Woesearchaeota > Candidatus Woesearchaeota archaeon. The sequence continues at coordinate 31,752 of JACPIK010000002.1, forward strand.
CTGGTTATATTCAATTGGATTTTGTGGGATGAGTATAACATGTCCTATCGCTTCTGCTACATATTCTCCCCATCCTATTGAACGCTCATCAGTAATAAATTTCATACCTCATCCAAATCTACCTTATTCATAATCAATAGTAGTAGTTCTACACAACAACACTTTTAAAGAAGACAAAAAAAAGAGGTCTTATGATCGAAAAATCTCTTCAAGAGTTAGGCCTAAGCCCTGCAGAAATCAAAGTATTTCTCTCTCTTTCACAAAACGGTCCCTCTTACGCAAATCAGATCAGCAAAGAAATAAAGCTTCATCGAACAAACGTGTATGAGGCTCTTGATCGTCTTAGTTCAAAAGGGTTAGTGTCATACATTAAACGTAATAATCTTACCTGGTATGAAGCAAAAGATCCTACTTACTTACTAAAAATTCTGGAACAAAAGAAACAGGACTTAGATACTACCAAAAAAAAGCTCCAAGAAGAAATAAAGAGTCTTACCTCACTAAACAAAAATCATCTCGAAGCAGGCATTTACGTTGGCAAAAAAGGACTGCGGATGCTTTTTGAAGATATACTTGAAACAGAAAAACCAATCTCATTAATCGCAGCACAACTTCAATTTAAAGAATTCTTTGGTCCCTATTTCGAACTCTGGCACAAGCAGAGAGCGGAGAAGAAGATTGCTATGCGTTCAATCTTTCCAAAATCAATGAAATCAAAACTTACTCAACGTCCATGCCTTCAATATAAATTTGTAAGTGGTCAATTTACCAACCCTACTACTACCATTATCTACGCAAATAATTGTGTGCTCATCGAGTGGGGGGATGAACCCGTAGCAATAAAAATTCAAAGCGAGAAAATTGTGAAAACGCACTTAAATTATTTTAACCTGATCTGGGAGAGATAGTCACTTCAGTATTTTCCTTTTCTTTGACTCAGGCTCTCGCAGATAGTTCTCAGTTGTGCTAATTGGTCTTCCTAATTCTTTTTCAGTCTCTTTTCTTGCGTTGCCAGCAATGGTTCCACCTTTCACGGAAGCAGTCTTACATTCATTAAAACCATCAGCATCGTCTTTCTTTGTAATCTCAGTTGAAATCCGTTCACCTAGCATACCAAATAATAATTCTAGATCATTCATATGATCTCGGAGATTCTCATTTTTCAGGCTTTTGAGATCTTTGTACTCTTTTGGTGTTAAACCAAACGTTGCCTTGGAGATCTCTGCCGTTAAGATGGAAAACTCCTTGCCTTCTTTGACACCTCGTTTTTTCCATTCATCTGTCAATTCATCCCGAATCGCAATTCCTCTAACGCGCTTTTCAATCCATTCCTCCGAGTATCCTTTTTGTTTATACAACTCTTTCATACGTTTCTGAGCTAATTCGGGGTCTTGAATTTCTTGGACGCGTTGATACCCTGTCTTTGCCAACCAGAGCTTGAATGGTTCTGCTTTAGGAGAGGGGATAGATTGGATAATACGAAAAAGACCCTCAGTATTAGAACAATCAGTAGTGTAAAACTTTCCATCTGAAGAAGGTAATTTCAGTTGTCGACAAAATGTCGATAACTCAGCACCTGTAGATTCTTGCTCTCTTTTTTTGAGTCTATACCAATAGTCCTTGGCATCTGTACTATCAGTTAAGACTTGAACCGCATCTACAACAGAAAACCACCATTCATTCTCATGCCAGAGCTTACGAATCTCTTTTCCTTCAAAAATGGATAATGCTTTGTATTCGTTCATATGTTTTATTACTAAATTGGTGGTTTATATACTATTCGCGGACTTGACCAGTGTGTCCTGTGCGATTTTGTATGGGGTGCTAGAAAAGTGAAAACTATCCTTTTTCTGTGCAGAAATGAAGCATGAAAAGCATAGATTTTCAGATATGAAACAAGAAAAACATAGTTTTTCTGTTCAGAAAATGTTTCATTTTCTTGAAACAAGTAGTTTCTTGTTTTCATGAGTGGTTTCTTTATCTCTTGCACCAAAAAAACTTGTTTTCTAGCTGCGTCCAGTGATTTTACTCCTTCGCATTCTTCCACATCAATTCAAAATAACCTCGAAAACTCTCTGCCATGCTCTTATCTCGTACCACTATCGTTAACGGAATCTTTGATATCAACACAAACATTACTACTTCAGGAAAAATATCGATCCAATGTGGGCTAGGAAATTGTTTAGGCAAATACCGCACAAACGTATTCTTCATTTTTGTGCGTAACTCTCCATACTTTCGAGCATCAGCGTTGTAAATAATGCGCATTCCCACATGTCGTTTTAAACGCTGTCGATGAAATTCTAAGAAATATCCTTCAAGAATTTCATTTGCTGACTTGGGACAGCCGACTGTAAGAAACGTTTCTCCTGGGTTATACGTAAGCATGAGCTCATCACGCACTGCTTTCATTGCTTGATAACCTTGGTAAATCTCTGCAATTGGTTTGTTGTCTATACTAGATCGCTGGAGTAATAGCTGTGGAAGAATGTCTTGTACCTGTTTCTTGGTTTTTGCTAACTCCTCCTCGCGTCGCTCAACATATTCAACAATCATGTGGGGGTCATTGGCAACGAAATATTTAGTTCCTTCTTTATGGATAAATCCCACTAGCCCTTTTTCAATAAGTTTGTCTAGAATATCATAAATTTTTGATTTGGAAACTCCGCTCTCTTTGCCAATTGGCCCAACAGTTGACTCACCCACTTTGTTCAGGGCGAGATAAACTTTGATTTCGCCCTTTGTCAAACCTAATTTTTCTAAAAGCTGCTCTTCCATAGTTCACCAATAGGCTCCGCTCTTTTTAATTCTTTCTAATGGTAACCCACTAAGGGGGGGACTTTGTTATTATACTTAATAGTAACTTCAAAGTGACATAAATGAGGTATACTATGAAAAAAATAACTTTATTTGGAATATTAATAATGGTGGTTTTGTTGGTAGTTGGTTGTACTAACCAAAGTCCAACGGGAGGAGTTGTAGTTTCTCACCCTAATGAACCAATTACTATTGGTGCATTATTTCCCCTGACTGGAGGATTAGCTCAGTATGGTGAAGTTTCCGAAAAAACTGCTCGTTTAATAGTGGACCAAATCAATTCACAAGGTGGAATCGACGGACAGCAACTTCATCTTGATGTTCAAGACCATCAATGCGATCCAAAACTTGCCGTAAGTGAGTTTCAACAAGCAACCCAAGCAAAAGGCATCAAAATCTTTACTGCCAGCGCCTGCAGCGGAACTGCTCTTAGTATTGCTCCACTTTTAGAACAAAACGATGCTGTACTACTTGGTACACTTCTCTCAACACCAAAAATCAGTGGGTCTTCTCCACGACTCTTTCGCAATTGGGCGTACGATAGTAAAGAAGCAGAATTATTTGCTCAACATATCAAAGAGAGCAACTACAAAAACGTCGGTATAATTTACGAGCAAACTGATTATGCAGCTGGGCTTAAAATCTCACTTGAAAAATTCCTCGAAGGATCTAACGTGAAAGTAACTAGTGAAGCATTCGCAACAGGCACAACTGATGTTCGTACTCAGCTACTCCGCTTGCAACAAGCAGACATTGATGTACTCTTCATCAGTCCACAAACTGTAACTAGTGGTGATATCGTACTCAAACAACTTAGCGAGCTTGGCTTTAATAGTAAACTTATTGTCAACGATAATATCGTCAAGTCAAAAGACTTAGTCTCACGATATGCTCCTTTGCTCGAAAGTGCAATTGGTGGAGATTTTGTCATTGAACAAACCAAAGAAGGAAAAGAAATGCTTGGCAAGTACAAGATGAAATACGGAGTAGAATGTGCACAACCAAACATTTGCTTAGGTGTGTATGATACGATGAATTTTCTCAGTCAAGCCATTGACCAAGTAGGAACAGAACCAGAAGCGATTGAACACTATCTTAAAACGAGTAGCTACAATGGAGTAACTGGGTTGCTTCGATTTGATAATTTGAACGATCGTGCAAACGCGGAATACTCTCTCTTTGAAATCCATAACGGAGAAGCAGTGCTTTCGAATTAACTTTTTTCTTTTTTTTCTTCTTTTGCTGTATGTGCTTCTTCGAAATGCACATTGCGCATCCCGCTATATCCCGCGAAAAACACAATTGACCAACGTGCTGTTTTCTCATCCCAACATTGCTCTTGGTTAGGTACGTCATGCCATGCAGGAGTAAACTCTCCATTTGTCACCTCTGGAAACATCAATCCTGGCAAGAATAGCACCTCGTGAGGATCATGTTCTACATAAGCAAGATTCTCTTCATCTTTGCCAATACGCAATCCCGGTCCGCTTTCTGTAAGAGCAAGTGTACATGCACCGCGATCATAATGACCTAATACCAGATGTGTTGAATCCGGGTCTGGATGATATTTCAAAAAGCGTAAATAAAAATATGGCTTTTTCTCAATCGGAAAGAAGCGTTGATGGATTTCAGGAAAATCTTTTTCAAAAGAGAGAATAATTTGTTGCATGAGGTACTTACTTTCATCATAAATTTGACGTGCAAGTTCGAGAAATTTTTTTAATTGTGGGTTTGCTTCTCGGACTTCTGTGGTAAAATAATTTTCAAAAAAATCATTGTAATGAAAAAAGTCAGTGGTTGTGGGATAACTCTTGAGGGTTGTCTTTTGAAAATAACCTATACGAGAACTACGATTATCTGGATCAATCTTAACTGCTGCAAAGTTGTTCTTAAATTCTTCAGATTCCAGAAGATGAAGAAAATACAAAGCTCCCAATTCCAACTTTTGCATTGAAATAGAACTCTTAACTAACGCATAATTCTTCTCCCTAATCTCTCGTTTCAATTTAAGATATGAAAAAGCCATAAACTCCTCTTCTTTGAGACATATTTATAATTAAAGGACGTTTCTAAGTCCTCCTAGTCCTATAACTATGGAAATCAAAACTCTGCTTAAAGAATTCGGCTTTACTGAATACGACGCACGCGTATACATGGCTCTCGCTACACTTCATAATGCTAAAGCATCAGATATTGCAAAACAATCCAATCTTCCCACCAATAAAGTCTATGAAAGCCTCATTCGTCTTGCATCACAAGGGTTCATCTCCATTATCGATCTAACACCTCGACAATACAAAATAGTGGGATTAGAAAAGTTTCGTGAAATCATGGAATCACGTAAACAGCATCTTGATCAACTCGGTCAAGGTCTTAACCAACTTCAACAAGAGATCGCAACAAAATCAATCACCTCGCAAGACATTGCTCTTGTTCTCAAAGGCAAAGAACATATCGTTCGTAAACTCAACGAGATCACGCCTCTCTCCAAGAAATATGCCTATTCCTGTGTTGGGCGTCTAATCTACCATCCCGCCAGTGTGCGCGTTGTATCACAAGCGATTAAACGCGGAGTTGACGTTCGTTTTCTTGTGCAATATCATCCTGAAGCAGAATCAGAAATCACTAAATGGAGCGCCGTTGGTGTGAAAATTCGTTATCGTCCTACCAAAGATCAAGAGAGCATTCGCTTTTCTACCATCGATGACAAATACGCTCGGATCACTTTTGGCGCACCAGAAATAACTAAACACGAAAATTATATTTCCTTCTGGTTAGAATCACCAGCATTTTCCTCATTACTTAAAGATCAATTTCTCACCATGTGGAGAAAAGCCAAGGAATAAATTTGTTCTAAAGTAGGACTGAAGGGAGTCGGGGGTGTTATTATAAGAGTTGCAGATTCTTCTTTGTATGAATGACATTACTCCTCGGTTATATGGTGGCGAAGGATATCACTGTAGGGTCTTAGAAAATAGGTTAGATTTACTTACAGCCGAGCAACCAAAATATGTTTTTTCAACGACATGCCAAGGAAACCTCCATTTGCGTAGCCAAGCGGGAACTGATTTTAGAGCTGAGATAGATCCCGGATCTGGTTTTAGGTTATTTATTTTTTTAATACCGGGGGATCTGGTGGGTAAGATTACTTATGCAGGTGTTACACTCTACTCCCCTCACATTAAAATTCCTGAAATACTACATTGGCCAAGTTTGAATGAATCACCTCCACGATGTTTTCAGGAACATCTTCCTGATGAAAGAGCATCGATTGATAGTATAGAACAAATTGTCTGTTATGACGTAGGAAATCAACCTTATTTTTTACGCCCATCTGCAAAGGAGAATGACAAAAGGGTGGTGAACAGAATGGAAGAGGCGTTTACAAAATGGAATAATTTTACCAGAAACACTCAACCAAAATCACTCCGCTGGTTCTACGATGCGTCCCGTTATATTAATAGAAAATTAGGGAAACTACCTTCAGTGCAACAAGATATACTCCCCTTGCAAGATTCTTAATTCTTTCTATTTTTCTCCATCCACCTTTGTGCTTTCAACAACACCACTATCGCTTGGGAGTTTGGGATCTCTCCACTATCGACCATTTCCACTGCTTTATGAAACGGCATTTTCACAATCTTAAAAGTCTCCACAATTTCAGGTTGTGGGGCGCAAAAAGTTAAATCCAACGCTAAATACAAATGAACTTTATACAGTGCATACGTAGGAAGGGGATAAATGATCCCTAACTCCACCATCCTTCCTGCTTTAATACCTAACTCTTCCGCTAACTCTCGTGTAGCCGCAGCAAGTGGTGTCTCGCCTTTTTCAATAGCGCCTCCTGCAACTTCAATCACTTCTTTTCCAATCCCATATCTAAATTCTTCTAAGAGGTAAACATTACCCTCTTCATCAATCGGAAGGACATGTGCCCCATCTTTTAAAGTAACATATCCAAAAACAGATTTAACACCAGAATGTTCTACTTCATCTTCCTCAAGCATTAACCACGGATTTCTATAGATAACTTTACTTACATCCACTCTCCATGGGCCTTTTGTTTTCATCTCTAAATCACCATCATCAAAAGAATTGACTAAGCCCTTTCTGGCTCATCTTTTGTTGTTCACTACCCAATTTACTTAAACGTGCCGCAACACGTTCAGCACTGAAATTATACTCATCTACAAGCAGGGTTTTCAACTCATCCTCTTTTATCTTCTTCCATTCTAATGTATACTCTTTGGTTACGGGAATATGCTTGATTGTATCAAAGACTTCTTTCCATGCTAAATCGGGATAACTCTCTTTCCACTTCACAAGCTCAAACACTTTTTCAAAATCATCCTTGTGTTCTTGCAATAATTTCAACGCTTTTTTAGGCCCAATGCCTTTGATACCACCAGGATTGTAATCTGTACCCACTAAAATCGCCAGCGCAATCAATTGATCTTGCGTTAATTTCAATGAGTCTAATACCTCACTTAGAATTACTTCTTCTGGCAACACCACTTCAATTGCCAATGTTCCTTTCTTACGTCGTTTTCCCTCCAAAGAAAGATTACGAATTAAACGTGGCGCACCAAAAATAAGGGTATCATAATCCTGTGAAACACACGCATACGCATCTTTCATACTAACCATATATGCTGCTTGCGCCTCGCCCTCTGATGGTGCTTGAACAATAGGTAATCCTAACGCGGCAATCACTCTTTGCGCATCAACAATCATCTCTTTCGTAAGTACTGCCGTGCGTGCAGACAGTTTTTTCATTTGATCATAATCACCAGCTTCTTCAGCAACAAGTAATTTCGCAGAAGCATCTGCCTTTGCCATCTTGCGTTTCTCCCACGTTTTTTGCTTGAGTGCTGGAGGAGTTCCATCAAACACAAAGACCGGTTTTACTCCATTCTCCATCAATGTTGCAGTACGACTAAACAATCCAATCAAATGGGACGTAACACGACCTTTCTTATCTGTAAGCAACGCGCCATCAACACCTCGAATCGAAGTAAGAAATTGATATAACATATTCATCGTATCAATAGCGACGATTTTTCCAGACAGGTTCTTCACCGTAATTTCCTTACGTGGAACAAGATCTTTAATAGAAAGGCCCATGATTCACAAAAAGTAGTTTTAAGTTAAAAAGGCTGTGGTTCTAGAGTATGTTGATAAAATTTACTTTCTCTCTATTCTTCGAATAATTGCATTTTCAAATGCATTGGCATCAACCATCTCAACTGCTTTTTTAGTCAATTCACCTGTATACAAGAACAGCAACGGCAATTTTTTCATCTGCGCTTCAATAAACGCTGCGGATAAATCTTTTTCATCAACTTTTGCCTTTTTCTTTGCTTTACAAAAGAAATGAACTTTTCCCAGAGGAGTATGCAATTGTGATCGCAAGTTAATTTCAGCGTTTTTACGTACTAATTCGCCATCAGCAATAAACATGTTCATAATTTGACAATAACTTTTAAGCTCAGCAAAAAAGGGATCAGCAAGACTAAATTCAGGCTTACTTGTTTCATGTGCGACCAATAACTCATCAATCGGTGTTTTCTCTTCAACTTCAACAATTGTTTTTTGTTTTTCTCGTTGTTTACGTACAACGGTCTTTCGTTCTTTTTCTATACTTTTGTCCTGCATTAATGTAGACACTACGGGCTTGATTGAGTCTTCATTAGATTTATTGGAAACTATATCTTGCTCTGGTTCAACCACAGCAAGATCAGGTACTTCTTCAGGAATAGTAATCGGAATCTGGGCAGGAGGGTGAAGAATATACGCAATTCGTTCATTTGCTTCTTGATTTGTTAACATGTGCCATTTCCAAAATAATTCTGTTTTATCTGGAGTGGTTACTTGTAATGGAACTGCAAAATCTTTAAGACTTCGAATCGCAACTCGGGGTAATAATTCCAATTCTGCCTCTCGTAGTACTCCTTCATTACGCAACATCTCTAACACTTCAAAATCTTTAGGATTAAGATTATCTTTTGCAAAGTTATACAATTGGCTCTCTTGACCGGGGACATAATATAATGGAGAACCGCCCCACTTAAGACTTGATACTTTTACTTTTCCTCGTGAAGAAAGGTCACTTAAATGGGCTGACGCAATAAGAATCTCTGTTTTAATGATCTTCGCCACTTTTGAGGGAATTGTCGGTCCACTTGTTCGAATAAACGAAAGAATTTGGTCTTCTGCGAGCATAGAAAATTCATGGGATAGCCGGTTTATATAATTTGTGATAGTCCATCGGAAGCATTCCACCTAGTTAGTAGTAAATGGAGGTAAATCTTTTATAATCAACACTATTTTAAAGAAAAATGCGTGAATTCATCCTTCTCTCCCTTAAAGGCACAACCAATGGTGAACGCTTTAGTATAGAACATAAAACCGAAGCAGGACTCATTTGCCGTACTATTTCTAACTGTATTTGGGTATCAAAAGGTATTCGCAAAGATACAATCGTACATGTTGTAATGAACGGCGCGCCTAACCCGCCACGAACAATTACTATCTCCAGCAACCACATCCCTGATGAATTTCCTTTTGATGAAACCGGTTTGTCTCAAATCATCAAAGATGCGCTTATTCTTGGAAAAAATCTTCTTCCTGACGAAGAAAAAAAAGTGATTGATGGAGTAACTATCTCAAAAGTATCTTTTGAAGCATTAGTACGAGAAAAAGCTTCTAAAGTCGCAACCTATTATCTTCATAGCAAAGGCGAAGATGTTCGTAGTATTCAATTTCCAGACCACAGTGTATTTGTGTTCGGTGATCTCTTTGGCATCCCTAAACTTACCGAGAAACTCTTAGAAAGAACCTGTACTGGTAGAATTAAATTAGGTCCTTATATGCTGTTCGCTTCCCATTGCCCTATTTTGGTTCATAATGAGTTGGATCGGATCGAGAAAGGCATGAGATAATTATTTAATCAAAATATTCTTAAAATAGACTCAAAATCAGCTAGTTATGTACAACCCAAAAATATTTAGTTATAATCTTGCGCAATGGGGAGTTATCGTGCTTGCATCTTCCATTACACTTGGTGCACTGTATCTAGCATTTAGTGATGATGGGATGACTAATCATTCTCAGATTCAGAACACACAAACCACAAATCAACAACAAAGAATAACACCAATAACTATTGATTCTATACTCGACGATTAAGGTCGCATCCATTTCACTTCATAATACGTGACATCTCCTTCGTCATCCACTACAGCAAGTAACAACCGCTTCTTCGTAGAATGAGCTACTCTGTTCTTCGCACTAAATTCATGCCATGTAAACACACTTGCTTCATGAACCGGATACACAATCCAACGTGCGTGATCCTCGCCAGGCTTAACACCACGATCATACACACGAAAATCCGCCCCAAATTTAAGAGCCGTTTTGATAATATAACCGCGGTTGCGCATATCTTTAAAGACAGAATACCGAATCCAAAAATTAGGTTCAACTTTGCGCGCTTTTTTCAGATAACTTTCAAATGCAACTGCGCGACCAGATTCACTACGAACAGTAAGACGTCCTCGTTCCATTAAATATAATGCTTCAAGTAAAGACAGTTCAACTTTGCCGCCTTCAACAGAGCAACCAAACCGAGATTGATTATATAATTCTCGTGATTCATCAGACGATTCAGTAATAACTCGTTCACCAGCAAGAATAGCTTCAACTACTTTTTTCTTTTTACCGTTTTCCTTTGCATCTTCTGTAACAAGAGGATCTACTTTAAGTTCTGTGAGTGTTTCTTCTTCTACAGCAATTGCTTCTTCCATTTCAGGTTCTACGGCTTTTTTATGATCTGGACTCATCATAAGGCTCTTTTTTACCCTGTTTTTAAAGGTTATGGCAGGGATGATTGCGCACTGATCTCATCACCAAACAATTCTCCCTGCGTTTTTTGTTCCCACTTTAGACTCTTTCTCCCTTCCTTCCAGCTCCAATATCCTTCTCTTCCAATAATCACATGATCCAGAAACGTAATTCCTACGGTCTCTCCGGTTTTTGCTAATCGTTTCGTCACTTCTAAATCCTGCGAAGAAGGTGTTGGATCACCTGAAGGATGATTATGTATTACTATCAACGCACTTGCACAGTGTCGAATTGCGCCATGAAATATCTCTCGCGGATGAATCAACGATGCATCAAGAATTCCAATAGTCACAATTTCCTCTTTAATTACTTTATTCTTGGTATCAAGATACATTGCTAACACTTGTTCTTGGGTAGCTCTACCTAATCTTGAAGTGTAACGTCGCGCCACATCTGCTGCGCACGTAATTGGCATTACTTGCTCTTCTTTTGTATCAACTCGCTTTGCCAATTCGAACACGGCAAGTAATTGACATGCTTTTGCCTTGCCAATCCCATATTCTTTCGTAAGCTGCGCTAATGAACAACGAGCCAACTCCTGCAAAGGATATTTTATCAGTAAACTATTACACATCTCTAAGATACTTTGCTTCTTCGTACCTGACTTAAGAATCAACGCCAGCAGTTCTGCCGATGAAAGACCATTAGTACCATATCGTTCTAATCGTTCTCGTGGACGTGAATCCAACGCTAATTCTTGAAACTTCATATTACTACAATTAAAAAACACATTAATAAAGCAACCGCGGACTTGACCAGTGCGGGAGTGGAAAATCACTAGATTTAAATCTAAATCCATGTCTTTAAACTTGCATGAAAAATAGAAAACAATTTTCATTTTTAATATTGGTTCTATGTATAGTAACAGTTCTCTTGTTTTCAATTGATAATTATATCATTAAAGCCGATAAAGACTATTTCCAACAACACCAAGAAGAACTAACTTCGACGCAGACTATTAACATGCCGGAAGGAGTCGTTACAAACTATTATTATGCCAATACACCGTATTCAACCCTCGCAAAAATATCCTATCTGGCGTATCTTATTATTCCAATTTTAGTCCTAGTTTTTTTAGGTAGAAGATATATTCTAAGCGGGGGAAAATTTCAACACAGTCTACTTCTTCCTATCTCCTTTATCTTCCTCACGTTTATCTTGCAATCAAAAAATATTATTAATGCTGTTGGCTGGGAGAAAATCTTTGGCATTATGTTAATAACGGGATATGGCATAATTGCATTAATTCTAACAATTATCATTAATCTATATTCTAAAAACAAGAAACGAGAAAAATAATTTACAAGAAAATCAGCGAGAAAGCCTCGATCCCCTATCTCAATTCCTTTCTTAATTCTTTCATCGCTTTCGCCGGATCTTGAGCCGCAGCCAAATACGATCCACACACCAACACATCTGCACCTGCCTTGGCTGCCCACGGTGCAGTTTTAAGATTCATATGTCCATCAACTATAATTTTGATTTTAGGATTTGCTTTACGTAATAAAGCAATATTTTTCAACCCTTGTGGAGCAAATGGCGCGCCATAAAATCCAGGTTGCACTGTCAAAACTAAAACATAATCTAAATCTCGCACGCGAGCCAACACTTTCTTAATATTAGTTTTAGGTCGAATAGCCACTGCTCTTTTTTTCTTATGTTCTTTTGTCCAAGTGAGATATTCTTCCCAATTTTCAATCTCTTCAAACTGAGGAATAAACAAGTCGATCTTTTTTTCATACTGCTTCATCCATTCCAAAGGTTTACGAATCATGAGATGAGCAGTATATTTATACGCGCGAGGAACAGTAAAATCAAACCACAACGAGGTGTTGGGGACACATTTTCGATCAGCAATATCCAAATGGAAACGAGAAGAAATTCCTTTTAATTTTCGAAAAAGAGCAGAAATCTCTTTTTGATTTTTTCCCATAATCGAAGGAACCAGTTGCACCATCGTTATTTTGTAACTCCTTCTAGTTTATGAATCTTTGCAATTCTACGTTTATGCCGAGCTAAATTTGAAAAAGGTGTTTTCAAAAAAATTGTAATCATCTTTGTTGCAAGTTGAAACGAGACTGCAGGTTGAGGTTTGAGAGATTGTCCTCCAGCAAGACATAACACATTCGCATCTTCATGTACTCGCGCCAGTTTTGTTTGAATGATTCCGTGGGGATTAACCGCGCGCGCTCCATTGATTTTATTCGCGGCAATACAAACACCCTCTGCTGAACCACAAAAAACAATTCCAATTGACTTTTCTTTAACCACTCGATGCGCAACTGCTGCAGCAAAATCAGGGTAATCATCATCAGGATTAAAAACCAGATCGCCGCAATCTTCAAATGCAATTTTTTGAGTCACTAACCATTTTTTTACTTTTTCTTTCAGAGCAAAACCTGCATGATCAGCACCAATGAATATTTTTTTTATTTTTTGAACCATTATGCTTTTCCTGCGCTTCCAAACAATCTAATTCGTTGCATAGCTACATCCATCATCAAATCGCGTGCCGGTCCTAAGATATGTCGTGGATCAAAATCTTTTGGTTGTTCCATAATCACTTTGCGTACTGCTGCATCAAACGCGATACGTAAATCTGTATCTGTATTAATCTTGCAAATTCCCTTTTTGACTGCTTTTTGAATCTGGCTATCAGGGACACCTTCAACACCATGCAGTTGCGCCCCATATTTCTCCGCCATTTTTACTAGAGTTCTAGGTACGCCAGATGCGCCATGTAAAACGAGAGGAATATGCACTCTTTGTTGAATTTGCTGTAAAATATCGATTCGTAATGATGCTTTTCCTGAAAATTTGTATGCCCCATGACTCGTTCCAATTGCCACTGCTAAAAAATCACATCCTGTTCTTTGAACAAACTCTGCAGCTTTTGCAGGATCGGTATAAATTATATTACGTGATGAAACTGTATCCTCAACTCCACCAATAGTTCCCAACTCTGCTTCGACCGTAATCCCTTTTGCATGGGCCATTTGCACTACTTTACGTGTGATTGCAACATTTTTTTCAAACTCTTCATGTGATGCATCAATCATCACTGAACTATATCCAATTTCAATAGCATGTTTAATGGTGTCTAGGTCCTTTCCATGATCCAAATGTAACGCAATAGGAATATCACTTATTTGTGCCGCTGTTGTAGCAAGACCATGCAAAAAACGCATTCCTGCATAATCAATTCCACCCTGTGATGTTGCAAGAATAATCGGGGATTTCAAATTTACTGCTGCTTGAACCACGCCCTGAAGCATTTCCATATTATTAATGTTAAAATGAGGTACAGCATATCCTGCCCGCTGGGCTTTTATCAAAAGTGTTTTAGTGTTGGCAAGCATTAAAAATCATCCTCAGCTATTGCTTGATGATGTTCTTGATAAAAATAATTTGTAACATACAATACTCCTGTCAAGAAAAGAGGCAAGGCAAGAATAACATACACAAACTCTGAGCTTTTTCCTAACCCTGTGAGTAAAATAATGATACTTTCTACAATAAACAAAAAGCCCCCAAATACATCAGTTCTCCACGCCATCAATGTCGTTGAAATCAAAATTAATGTTACAAGCATTCCTGCAAAAAAATGAGGTCCAAACCCATATAATACGATAAACCCTGCCATCCACAGTCCAACAATACTTGTAGAAAAAACTCGCGGACTCCACTCCAATGCTTTTGCAATTCTTTCCATCGTAGCTCTTTTTGATTATAGAGAAGATTTTGTTCTTTAAATGCGTTACGGTTAGTAGGGGGTAACGAATCTTTAAGAAGGTCTGTTTTTATCTAATAGTAATGGAATATGTTCCAAAAGAAGTTGCAAGAGCTCATGCATTATCTTGGCACCAAGCTCTTATTGGTACTGTGTTAAAACCCGTGAAAGAAGTTCACGAGAGTATTAATGATATTATTGATTTTTCCCCAGTACGTCTTGATGATCTTATAACGGGAGTAGAGTTAGTTTCTCGTTTCACACTAGACACATTAAGTCAACCATTAAATATGGTCCATGCTTTAATCAATCGTAGTGACTGCAGAGAGTATAGTTCACAAGAGACCAAAAAAAAGAAACAAGTCTACAAAACGGAACTATCTCAAAAATCATTTCAAGAATCTCCAAAACGACGATCTACTTCAGCATTCTATGATCAATCCCTTGCGAAATACCTTATCCGCAAAACGGTAGGTGTTGAATCTAACATTTTAAACATCGCTCGGCAAGGGGGAGACTCCACATTAGAAATATTGTATACTTTCATGAACACATTCAAAGAGCCTTTTCGTAATGAAAAAGAACCATATCATTTTACTCCCGTTTAATTTTTCGCACTGCACCCATCAACGCCATTTCCACTGCTACTTGAAGATAATCTTTTCGAGTAAGAACCCCCTGAGATAAAATCCCTACTGCTCCCTCTGCATATCCCACATACTCCTGAGTAGTTAATCCTGCATGTTTCATAGCTTCACTAAGATTGTATCCTTTCAAAAGAAAAGTCATAATCTCTGGTGGGCATTCAAACGCAGGTGAAAAGCCCAAAAAATATTCTTCTCCATCATAAATTGCACAAACACTACACTCTAAATACCCTACTTTTGATTCGGGTACTGCGCTAAATCCTGACTCAATACCTACTCCCCATGTTGAATCTTTCAGCGCTGCTCGTGCTCGTTGCTTTGCCCCTTCAATAGTATCACTGCGATTCATTGGTTGCGCCGGAACAGTAGTTTTCACTTCTATCTCTCGGACCTCTCTATCTTTCAAGAAAGAACATTTAAGTGCATATCGTTCTAATGCTTTTTCAACAGCAGCTATTTTTGGTGGTGCTAAAGAACCAACTGTAATAATTATTTTTGGAGTCATCTCTCTCTCTCTCTCTCTCTCTCTCTCTCTCTTCCTATTTTTGTGCTTTTCCCAGAACTTTTAACACTGCGTTGGCAAACGCTTCTGCAGCCATTGGTCCATTCGCCGTCACAATCTTCCCGTCAATAGTAACTGCTTCGTTCGTAAACGTTGCTCCATTAGTCGCAAGAATCGCTTCTTGTTTTCCATCAAGATTCCACACAGTAGCTTTTTTTCCTTTAAGCACACCTGCATATGCTAGAATCGTTGGTGCTAAACAAATAGCTCCTATCATTTTTCCCGTTTCAAGAGCATGACGCACCAGACTATGCGCTAATCCTTCTTTCTGATACACTGCGCTTCCAGGTCCTCCCACAAAAATAATAATATCAAAATCATTCTCAACTGCATCTGAAAGAGCAATTGCATTAACAGTGCCCCCCATAGATCCATGGCATAATCCTTTCTTCTTCGCAGCAGTAGTCACATGTATTCCCGCTTTTTCTAAAATCTCTTTAGGAACTCCATACTCTCGGTCTTGATACCCTTCATTTGCGATAATAAATAATGCTGTAGTCATAACAAAAAAAGAATGGGCTAATCTATATAATTCTTATTATAGTTTAGTTAAAAGTGCCATGATGGATACAAAAGAAAAAAGTCAGATCATCTAAATTACTACTCTCTCTCTCTCTCACACATACCATTTAATCATCTCCATTCCCTTTTTTCCCACACTCTCCCCTCTGTGTCAAAATGGATTATTATTTGTCAAATTGGTTCTGTATTATAAAAATAAGTCATAGCATTTAACTCTCTTTATCACAATCAATTAATTGGTGAATAATTATGGAAACTCCTGTTGGGTATGATGCATTACGAAGCCGTTTTATGCGCGTAGAAGATGGGCCGTTTTTATCAGTTAAAGACGATGGGGTCCTCTTTGGTGTGTATCAAAAACATGACACAGGAGAAACACTTGTTGCTGTCGCGCAGTTTGATGGAACACGAGGATATTTGTCCGTTAAAAAATTAGAGACAAGTCTTCCAGATGGAGTACAACATTGTCAAGATTTAGAAGGCAGACCTATTCATACATTTGCTAACACCTACTTTGCGCGAAAAGCAGATCAACAAGAATTAGAACGTCGTATTTATTCTTAACTTCCTTTTTTCAATTCTAACAACGATTTATGCGCTTCAATCAAACTCTCTTGTTTTACATAAATTAACCAATCAGGAACACTATAAATCATTTCTTCAATATTAATATCATTAAGTGCTAACTCAGCAGTAATCCGTGCAAATATTCCTTTAATCTTATCGACTGTTTTAGGAAAATGCATACGTATCTCGCAAAGATCTTTGTGTACTTCTAAAACATCTGCAGGTTTAAAGATAGCCAGTTTTTTTTCAAGTTCTCGCTGGCTTACAATGAGTGTAATTGTTTCTTTTGAACGCATTAAACGAACATTATCTTTAAGCAATTTCTTACCTATAAAATCTGCGCACACTTCGCTAAACGCTTTTTCTCGAAGAACAATCCGAGCCACTTCATCTTTTGTTGTGATAGACATTTTATTAAAAATATCCGCGGCCTCTTTAGGAACCATCGTACTAACACCCTCAAGATCATAACGACGAATCGCGCTAATCGCTGCATCTGTGTCGCAGGAAAGCCCATGTTCTTTGATCAAATATCGCGCAAGTGCACGAGTATTAATCAAATCCTGTTTAAGACATTTTTGGACTGCAATATCCTTATCCAGAATTTGTTGAACCTGTTGTTGCACACTTTTCATAGAATTGGTAGTTGTATTGAGATATAAAAATGTTGTTATTCTTCTTGCTTATACTCTTTTTTTCTTTGGAAGAACCACTTTCCGTTTTCTTTTAGGAGGGATTTTGTTTATACTCTTACTCACTTTCATACTTTTAGGGTTAGTTTTTCTCTTTGGTACAGTCCTCTTCACAGTTCTTTTTACAGGAAGTACTTTTTTCTTACCCATAGTTGACGGTTTTGTCATTCCTCTTAATTTGCTCCTCTTTTTTACAGAATGAACTTTCATAGTCGGTTTAGCAACAGAACTTCGTGTTTTCTTTGAATGAACATGACGTTTCACAACCAAAGTATGTTTTTTCGCAACAACGGCACGATGTTTTACAGAAGCCCCCTCATGATGGTGCGTATGCAACTCGTTTAATACATACTCCCACCCAGGTTTCCACGCTTTTTTCTTGCGCCAGTCTTGATCGATGGCTTGTTTCCAAGTCTTGCCTTTCAATAAGACATCAAGTGCAAGCTGTGGTGCTTGATGACCAACAATAGCAATACTTTTACCATCATATTTTTTCTTTACAAAGAGTAAGAATTCTTTTATTCGCTTTTCCACATCAGTTAAACTTTCACCTTGAGGAAATGGAGTATGGACATAATGATATAACTTACTTTTAATTAACTTAAATGACTTTCCTGTGAGTGTACCATAGTTTGCTTCACGTAAATGATCATCAAGTAAAACAAAGAAACGTGAGCCAAACGCATGAAACGCTGAATCGACTGCCCGCTGTAAATCAGAACAAAACACTACTTCAAATTTTTTATCCGCGGTTAATCGTGCTAACTCTTCTGATTCTTTAATTCCTCTCTCTGAAAGTTCACCTTGATTTTGACCAGTAGCAATATCTTGTTCATTATCTGTAGTAGTTCCATGAACAAAATAGGTGATCTTAACCGTCATATCTCCCGAAAGGCTGTTTTGATATAAAAAGATGTTCTTTCTAAGCTTGGTCACGCAACACAACCTTTAAATTAACTCTTCTCTTCATTTATTCTATGATCTATCTCGACTACGCTTCTGCAACGCCTGTTCGTAAAGAAGTTCTCAAGGAAATAACGAAATACCAAACAAAATTCTTTGCCAACCCAAGTAGTATCCATCAAGCAGGACAAGATGTTGCTGACTATCTCAAAAAAGCAGAATCAACAATACATACAATTCTCAAGACTCATACACAGGATCAACTCATTTTCACTTCTGGCGGTACAGAAAGTATTAATCTTGCCATCCAAGGCATCGTTTTTGCATCAAAACAGAAAGTAAAACATATTATTACCACTACCATTGAACATAAAGCAGTTCTTGAAACCTGTAAATTTCTCGAAAATATACGCCACGCAAAAGTTACCTACATTAAACCACAACCAAACGGCATTGTTAATCCAAAAGACATCGAAAACGCCATAACCAAAGATACGATTCTGATCAGTGTGATGTATGCTAACAATGAAATAGGCACAATTCAACCAATAGAAAAAATAGCTACTATTACCAAAAAGCACAAAATTCTCTTTCACACTGATGCCTGTCAAGCAGGATCTTATCTTGATCTCAATGTACAAGAATTAGGTGTTGATCTTATGACACTCAACAGCGGCAAAATGTATGGACCAAAAGGTGCGGGATTACTCTACGTGAAAAAAGACACTCCACTCGCCGCGTTGCTCTACGGCGGACACCAACAAAATGGGCTGCGTCCGGGAACAGAAAACGTCGCAGGTATTATGGGGTTTTCTAAAGCACTTGAATTAGCGCAGAAAGAAAAAATCAAAGAAGTCAAACGTCTCACACGATTACGCGACTCATTCATCTCAACTATCCTAAAAACTATCCCCCGAAGCAGACTCAACGGCGACAAAACCACTCGTCTCGCCAACAACATCAATCTCTCATTTGCAGGAGTCGAAGGCGAAGCACTCGTTCGTTATTTGAGCCAGCAGGGAATTTGCATTTCAACAGCGAGTGCCTGTACTGCAAATTCCATTGAAGTGAGCCATGTCATCAAAGAATTGAATCTGCCCAAAGAATACGCACGAGGAACGATCAGGATTACAATAGGAAGAACAACCACAAAGAAAGAGTTGGACGTTGTATTAAAAAAATTAACAGAGACTGTGAAAATACTACGACTAGCCAATTAATTAAAATTCTCTATATCTTTAAATAAAATCTATCTTGTTAATTAGTAAATGATTATTAACCCTAAAGAAGCTCGTACCTTTGGTCAAATAAGTGCACTGTATGAAGAAGCAAGACCAAATTATCCTCCTGCACTCATTGATGATATCATCGCATTCTCTCGAATACCCTCGGGTGGTAAAGTTCTCGACATTGGCTGTGGATCTGGGCAAGTAACATTTCCTTTTGCTCAACGTGGATACCCAGTCATAGGATTAGATGTTAGTGTAGAAATGATCGACATTGCTAAACATAAATGTTCTTCGTTTCCACAAGTTAGTTTCATGGTAGGTCCTTTCGAAGAAGTAGATATTGAAGATCATTCTCTAGATTTAATCACTTCGGGCATGGCGTGGCATTGGGTCACTTCCAAAGATCGATATCAAAAAGCAGCGAGACTTCTCAATGAGAAAGGAGCCATTGCCCTCTTCTGGCAATATCAACCTCGAGAAGAGTCAGAACTCGTGACGCAAATGGGTAAAATTCTCGATCGCTGGGGTGGACCAAACCGCGGACCTGCTGGCGGACGAGTTAATGAGATCGCGCACGAGGTGATGGCAGAACTTCACACATCGTCGGAATTTAGTAATGTTGAGCTACGCGAATACAACGAAAAACTTCAATTTACACAACAGCAATATCGCAATTTAGTTTTCTCCTATGGTTGGGTGCAAGGTCTAAATGCAGAAAATCAGCGCGGTTTAGAAAACGATCTCAACGTCTTATTAACTCAACAGCAAGAACCATTAGTTATTCCATATAAACACGTGTTAGTTATGGCGAAAAAGAATTAACTTTTCTCCATTCTTTCCCATACAAAATCCAGTGCGACATCAATATTCTCAATAAACACCTCTGTGCCACCGACTTCTTTGTGCCCACCACCAGATCCTGCGCCAAATTTCTTACCTACTTCCTTGCACAATGCGCCAACATCAACAAAACGAGCAGGTCGATTGAAGATATTTGTTCCAATGCCAATCCGTGCCATTTTGTCATCAACAATTTTTACGTTTAATGAATACACTGCATCACGATATTTAGCAAAGACGTAGAATCTATCGGGAACTCCGCGTTTCATCGTTGCTCTACGATCATCTTGCACAACACAGTTTGCGTTATCATGCAAATACATATATCCATCAACATTCTTGCGCCATTCCTCAAAACTTTGTACATGGGCCGTATAAAATCGTTGCGCCCAGATCCAATACCGATCAACAAGTTCCAAAGGAGTTTCAGGTAAAGGGTCTTGTAACAAGAAAATAAACAACTCTTGATTTAAAACAGGATCACCTGTTGCAAAGAATGACGACAACATATGCATCTTTTGTAACACTGTTAATTCCTGCCAATTTTGCGGTTGATAATAACATTGCATATATTCTTCATAACTATATCCTGCGGTATCAATGAGATCAATAGCCTTACGAAATTCTTGTATTGATGCAGGAAGCGTAACGCCTTTCTCTTGAGCTATATCGCACAATAATCCGGTACAGCTTGGTGCCATACGCCAGATCACATGAGGGATTGCTGGTTTCGCATCACGATTGCTGCCATGATGATCGATCCAGCAAAAGAATGTACCTGAAACGGGTGGCAGATCTAAAATAATATCATTTTTTGTAATATCTATCTTTCCATGCTCAATATCAGTTGGCTTCACCGGAATAATCTCAAAATTCGAATTAGGTAATCCAAACGCAGTTGTAAGATACTTCTTGAAAATAAACGCACTGCAAAATCCATCCATGCAGTTAGCGTGTGTGATAAGACGATGTTTCATGGTAGTTTGGTAAGAGGAACCTATATAAAATTTTAGATTATTATTCCTCAATGTCACAAAAACTCTGGTTCAAAGCTAAAACTTACGGTTGGGGTTGGACACCTGTTACTTGGCAAGGATGGGTCATCATAGCAATCTTTATTGCATCATATACAATAAACGCCGTACGCTTTACCAATATTGTCAACAAAAATCCTACCAACGCTTCTACTTCATCAATCATTTTCATAACTTGGATAATCATAACCACTGTGCTTCTACTTTGGATCTGTTACAAAACCGGAGAAAAACCAGGATGGCACTGGGGGAAGAAATGATTTTGTATTGACTACCCTTTCTTCTTAACTTCCCTCTTCAGCCACTCTTTATACTCAAACATAATCTTGCTCGAATCCAGCTTTCCCGTCTTCTCTTTCACTCTATCAGAAATCAAACGAAATTGATCATTCGCGGCAATCACAAATCCAGCTTCCAATAAATTAGGCAAATTTTTCTCTGCAACAATATCAACTAATGCTTTTTTACATTCAGCGCGCAAAGTAATATTGTTCCACACTGCGTCCCAGTCCCCTGAAAACTCACGAACTTTTCCTGCCATTCTCTTTAACACTTCAGAATTACCATTCATTAATTCATCAGTAATTTCTAATTGATCAGTAACGGGGTTATATACCATCAAATCAACAAATCCCCCTTCACGTAAAGGGTCTTCATCCCATTCTTTACGCACTTCAGTAATGCGCAAGACTCGTTTATATCGTTTCAATCCAGAAATAACTGGATTTGTGACAACAATAATATCAATCGCTTTAAACGATGTTTTCGGAACGCCAATATCGTTCACCACGCGATCAAATACGCCGTAGGGAGAATCCGCATGAATCGTACCAGCAACGACGTTTGCCGCAGCGCCAACCCGCATCGCTTCAAACAGCGCAATCGCTTCTTTAGACCTTACCTCACCCACAAAAATGGAAGAATCTCCTAACCGAAGTGTTGAACGAATACCAATAGCCGGATCAACTTCAGAACCAGGAGATGACAATGCTGACGCAACTTTAAGTGGTTCAATATTATATCCTAACGCGCGCAGTGATTCTTGTGGCAACTCAAAAGTGTCCTCAACCGTAATAATACGAGTCCGTCGCATCATCTCAGTCAAAAAACTTCCCAATAAACTACTCTTCCCGCTTGACCGTGTTCCTGCAACAAGAATAGTGGCATTATTATCAATTAAAAAACTCAACAAGCCAGCAGAGAGTGCATTCATATACTTTACCTTTGGCTGCATATATAATGGAAACGTCCAGGGATAATCACGATGACGACGAAATGAGAATACCAATCCTGTTGGACTAAGCGGAGCAGTAATTGCTGATACCCGAGAGGTAAATCCTTTCACAACAAGTTCTGTATCAAGGATAGGATTTGCTTCATCAAGTGGTCGTCCTGAAATTAAGCGCAACTTTGTCGCCCAACTCTCTACTTCCAGATGTGTAGGATAAATATTAGTGTAACAATCACCATAGTCCTGATGCACTATAAAGATAGGTAATTCTCCATTGGGTGAGTTAATATTTACATCCTGAACTTTCGGATCAGCGAGCAACAATTCAATTAATCCAAAACCAACGGTATAACGTAATAATGCTTGAGCAAGTTGATCAATTTTGTCATCTTCTACATCCAATCCTTTGTGTTCAATTAAATCACTTAACAAATCTCGTCCAATATTAAAAAAAACTTCACGCATACGTTGCGGATCAACGAACTCTTCACGGCTTGGTTTATGTTCTGACATAATTCGCTTTGCATCATCAAGCAACTCATAGAGTTCCTCTTCAAACTGAAATTCAGGGGGCGTAAGGTGAAATAATGTTTTAACATTATCATCAAACGTAAAGATATTCACTTCGCACTGTTCTCCCCCAACAGCAAAAGTATAACTATCAGTGAGATTACTATTCTCGGGAAATTCTGTAATTAACTTAGTATACATAAAATCAGGGCGAGTGGTTGGTCGAAACACAATCCCATACACCGAACGATCACCCATTCGGTATTCATTTAAGTGAGACCCAAGAACACGAATTAACGCTAATTCATCAAATGCCCGTAGTACTCCTTCAAGTAGCGCCACAAATGCGCCATGGCTTTCCCGATGTTGTTCATTAATATATGCATTCGCCAGTGTTTTTTCACGACGTTCAAGCCGCCGTAATGCCACATATGCTCCAATAGGATCTTCTTTGAATTGTTTCGAGATGATGCGTGCAAACTCTGCATAGGCAGGACCAATATAGCGCTGGTGAATGGGATCAGATACTAAATGAGAATATTGTTTTCTCTCCAGCTTGTTGATTTTGTTATAAAGCATCGCCACCTCGACAAGAAGTGCCGTTTGGGGCGCATCATATTCATACTCTCGTAATTGTGTGATAATAATCGTTGTAATACCTGAATTAGCAATTAAAATATCAATCACTTTACTCATACAGATTTCACTGTATTCAACAGAAGGAGGAAAAGCGCACTTCTCGGCACTAATACGTACGATTTTGTTCTCACCTTCATGGTACGTCTCGTACTCAAAACACGCTTTATCAGTAGTCACCATCTTTTTAGATGTTATATCCCTCTGGGTTTATTACGTTTTCTGTATGTTACTACCCTATACTATTAATGCCAAAACAATATATATACCAATCACTTATTGTATTTCATGGCATCACTTCGCTCCATTCTACTCACTCTGCTTGTATTGGTCTTTCTCGTAGGTTGCACTGTTCAATCCATCGATGAAATCAAAACTGAAGAGAATGTTGGCAAAACATTCGTTCTCAAAGGTACGGTTCATGATTCGTTTAAGATTGGTGAACTATCTGGCTATACTCTCAAAGATGAACAGGGCGGTTCTATTGCAGTAGGCTCAAAATCGTTGCCAGCCGAAGGAGAAATTGTAACTGTTAAGGGTGTATTGATTCGTGATAGTCTGTTTGGATATTATCTCAAAGTAAATGAAGAATAAGAAGAATAAACAGAATAAATCCCACTGAATAGTACTCACACAACTTTATATCTCTTCTTTGTCCCTACAAGATCATGGCTACCCCTAAGCAACCAGATCAAGCAGCGCAGCAAAGTAGCTCTGATAGCGCTAAACTCTTTACGTGGGTCAAAGGACTTGAAGCCAAAACTAATAATCTACTACGTGAAACTAGCTTACTAAAATCCGATTCCATCAAAAAAGTAACTGATTTGCGTAAAGAAGTAAAATTGCTAAGTGATGAGTTTCTCGAGATTAAACGCACCAATGATGCTATTAGCCAGAAGATGGACTTAATCATTAAAGAACTCAAAAAAACAGCAGGTCAGGAAGAAGTGATGGTGTTGCGTAAATACATTGATTTATGGAATCCTCTTACATTTGTAACACAACGAGATTTGGAACGTATGGTCGATGCAAAACTCGCAATGATACTAGCTCAGCATTCTCCTTCCACATTTCCCCTCTCCAATCTATCCTCAAATGTTCATAATACCAATTCGACAGAAAAAGAAACAACTCGTCAAGAATCATCTCATTCAATTCATCATCAAACAAAAGACATAAATAATCCAAAACATTCATCCAAACATAAAAAAGGTGAACATTAATGGCTGGTCCTGCATTTTCTCAATCGCTTCCAACCAATCAAGTTATGGAGCTACGAGCTCAAGGTCTCTCTGACCCATTAATTATGGAAGAATTAACCAAACAAGGAATTCCTCCAGATCAGGTTCATATGGCTATTAATTCTCTTGAGATGTCTAATCCTGCAGCAGAGTATGGTGCGCCGCAAGGGTATCCTTCTCAACAACCCGCAGGTCGTTATCCTTCATCAATGCCTTCTCCTCCTGCTGCTCGTTCATCATCTAGTCCGGAACCAACTGAATTATATAGTCGTATAGAAGAGATAACTGAGAGCCTCATTGACGAGAAATGGGATCAACTCATTGGGGAAGTAAAAAAAATCATTGAATGGAAAGAACGTGTTGAAGAACGGCAGCGCGCTGCAGAAAATGATCTTGTTCGACTCAAAGAAGACTTTAAAATTCTTCATCAAGGTGTGTTAGGAAAATTAGATGAATACGACACTCGCATGCAAGATGTTGGAACTGAATTAAAAGCCGTTGGTCGCGTGTTTAAAGACGTTGTACCTGTATTTGTTGACAACGTCAAAGAATTATCCTCTATCAAAGATCAGATGCGTGCAGTACCTAAGAAAATATAGTCATTTTAACTTTTAAATCTTCTACTTGTAACTTACCGCTGCAAATAATCAACTAATGCTACTAGTGGCATTACCACTACGGCTGTTTGTAATAGTGTCGCGGAAACCATCCCATGATCAAGATTCTCCCCATACATCCTGCTCCTACCATTAAGAATACGATATTGTCCTACGCCAGGGATGCAGGTTAACATTATGTCTTGCGCAATCTGCCATGGACTTTGAGATGCAGCATCGTCAATACTATGGTAGGTCATAATCTGTGTTTTTCTCTTGTTCTATAAAAAGCTACGTTTTTAGTAAATAAAATTCATGCAAAAGAACCACTAAAATCTCAAAGAAAAAAGAAATGAAACGTAAAAATTAATGACCATGTCCGCCGTGATCTCCACCACCACTTCCTTTACCTGGTGCTTCTTGGCCTGTAAGCAGTGCAACTGCAAAGATGGCAATCGTAAAGATAATAATCACACCTAATACTTTAGGATGAAACAAAGTTGCGGTAACACTCTGCTGAAAGTTTCCAGTTGCAACGCCGTTTTCATCGTAGGTAACAGTGCCGTTTTGTGTTCCTGCTTCAAATGCTTGTTCAGTAAGCCCTTGCCCAAACACTTTGCCCATACCTGCTGCAATAATCACGAGGGCAATAGCAATAATAACCCAGCCTACAGCTTTATCTTCCATCATATATTTGGCGATATCACTCTCTTCTGCGCCAAATACTCTAAAGATCAACAAGAGCAATAGAAAGAAAATAATTGCAACGACAAACCAAGGGATGATATAATTAATTAATTCAATAAGAGGTCTGGATAATAATACCATAAACGCGGCAACCGCAGCGATAATCGCATCGATACCTAATGAGTTTTTTCCCAATGCATGGGTTTTGTTTAAAACTGCAAATACAATCGCAAAAACAAAAAGCGCAGGAAAAATTGCATCAACCGATTGTAAAAGCGATACGTCCAGAAATGTTGCCATGGTGATAAAAAGGAAATGAAGACCTAATGGCCTCCGTGTCCGCCTCCACCTGTTTTCTCAAAGAGGCTTGAAATTCCTTTCCATACTCCTTTAAGGGTGTCTGCGCCTTTACCATGACTTTCATCTTTAGTTACTAACCATACTATTAAACCAAAGACAAGAATGACTATCATTAATTCAGTCGTTTCTGCGGTCCACCAATCAAATGCATCATATGGTCCTACCCATAAATCGAGTGACGCGCCAAAAATGTAAAGCACAAAGCCAATTGCAACAATGGCAATGATAGGTGCAGCTGCAGCAGCAAATCCTGTTCCAAAGATTCCCATTAAGAGAAGAAGCATAATGGCTGCGATAGAAACAAGAGAAATACTCGGTAGTGCGTTATTAAGCACTTCAACAGGATCATATCCTAATGGATAACTGCCAATGACATGAGGCACAACGAATGAAAGACCTAATACTAATGCCAAAATAACATTAAAATTTTTCCGTTCACCTAATATTTTTGTTTTTTGTAATACTGCAAATACTATTGTAAACACTAACAGGAATGGGAGTAAAAAGTCCATCACTCCATAGTTTGCTAAAATTGCTGCAAATGTTGAATAATCTGCCATTGTAATTCCTCCTTTCTAATGGTGGCTTCCACCGCCACTACTACCATGATCGCCACTATCTCCGGCTTTTTTCTTTGATGAATTGGGATCTTTAGTTATGTACACTATGAATCCTACAATAATGACCACGAACAGAACTGGTGCAAGTTGGATATCGACAAAGATTCCCAGAACATATTTTAGCCAATCAAGAGCATTCAAAAAGATTGCAACGATGCCAATAAACATGAGAAACATAAAGAATGTAAACCATCCCCCATATTCTTTAAGGGTGAATTCTTTATCACCCATAAACACGCCCACCAACATTAAGAAACAAACACCTAATATCAGCAATAAAACGATGTTTGCCATAACTTCACTAATTAATGCAACGAGTTGGGTAGATGCAACAACTAAGAATGCTACTACCATTGCAATTATACTATTCAAATTCTTCTTAGTTAATTCTTGACCGCCTACTCGATCAATTCCTAAAATTTTAGTTTTTTCTAGAATTGCAAAAACTAATGTGAATATGAGTAAGAATGGTAATATTACCTCGTATACTCCTAACTCTACTAAGAAATTAATCACTCCTCTAAAGACTGTTTCAGCCATAATCTATCCTCTTTTTTTGAGTAGAATTAACTACTTAATGTATATAAATGTTTGTACTCTCGTATTTTGGTATGAAATTTGGTTCTGGGTTTTATTATTCTTATAAATCTTAAACTGTTACTCAACTACTATCCTTTCTCATTTCTCCGATCTCCACAAGAAATCAGCAAATCAACTAGCGTAATCTCACTGGCATAATTTATGACCTATCCTGCATTTTTTCGAGGCATTCCCGAGCTGGGCAAATCGAAGGCTTTAAATAGTAGAATAAGATACAAAATAACCCATGGTGGGTTTAAAAATGAGGTTAATCTTCGTCGCTGTTTTCGCTTTATTGATCATGCCAATGCTTGCACTGGCAGCAAATACTAATATTTCTGTTACAGAAATTGATAACACTATCAAACCATCAGAGTACGCGACATTTCAATTAACTGTATTTAACGCTGCACCTAAAACCCAAAGTTTCAAAATTTATTCTTTACAATCTGGAATCGGGTGGGCAGTAGAACCGTTTCCATTATCTGATCGAGTCGTTCAAGTTGGAAGCGACCAAACGTATACTACTACTATTCGCGTACATCCTTCGGTTGCATTAAAACCTGGAAGTTATTTTGTTGATTTAATTGTAGAAAAAGAATCTGGAGAAAAGTTATCTACTCCTCTGCAAGTGTTTCTTACACCTGAACGTCCATTCGATTATCTCCCTGCATTAACTGTGGATGTCGATATGGATGAAAAAATTGTTCCAGGCGTAGTCCTCCCTATTCGTTTATTTATTGAAAATAAAAATGTCCGTGATTTAACTGATGTTTCTTTAACCATCCAAAGTGAAGTGGGTGGAATTGAGAAAGAGGTAAGTATTGATCTCGCACCTAAAGAGAAAAAAACAGTAGAACTAACATTAATGCCAAATCAATATCAATCTCCTAAGTCATATGTTATCTTTTTTACCTTTGCTCATAATGGACAAACTTTCAAAGTAGTTGACAAAACTATTGAAATAGTGCCTGTATTGTCCCCATTTGTAATAACTTCTTCCACTCAAGAATCTTTTTTGATGTTGGATACAACTCTTACTATTCGTAACCAAGGTAATGTACTTAACACTCAAGAAGTACCCCTTGTACTTCCTGCGTGGAAATTTATTCTTACACATAGTGATACTGCAGTAAAACGCATTCAAAGCGATTCCAAATCGTTAGTCTGGAATATGACTCTCTCGCCTAATGAAAGTGCTACTGTGATGTATCGTACAAATTATCGGTTAATCATTTATGCAGCAGTGCTTCTCATCGGGATGATTGTTTTTTATATTGTTGTTCGTTCACCTGTGTCTATCAAGAAAACTGCGGTTATTACTAAAATAAACCACAGTGAAGGGGCATTTTCAGAGATAAAAGTAACAATTGAAATACGTAATAAGACCAAAGAACTTCTTCGTAATTTAACGGTTCATGATGTGGTCCCTGCAATTGGATCTGTCGAGAAACCATTGGAAGTTGGAACACTTAAACCTCAACATCTTACTTCTGGCGTCAATGGCACTAAAGCAACATGGACGATTGCAGAACTCGAGGGTTTAGAGCACCGTTTAATTACATATAAAGTTCATGCAAAATTAAATGTTTTGGGTTCGATAAAACTTCCTCGCACAGTAGTTGAATTTTCCAAAAAGAAAAAGGGGACTTTACGTAAAAGTTATTCCAATGCGTGTGAAGTGCAAAATTAAAACGCAGTTGAATATGGATATTTTTTTATTTTTTAAAATATTTTTCATTTCAATGTTAACGAGCAGATGACCTATTGAATCTAATGCTTATAGCATAAAAAGATTTATATATGTGAAAGTGAAAAAGAAAAACAAATCACAATTACAAAAGTGTGAGGAGAGGGTGTTAAAATGAAGGACTTTTTTTTACAATTAAAAGACAAGTTAACAAGACCAGCCGATGCCGAAGAACACAATCCCTCGGATTATGTTGAAGTGCAAAATGCTGGACAAAAAGAAGAGCATTCAAGAGTTCTTGTAAAACCATTCGTGATGCAAGAATTTGAAGACATTAAAGATGTACTTGATGCGCTTCGTGAAGGCTCAACCATTGCGTTGATTAATATCAAACCTTTGAAAGATAAAGATTTAGTAGAACTTAAACGTGCTATTGGTAAACTTCGTAAAACCTGTGAAGCAATCGACGGCGATATTGCTGGATTTGGCGAAGACTATGTTGTCGCTGTTCCTTATTTCGCACGTATTCATCGCAGTAATACAGTAGAAGAATAGATTCGTTTTACTTTTTTACTCTTTTTATTTTAGTTTTTTTACATCTTCTTAAAGTCGCTTTGATTTTGTATCTTGTCGAAAAGTTTATTATCTATTTTTGTGTTCTTGTCACCATGGTTTCAGTCCATACTTTTCATTCATTTCGTGCATTTTTGGTAGTCTGTTTTATTCTATTAACAATAAGTGTCACATTTGCTCTCTATTCGCAACAACAAGGGGGTAGTGCAACTGGTAACGCAATTGGCAGTTTAATGTCTGATTCTGCTCATCAAGCAGTATGCAATCTTGCATCAACACAACAGAATTGTAATTCTAACGGGTGTGTTTGGCAAGATAATCATTGTACTTCCCGTCAAAGTGCCTCCCAAGCACAACAAGCACAGCAGACTCCTGCAAGCACATTAGAACAAAGTCCTCCCATTATCTTAACTTGCCCTGAGCAAGTCTGGCGTCCAGACGGTTCATTTGTATGCACACTTATTTTTAATAATCGCGGAGAACTTCACTATGATAAGACAGATCGATTTTGGGTGGCATGGCAAATATCACCAAATGATCCCCCTGAAATCAGAGGTATAAACTCTTTAAATCCTTCTTTCGATTATGAACTTATTAAAGATGGTAATCTTCGTGTCTTCACATTTTGGCCTCGTCGTGATGATGTCGTGCTTCGTCCACGCTCTACTTTTCTTAATGTTACTTTTTCTGTGCCAATTGCTCGGCGTGAAAATCGTGTAACAATTAATGCTGGGATCAGCCGTGATCTACCCCATTATGACCAAATTGTAGAGAAAGAGGTTAGTATCTCTGGATAAACACATTTATAGAAACATTTAAATAAAAACTTCTCAAAAAAATAGTGTTGCCACAGTCGCATAATCTGGTATTGCGCAGGATTGCTATGGGCTGGTTGTCCATGAGATTTCCAACAATTCCACAAAGATTCTGTCCCTCTGGGATCGTCGGTTCAAATATTGTCGCCCGAAGCGCAATGCTTCGAACGATAGTGAGAAAGTCCGGCCTGTGGCGCTCAACCTTGGGTGTAAAACCCCAAGGTCATTTTTCTCATTATAATCATAAAATTATTTTCAATAATAAATTTCTTCACTAATTCGTGACTGGTTCTCTTTAAAATCAAATCAAAAAGGCTTATTAATCTCAATTTCTTTATTTAATTAGAAAAAATGAGAAGGTGAATGGATGTTTTTTGAAAAGAAGAGTAATAACCGGGTATTAGCCGCTGTTATCTTCCTCTTAGCTGCCCTTTTTTCCACTACTCTCGTCTCTGCCATTGATCCTTCCATCGACTCATCCTCATTATCTCGATTAGAAGAGGCCAAATCACTTCCTTCGTATCGTCATACTGCTCATGGAATCGCCGTGGGAGACATTAACAACGACGGATTAATGGATTTGGTTTTTGCTGAAAATGAAGAACATGTAAACGACAATCCTGAGATAAATCAAATACGTGGTTGGCCAGAACGAATTTATATCAATAAAGGCAATGGTCAATTTGCTGATGAAAGTATGCGTCGACTTGGAACTATCTCGGGTTATCAAACCGTAAGTGTAGCTCTTGGTGATGTAAATGGAGATAATCGTCTTGATTTAGTATTAGCTAACTATAAACAACGTGTTGCATTTTTATTTCAACAACCAGATGGAACTTTTCGTGATGTGACACAGGAACCAACTATAATACAACACGAGACACGTCTTCCTCAAACCTATGAATTTCCCATTGGTAAAGAAGTGCTTATTGAAGATCTCGACCAAGATGGCGACAATGATGTTATTGTTGCGTATAGGGGGTATGTGGGGATCTATGAGCATAAACTTGAAAATGGAAGGCACCGTTTAGTCGATGTTTCTACTCAATGGTCTCATCCTAACAACCGCAACGCCGGTCAAGGAATAGAATCAATCTGGACTGCTGACGATGGAAGTAATGAGGTTCTACGTTATTTACGTTTCAATAATGATGGGGGAAAGATTCTTCTTGAAGACTTAGACAAAGATGGATTTAAAGATTTAATTATTCCTGTTCACACTGAAGGTTTTGTGAATCAAGGTTCTCTTAATCGAATATTCATGAATCGTCCAGTTCAAGCACGAAGTAACACCCGTTCGTTTCTCTATGATCTGTGTTTTCAGTTTCCGCAAAACCTTCATCACACCACGCAGTTGCTAGCGTATGATTGGGATAATGACCGCGATACAGATTTTGTAGCGTCGCTTAAGGGAGAACACAATCTGGTGTATCGAAACATTATTTCCTCAAGAGGTGTTTGCAACCCTCAACAACCAACACCTGCATTTGAAGAAGATTCTGCAACCTATCGGGCAAGTGGTTTGCCTCTGGATGATCAAACTCCGGTTGTTTTTGCTAGCGCTGATGTCAACGCCGATAATAACAAAGATCTTGCGGCATATCAAACTCGTTGTGAATTAGAATTCTCCAATCCTTCAACACCACGCATCCCTACTAACGATTGTTCTATTGTTCTTTATCTTAAATCTCAAAATAGATTTACCTCACAGCCAGTTTCAACCATCTATCAAGGGAAACACGGAAAAATGCATACGAAAGATGTAGTGTTTGCTAATCTTAATAATGATAATTTTCCCGACATAGTATATGGGACGGGGGAGTCGAGGGCGTTGTTGCATAATGGCAATGCTCGTGAACCTGCTTTTCCTCGTTCCGATAAAGATCCCTTTCCGTATAGTTCGGATAATTTAATTTCCAGTGGGCAACTTGTTGATTTAAACAATGATAATATTCCTGACATCCTCTCTTCTAACCAAGGATATTCTGAATGCGGTATCGGTGATACTGATCCTGATATGGTGGGTGAAGGTTCATCCTCCTGTCATGTTCTTCTCACGCCATTCAAATATTTTAGAAGTAACGCAGCGCAGCAAGAAGTGTGGGAAGATGCAGTGCACTTACTCGATCTTCCTTTAGATTATACTACTCAACTTTCGTATCCTGGCGTTCCTTGTACGGGGGATTTAGATGATGATGGTGACCTAGATTTAGTCTTACCCTACCGCAATTCTGAGAATCTGCTGCTTCTCAATCGAGGTGATGGCTCGTTCGTCAACACTCCCTCCAAAATTCCCCAAGATCAGTTTAAGGGTAATTTTGAAACGGTTCTGGATCATAGTGAACCCCCCAAGAAAATAAATATGTTAAATGGGGTTGAAATCGCCAACGGAAACGTCGTTCGTATAAATCCATTAATCAGCAATTTTTTAAAAGATGCAAATGGCGTGAATAAAGAAACGTGGAATCTCCAGTTTTTACGAGGAAACGTCAATTCTCGTGTTCCCTTTGGTGCGCAAGGGTGTATCATTCAAGATTTTAATGGTGATGGACGTCAGGACGTCTTCATGAATTATGGTCCTAGAAAACAAGAACGTTTTTTCCTTAATCAAATTGGTGCAAATGGTGCCAATAGTTGGAGTTTATCTGAAATCCCATTTCGGGGTACTAATGTGGCTGATCGTTCTTCCATCACCCTTGATTTTGACAAAGACAACGATCCAGATATCATTTCGTTAACTCGAGATGGTCGAGTTCGTTTGCTTCGCAACAATGGTCAGGCCCAGTTTAGTGATGAGATTATTACTGATCTTTTCCCAGGGGTGGACTTAACATTGTCTTCCAAATTAATTGTAGAAAATGTCATGGGTGATGCTGAGAACGAAATCATTTTTGTACGTTATATCCCTCGAACAATTCTTCCAGGTGATCCCATCCCATCGCATATTGAAAATGATGTTTGGATATATACCCGAACTTTACAAAATCGTGGTGCATTTACCCTTGTGCCTCCTGCAAATATTATCTCAGATCCTGATACTGAATTAACAGAAACAGAACGACACCATCTTTTTACTCTCGCAGCACGACATACTCAAGATATCACTTTCTTAGATATTAATGGCGACGGACTGCAAGATTTATTCAAAGGCAAACAAGTATTTAAAGAACGAGTATACCTCCAACAACGTCCTCTTGCCGGTCAGCAGTTCCCTCGTTGGATCGAAGTTACCGATACCGTAATGGATGCGCGCAATTTCAAAACATATTATGTGGATTCAGCAGATATGAACCAAGATAATCTTGAAGATGTAATAGTGTTTCAAACAAGCGAGCCTCATTTATACCTGCAAACTCCTTCGCAGCACCAAGACTCTCCCTCCCCCGTTCCGGTCTTCACTGTTCTCAAAGAAGGAAAAGTAAAAGATGTTATTTTAAAAGACGATATTAATCGTTTTTCACTAGAAAATGATCTTTCAATTCAAGAACGTCAATCTCGACGTCTCTCATTTTTAACCTCGCAATCCTGCATCGATTTTACCAATGTTGTTGAAATCTCACGACTCATTTCAAATCTTCCTGATCCTTCAGGAGATCTCGAAATAGCATCTCGTACCGCCATTCTTCAACATTTTGCAGTGGTCTGCTCGTAATTTCTCTCCTCTTTTTTCTCTCTCTCTCTCTCTTTCTCATTTCAACTTTTTCTCTGGCAGGACAATGTTTTGTCTTTACCTCATAAACACAGCAAGAAAGATATTTAAACGTAAAAGATTTCAGCTATTTTAAAAAAGAGGAATGGGTATGAAACAACACTTTGCAAAACTTTTGTTAATCTTAATGTTGTGTCTAATTATGTCTTTAAGCGTGAGTGCTGCAGTTCCTCTGTCTTCTCGAGACCATCATCAATATGGTCTTTCTACCTGTGCAGCAAAAAATATTAAAGCAATATGCGATCAAACGGACGGATGCATCTGGGTAACCCATAATCAAAAATTATCAAATGCCCGTGCAAATGGTCAGGGGGACGAACTGTGGTTAGAAAGTGCTTCCTGTTTACCTAATGTTTTCTTTGATGCTGCACGTGACCAAAATAATGAGGATGTAGTTGTGGGTCAACGTTGGTCATATGCAACATTGTTTCCATCTCCTTCTTTGAATCGTATCGAAAATAAAAATCCAGTCTATATAACTTGTCCAGAAACAGTTGTGAAAGGAACAGCTCTACGTTGTGAAATGAGGGTTAACTCTCGATCTCTTCCTTTTGATCCACAATATTCTTTCTTATATTTCGTTGAAACAACACCTCATCAACAAAATCAAGACTTTTCTACTTTAATAAGTACTAATCTAGTATTTGATTCTCAAGTAATTTCTGCGGGCACTTCACAATCAGTGATCAAACAGACTAATGATCATCAAGTTCTCTATCCTTGGAACACTCATCTATTCGCTGTTTCTGTTGATGTTCCTGCCAACACACAAAGTTCTGAAGTCCGCGTTGATGTAAAAGGCAGTATTGTATGGAGCATGCAACTTGGAAGTAGCGTTAATGCTAAAGATGTCAACCCAATTCACACTTTCTCAAAAATAGTAAGAATTGTCAATCCCTCTGTGCAACAACAAGAAATCCCTCCATTCGATTTCGATCTTCGTTGTCCTGATACTGCAAGTACAGGTTCAGATGTAACATGCGAAATCTGGGGTCAAGGAGAACAACTCTACGGAATGAGTGCAATCATACGTTCAGATCAGGGAATCACTGCATCAGCTAATTTCTTAACCTACTTTCTGCCTAGTATTGGGACAGTTCGTCCTGTGGGATCAGATCCTGCAGCAGCATTTACTGCTCGTCTCAATCAACCTTTTGGAATTGGGTGGGGCGGCAACTATCGTTCAGTCTTTAAACTTCATGATAATGCTCGACAAAAGCAAAAAGTAGCTGAGGTCTCTTTAACTATGCCTGCAGGAGTTGGATCAAAACAAGTTGCTCTTACTCTTACTCCTTATGCTAGTCCAATCGTCTATGGGGCTAACAATCAAGTACAATCTGCCCCTCGTGAAGGTACGCCTGTTACCAAAACAGAAACCATTCGTCTTTTTGTCCCTGCACAAAACAGTCCAGATCTAGTTGTTTCTGCTGGTGGCGTTGAAAACGGTCAAGTTGATGCCAGTGTAATCATGCAAGACTCTGTAGAAAATCCCCGACAGGGATGTATTAATTTTAATGACGTTGTTGCTGCATCGCATGCAGTAGCATCAAATCCTGCAGCAACTGCACAACAAATTCAAGAGGTTATATTGTCTCTACTTACTCACTTTCGCGTTGACTGTTCCGGAACGTAGACCAGTAACTATTTAAACCATGAAAAATACATTTAATCTTCAAAAGGTGATTTGAGTGGATATGCAATCTAAAAGCAAGATCTTTTTCATTGTCACAGTTATACTCATTATTGTTGCAGTCTCATTTTTCTATATTAATCCATTAAACAAAACCATTGGCGGTAAAGCAATTGACTTAGGAGCTAATTCCGAAAAAGTCCAAATCCAAGCAGATAAAGTGGTCTCTAATGATCTGTGTACATCTGCAAAATGTTCTGGCGTCTTTCGTTGCGATGGACAAAATAGCTGCCGTTTTCGACCAGAATTAATCTCTTCTCAATACATTGTTGCTCCTCTTGGCACAGATAATGCTTTCATGCAAAGTCTTTGTCAGAAAGTAACTCAACCTTACGTACGTTGGGCTAATGGCGTATGTACAGGCACTGGCGCTATCTGCGATTTTCGTGACGCAAGCGTTGATTGTACCCAAGAAGTGCCTGCAATAGCAAATGTGCAAAACGATTTGTCTTGTAGCGAAGCCGGAGTAACTATTCCTTATGGTTCTCTCACACCAGATGCAGTAAAAATCTGTGATGTTGACAACACTCTTCTTACCTGCGATGAAGCCCATAATGGGGAACGACGAGGAAATTATGTGTGCGGGATGTACGAGGTTAGAGGGGAAATTGAGGGATATAGTTGGGTCGATTGTTCTGCCGAACGTAATCCCATCTATGAAGGC
This sequence comes from Candidatus Woesearchaeota archaeon, assembly GCA_016188115.1. Lineage (NCBI taxonomy): Archaea > Nanobdellati > Candidatus Woesearchaeota > Candidatus Woesearchaeota archaeon. Next base: position 68,798 of record JACPIK010000002.1, read on the forward strand.
AGTTTTAAATCATTATGTGTCCAACTCCCCAATAGCGAAAATTATGGTTGGTATGTCTGTGATGCAGCAGCTCAAGGATCTAGTGTCCAATCTCAAGGTGACACTTATGTCTGTGATGGAACTCGTTATAACTTTCAACCAGCAGCACCTGCTGCAGTAGTTCCTGGTGATCTCAACAACGATGGCTGTGTGAATTTCGATGATATGTCTCAAATTTTGCCTAGCCTTGATTACAATTGTCCTAGTGTAGGTCATCTCGCTTCACAAGATCGCAATCGTGCTGGTGACCTTAACCATAATGGTTGTGTGAATTTTGACGATATGTCTCAAATTCTACCTAATCTCGACTACGCCTGTACTCCACGGTAGAAAGGTATATAAACTAAAAAAAAGTACAAATCAGAAAAGGAAGGTGTTGATGGATGAAATTGTTTCGCTTACTAGTTGCGGTAATCATTCTTACTGTTCTTGCGTCAAGCGTTCTCGCTACTTCCAGCCTTGTGTTTAAAGATACAGCAACCCGCCAACAAATTAATTCTCTTACTCTTACCCCGGGCCAAGTAAAAAATGTGGATTTAGTTCTTCGTGTTGTAGAAAATCCTAATGAACAAAATCGAGGGGCAGTTTCAGCATTAAATATTGGGGGATCCTACCAAACTGCTGCTTTAGTTTCTGCGGTATCAATTAATCATCCTGCTCTTATTGTTGGCGGTCAAGCGTGGTCCAATGGTGGGTTGGATATCTTTAATCAAAATGGTCAACAATCTTCTTATTCGCTTCGTGCCGCAGTACCTGCTCTCAATCCTCCTCCTCGTCTTGGGGCAGGAGATTATGTTCTCTTTACATTTCAAATCACAGGAACACAAGCCGGTCAAGGTGTGATTGGTATTACAAACCCCCAAGTTGACGCTCGTTCTTTTGCCGCAGGAAATTTTCCAGCTTCACTTCCTATTACTGTCCAAGCCGCAGCAGCTGCTCCTCCTGCTGCAGATCCAAAAGCAGCCTGTCGTGCAACCCTTTCTTGTGCTGCACCAAATTCTAATGCGGTGTGTAGTGATTTCCCTCCGTATCCTCAACCTCTAAATAGAAAATTATGCTGTCCAAGTCCTACAGCTTGTGTAATGGGTACTGGTGCAGCAGCTCGATGTATTCCGTTTGGTGCAATACATCCTACTGATTCTTCATTTATCTGCGGTGCTAACAATGACTGGGATCGTTGTGGTCCTCTCAACAATCCTGCTTACAACAAACATGATGCTGATCCTAGTGATGCTCCTAGTATTGCAGTTTGTCGTGTCTCCGGTGCAAGTGGTGCATGGGCAGCATGCCAAGAGGCGGTTCCTGCCAATGCTGCTTTATGTGCTGGCGATGATCAAGTAGTTAATAGTGCGAATCGCATGGTCGTTGCTGCGTGTACTGCTCAACGCAAATGTGAATATACCTGTAATGCAGGATTTATCCTACAAAATGGTGCATGTGTTGCACAGCAAGTTCCTCTATCCTGTCCTGCCGATCAACACCTCGTTGACGGTGCCTGCATTCCTCTTCCCCTAAATGATAGGGTGTTACCTCAATTTGATGGAATTTGTAACAATCTCAATGACATTGCTAATGATGATAACACTGAAGAAGAGATTATCTGTACATTAACTGCAGATGGTCTAAAATGGAAATGGGCGCTAGGCGGATCATGCGATGCTGATGATGATTGTTCAACCTCTTATTGTTCACTAAATGTGTGTGGTCAACGACCTCGCTTTGTTCACGAAGATATTAATGGTGATGGGCAATTTAACCAAGCAGATGTAGCTTGTCTTAATGATGCATTTAATCTACTCGCAAAACCAGATTGTCTTGTTAATAGTGCTATGTATCGTAGTCTCCTTGAAAATTTAGACTTGGATTGCAGTCCAGGTCGTCCAGAAATAGATCTAAATGATCTTATGGCATTCATTAGTTATGCTCAAAATGGTCAATTCCCTGATAATATTGATGCAAACCATGATGCTGTTCCTGACTGCACTATTGGCGGATTCCAAGATCGGGACCATGATGCCATCGCTGACAACGTAGATACCTGTCCTGATGTTGCAAGTCCTGATCGTCTTGATAATGATGGCGACGGCGTAGGAGATATTTGTGATAATTGTCCTGGAAGGGTCAATCCAGACCAAGCTGATGCCGATCGAGATGGTGTGGGAGATGCCTGCCCTATGTCTGCATTTACGGTGGATGCGCTCAATGCTCGTAATTATGTTATTTTAGATCAGATCAACATTGTCTTACAACAACCTATCTATGCTCAATCTCCTGCCTATAAACGAGTCTCTTTATTTGCAAGAGGATTCAAAGGCTCAAGAGCAACAATAGAAGAAGAGGGGGAAGGTCGTGGACCTCGTCAACGTCATAATTATATTATCGATGCAGTAACTGCAGAAAATCAACTCTTCTTACAGGGGGTTTTAGCTCAATTACGTGAATATAACTCCGAAGGTCTTGGGGGAGATGATGCTCGCATTGCTGCAAGTCAAGGGATTAGATCTCAACGAGACCATGTCCGAAATGATCGCCGAGGAAGAAATTAAGATGGTCACTAAAACAAAATCAAGAGTCGCTAAGAGTGGTGTTGCTGCTAAGAGTAATATTACTTCATCTAAACCTGTGTCTCATACAAAACCAACAGTAAAATCGTCTTCTATTTCTACCTCCAATTCTATGGCTACCAATTTTACCAACAGGTATTCAACATCTCACTCATCTTCACTTCCTGGCGGGGCTCCTGATTATAGTCTTCCCCCTCACGCTAATGAAGCTGTTCCTCTTGCTCCTCGACATACTGGAAGAAAAATATTTTTTGTCGCCATGATAATCATTTTTGCTTTAACTGTAATCTTTGGTTTTCTCTTTTTCGTAGAAAACAACAAAACATTTGCCGGTCAAGCCTATGCAGGTGCACAAAACACTATCGGTTTTGTTTTGGCAGAGAACCCTGCCGATCTTCCAGCTCAATTTTTCGATCTTAAAGCAAATGTGGGTGCTGCTCAAACCGTTGCGTTTCATTTTAAAGTAGCTCTTCCTTCTGGAGTCACTTGTAGTGTAAATCCTCAAGAGCAATTAGTTCTTACCAATGGTGTTGATTCAATCACGCAAGCAATAGCTTCTTCTATATTTGGTGCTGCAGGTGATGTAGATTACCAAGATTCGTATTGTGAAGACGTTAATACTGTGGTCTTCGAACAAGCAACCGCAGATTATGCTCGTGCTGTTACAGGAGAAGTTATTCTTGCAACAATAATAATTCCCTCTCCTGCTGCTGGAAACTATCAATTAGTGCCTTCGGATGTGCATGTAATCAATTTAGAAACCAGTGGCGATATTAATCTCGTAGTTGAATCCTATGATTTAGCCGTTGAAGCTCCAGCAGGGGAACCAGTTCCTGGACCTAATGCAGACACAGATGGTGACTCTATTCTTGATGCAGTAGACAACTGCCCTGCTAATTCCAATGGTAACCAAGCAGATACTGATCGCGATGGTATTGGGAATGTTTGTGATATCTGTACTGGTGAAGATGACACTCTTGATGTTGATAGCGATACCTTCTGTGCGAGCAATGATAACTGTGATGATATTGCGAATGCCCGCCAAAAAGATCAAAATCGTAATGGGGTAGGTGATGCCTGTGAACCTAACCCTGCTGCGTTAGAAGATAAAGATGAAGACGGAAGAGTAAATATCGATGATAATTGTCGTGATGTTGCTAATTCCGATCAAGCAGATGTTGATTTAGATGGTATTGGTGATGTGTGCGATGTTGAAGTTAATGCCCCAGAAGATACGGACTTTGATCATGATGGTGTCTCTAATGCTGACGATAACTGCGAACGCATAGCCAATCCTCTTCAAGAAGATAGCAATGGTTTTGAAGATGGGGACGGTGCCGGTGATGCCTGTGAGATGGTACCTCCTCTCGAAGGAGACGTAGATCGTGATACTGTTCCAGATGAAACTGATAATTGTCCTCATGTATCTAATGTAAATCAAGCAGATATTGATAATGACAACGCTGGCGATGCCTGTGATCCAGCAGATGATTCCGCCGATGCCGATGCTGATGGTGTTCCAGATCATCGAGATAGTTGTATTGACGTAGTCAATCCTGACCAATCTAATCTCGACCATGATGGATATGGTGATATGTGTGATCCTGATATGGACAATGACGGCGTAGCTAATGCCGACGATGAATGTCCTTTAGATGCAGTAAATACTTGTAATGGCGATCCTTCTGCAGTTAACAATGAAGCCTCCGTTGATGATGGCGAATGTGCTGCCGATGCTTTACAATACTGCAGTTCAATACAAGAATGTGAACGTGTTGGCTTATTTTGGTATGATACTTCTTGTCATACACAACTTGCGCCATTAGAAGACGAATGTAATCCATTTAATCTTGATCCTTGTACTACTCAAGAACTTTGTGAGGCTGCAAATCTGTATTGGTATGATGAACAATGTAATGCAGTAGATCAAGAAGTAATACTTAATCAAGTCACCTGTGAAGATGGTAATGTTGAAGCGTGTCTTAATCCTGAGACCTGTCAGCTTGCTGGTTACTTCTGGTATGAAAGTATCAATCGTTGTGTTCTAGAAGAACCAGAAATAATTCCTGGCGGGGTTCCTGAAGAGATTATACCTCCCGAGGGGGCAGAAAATCTTGATCTCAATAACGATCAGTGTGTCGGTCTTAAAGACATATCGATAGTTGCAGCAAACTTTGATCTTAGTTGCTCTGTTCCCAAAGCAATGGGAGAAGGCGACGTGACTAATGATAGTTGTGTAACATTTGCAGACTTTAGAAAATTGATGTCAGTGCTAGATTGGGAGTGTGATGAAGAATGAGTACGTTAAAAACACAAAATGCTCATCGGGCACCAGCTTCCTCAAAGCCAACCACTAATACTATGTCTCACACATCCATGACTGCTCCACGACCAGTAACAAAACCGTATATTGCTCCTGTAACAAAAGTCACCTCTTCGGTTTCTTCAACATCAGCCCCTGCTCAACCACAGCCTAAAAAGGGAAAGCGTATCGCAATTATTCTTGTAGTTGCACTCCTCATTATAGCCTTAGCTGGTCTTGCTGCATATTTCTTTACTGGACAATTCGCAGGACAAGCAATCAAGTTTGGTTCTGAGTTAGAAACTGAACCTGGGTCGCCAGGAGATTATGGGTTGTATTCTCAAAGCGTAGAAGAGCGTCTCGAAGACCAGACAGAAACAGTATTGGACCGTGCCGTTGTTCTTGATGCTGTGGGAGAATTTGATTTAGTTGTTGTTGGCATTCCCACTGCTGATGTCTATGCTCAAACCATTGTCGTTGAATACGATCCTGAATTTTTCACAATTAATCCCCAAAGTTTTATTGACAGAGAACAACAATTAGGATTGATAAAAGACCATCTAATGTCTACTCTGGTGGCACTTGAATCTGAACAAATAAAACAACGTTTACGTGAGTATTTCATGACTATTACTCAACAAGACACAATGGCTATTTTAGTTGATCCGGAAAATCAACCTGGTGTTACATATGGTTCAAAGGTAGACACTACCGTTACTCAGCTTCCCGTTGATTATGCTGATATAGTTCAACAACACCAAGAGTTTCTTGCACAAGAGCAGAGAGGTGAAGATTTTGATGCAGATCAAGCAGGCCGAGTGGCCGAGCGTTATGAAAACGAAGTGTATGGGCCTCTTCGAACTCTTCTCACCCAATTTGAACGTGCAACGACTCCTCAAGCGCAGTTAGAAAGTCTTGTTCCATTTAATGTTCAACAAGAACAGGGTCGTATCACTCTCAAACAGACTTCCCATCTTCCGTTTGTGTATGAATTATATCAAGATCCCGCTAGTTATTTAGCAACAATCGCTCTCACTCCTCTTCAAGAAGGTGAGTCTGTTGTTCGTCTTGTTTCCTTGCATGGTTACAACAATGGTGAAGATGTTTTCACAACCCCTCTTAATCAAGAAGTAACTGTCACAATTGGTCCCGCTTTAGGGGCCGAACCCGGAGCCTGTGAAAATGGTAATATTGATGACAATAATGCATGTATCTGCAACCAAGGCTTTTATTTAGGAGAAGATCAAAATTGTCATTCGTTTGAAGCATGCGCTGAAAATGGGTGTGACGCCTTTGGATCAGCCCAATGTGGACTTGAAGGACGCGAGTCTTGTGCGATCGATCCAATCAATGCTTGTCTATTCTGGCAGTCTCTTCCTTGCGAAGACGGAGAGTGTGTTGACGGAGAATGTGTTATAGATAATGCTTGTGTTGTTGGAGGAGCTAAAGTAGTTATTGAAAACATCGATGGTCGAATAGATGTTAAAGTCTTAGATTTAAGCGGTACTGGTGTTGATAATATGATCACTCTTTCTAACGGCGAAAGATGTAGTTACGTTAGCATTAACAGCCAAGATCTTCAAAATTTACGATGTGTCACTTTTGACGAAGATAGAAACTCTATTAGTACATCGATGGATATTAATTTGATAAATGGTGCAACCCTCTTAGATGACGAGAGATATACTATTGGATTACAAGAAGACGATGATGGTCTACAATTCCTTAACGTATTCTCGCAATCATCAGAACTTGAATTTAGTTATACTAGCTTTGCACCCGAAAGACAAGCTGATCTAGGTATTGTTAGTTCATCTGTATTTATTCCACTTACAGGAGAAAATCGCTTCCTTCCTCTTGATGAGAATGGCAATGGTTTAGAACCAGTGGTTGAGAATTCCTATATCACCATGATTATACCTGCTTGTGTCGAACAACCAGCAGTGTGTGAAACCAGTGAAGATTGTGAAGAAGGTTTCATTTGCTCACAAGAAGGTGTTTGTGAAGAAAATATCCCTAACCTGGCTGGTCAAGTCTGTGAGAACGACCAACAATGCGGCGAGGGTTTAATTTGTAATGAGAATAATGTTTGTGAAGCAGCTCCAATCGATCTTGGCGGCGCTGCAATTGATAGTGACGAAGACGGAACACTTGACGCAGTCGATAACTGTCCTTTAATTACCAACGAAGATCAAGTTGATACTGATGCAGATGGTGTTGGTGATGCCTGTTTAACCCACGACAACTGTGGAAGTATTGGCAATAATTGTGGTCACGGATTTAGATGCGCTCCTGCATTAGAACAAGCGTCTCATACTGCATGTGTTCTTGCTAACTGCGGCGGTCACGCTGACTGCGCAGCTGGACATAGTTGTACAAATGGTGTCTGTCAAGCTCAACAAGCTAATGTTCAAGAACCTCAAAGTAGTGGGGGCGGAGGAGGCGGTGGTAGCGGAGGCGGACGCCGTCGTTGTGTTTCCGATTGGTCTTGTACTTGGGATATCTGTCGCGCTGATCTTACGCAAGTAGGTCAGTGTGTTGATAAAAACCGCTGTGCTCCTGCAAAAGAAGAAACTCGTGTGTGTGAACCCTGTGTAGAAGCATGGCGTTGTGGATTATGGACAGAATGTAGCAATGGTCTCCAGACCAGAACTTGTGTTGATGATCATCTTTGCGCTACCTATGATTCAGTTCCTGACGATCGACGTGAGTGTGTAATGGATGAAACGGGAATGTATGTGCCCCCTTCAGTACAAGAACGATCAGCATATCAACCTCCGCGTGCTGCAGCAAAAGCGCCAACTCTGCAAAAACCAGAAGCGACTTCAAGTAAGTCAATCTGGACAACTGGGAAAATGATTGCCGTAGGTATCCCTTCATTTGTCTTGCTTGTAGCAGTATTAATCTTGTTGGTACATCACTTCCATCATAAAAAACAACCCACCTACAACTACGACGACCTCAAAAAATGGGTTGCGCAAGAAAAAAGCATGGGCACATCCAATCCAGACATAGTTAAAATCCTCAAAGAGAACACTGGTTGGAGTCAGGAAGAAATAGAAAAAGCATTCACTGATCTTTCTTCCAAACCCAGTGCTTCAGTTAAACCTGTGGTTGCTAGCCTTAAACCATAATTTTTTTGTTATTATCTCTTTTTCTTTACTATTCATATCTCTCAACAAAAAAAACCACTGGTTTAACTACTGTTTAGTTACAAAAACGCAAAGTTTATAAACCCCCTGCTTGCCAGCATTCCTATGAGTACTCAACTTTCACAATTTGCACGGTTTGTCGCAGAAGCACAAGTAGAACTAGCTGCAAAAAGAGTACGGCTTGCTCAAAGTATTGCTACTAATCTTTTAGGTCGAGATATAACACAATATCAACCTGTGCTTCCCACACAACCTATTCTTTTAGCTCCTCGGGAAGATATTACCACACTATTACAAAATCCTCTATATGTTCTAAGTGCTCTACAACCTGGGGGTCGTTTATCACGATGGGCACCACGTAGTGATTTGGTTCATAAATTCACTCATGATCTCCAAAACCCTTTACGTACAACTGCGAATTTTGCCGGATTTATCATTGATGATTATCTTTCTGATGTAGAGTTAAATCTTACTTTAGGCATGCTTTATACGACCATTGCGGATGTAGGTTCATTTGATACTCCTACTTTTCGTGAATCACTAGATATACTTGTTAGAGAAGGGTATCAGCCACGAGAAATTATTGCCGTAGCAGCAAAAAATCTTCAAGACAAAGCCGAACATATTTATGGGCTACTCACTGCCGGTCAATTTAATCCCGAAGAACTTCTTCTTATCGAAGCATATGGGGGTAATATTGTAGAGCCATTTCTTCGCACCGTTGAACATTTAGGTCTAGAAGACTCTGAGAATCATATTCTTCGATTAGAAAAAGCATCAGATGACATTCTTACTGTTGCAAGAAAAGTTGGTTTGGATTTAACCGAAGAACATGTCAATCTCGGTAAATATTTTACTCAACAAGCCACAGTATTGGCAACATTGGGTATTCGTGTTCATTATTGTGCGCAAACTCCTCTTCTCACACTTACTAATCCTGCTGTGGTAGATGCTCTTAATAATTGGGTTGGCAATGTTGCTAAATATGCTTCTCCGCAAGCCACGGGCAAAGAAAGTACTGAACTTCATGTGAGGGTAGTATATGATAATAATGGTCATGCTCATCTTGAACTTCGAGATACGGGAAATGGCATTGATACTACCAACTTATGGAAGCGTGCTGTAAAACACGGTTATGTTCCTGCAGAACAAACACCTAATCCTGGTTTTGTTTTAAGCGATCTTATTTATCGTTCAGGTATAACTACCTCTGATAATCCAACTGGGCAAAATCAGCATGGTCTTGGGGCAGGTTTAGGAATGGGGATTATTAGGGATGAAGTTCAACAAATCGGTGGGAATTTTTCAGTTCAAAGTGAAACCGGCAATGGAACGACAGCAACAATGAGGCTTCCTCCACACGCATACATCACTATCTTACCACAACCTTAGATGCAATAATCTCTTTCTTTCCTTTATACTCTTCAACTTTGCCTTCTATTTCAACAAACTGTCCCTCTTTAAGAAACAATTCTTCCGCAGTAAACACGATAACGTCCGTCTTTTCGACGCGTTGTCCTTCAATCTCAGCAAAGAGCACATTATCATGCGGTGAGAGTCGTGTAATAATCCCTTTCATTCGTACTATTTCGGAAGAGGGATGCGACTCGATTGTTGCAACACTCTCTACCTCAAATTCTTGAGAATATAATGCCAATACTGCTATCCCTACAAAGAAGACGGCATACGCAAATTTGGTGAGGGTGTGCTCATTCATCTGTATGAAAAGAGTTGCCAAACATTTATATAGTCTCTTCTTTAAGTTGATTTTATGTCAGCAGAGCGAATATCTCAACTTCGAGAACAAATCATCCAATTAGAAAAACGTCTTCGGCAATTAGAATGGGATCTTGCTCGTAATCAAATTAATGTCTTTCAAAAGAAAAAATTAGATCAACTTCGTGCTGAGCACACTACTCTTTCTAGTGAATTAGCAAGTTTAGAGTCAGTTGTTGCCAAATAGTTCTTCTTGTTCTTTATATCCCATACCTTTTTAAATAATCTTCATAATCAGTCTGATATTGCTGAGACCATCAATGGATGCGACCTGCTAAGGTCCCAAGTCTCGGGGAGAATGAAAAATGGTAGAATATAAAGTTGTAATCGGACTTCAATCCGGAAAAACAGTTCAAAAAGAAATTAAAGATGCACATGCAGATGCTCTTCACGATTTACGTATCGGTGAAACTATTTCTGGTGATAAATTAGGTTTTGCAGGATATGAGTTTCAAGTTACCGGCGGTTCTGACAAATGCGGTTTTCCTATGCGTAAAGGCATTCAAGAAGCCCGTAAAAAAATTCTCATGCATGGCGGCGTAGGTTTTAGTGGTCTTAACCGTAATGGTCAGAAGCAAAAAGGTCTCGTTCGACGTCGTACTGTCTGTGGCGAACGCATTACGAAAATTATTCATCAAGTCAACCTTAAAGCGACCAAAGAAGGTCCTGACGCTATTGAAAGCGATCCTTCTAAGAAATAAACTTTTTGTTTTCTTTTTTCTCATCCATTATCTCACTTCTCCACTACCAATACTTTTTTATACCTCTTCTCATTCCAAAAGATTATAAAAAAAGAGGTGAGGGAATGAGTCTAGCAGATCAGTTCTCAATGTTTCAACAAAACATTAATGCAGCTACTGCATTCGTTGGACAACGGTTGCGTGTTTTTCCTACGTTACCAAATCCTGAAAAAGCAGGGTACATTGTGTTTGGTGTTGGATTTCTGGTATTCTTTGTAGGGCTCATTCTATCAATATTATAAAATGGCATATGTTCCCCCTTCAAGTGATAGAAATGATATTTTTGGCGTGAACTCTCGGTTTGGTGGTAAAATCGAACCGGAAAAACCCAAAGGCAATTTTTTAACTCGCGATCGAACCATGACGGTGAAGTATAACCCTTGGCGTAGCTTCAAACGCATCGTAGGTATAGTGTTACTTGTCAGCGTTTTTCTGGTAGGAAGTTGGATGTCAACGGCAGCGTGTAGTTCAACGGATCCTTCCATGGCTCGTTGGTGCTTCTCGCCATTTGATTCTTCAAGTTCGTTAACTGGCGCAAGTATTCAAGAAGAACCTGCAGTTCAAACTGCCCCTGTTGAAGTTGCTCCTCTCGAAACAGTTCCTGTGGTAGCAGAAGCAACTCCTCCTGTAACCGAAACGGTTGAAGAACCTGCAGTTGTTCCTGTAAAAGAAGAAGTAAAAGCTCAAGAAAAGCAAGAAGAGCCAGAAGTTGTAGTTACAAAATATTCTAACAAAGTAATTCTTACTTTAGATATGGTCAAAAGCACTTCCATGGGCACTTGGGGCAAAGTAGATCGTCTCGATGTAAGTATTGCTAACCAAGAACCAGGTACGGTGATACCTTACAAATTGGTAATGATCATGGAAGGATATGATAAAAGAACCAAAGATATACTTATCCCTGAAAACATTGCCAGTATTACTTCTGGGAAAATGATTCGCCCTTCATTAGCTGTAGAAGGTGGATTTTCCTATAGCGAAGCTCAAGTTGGCGAACTTGCTACTGTTCGTATTGACTTAACTTTGGTTGACAAAGCCGGCAAAGTCATCGCCAGCACCAGCCGAGATGTGAAATTAAACTAATTTTTCTTTGATTTTTTCTCTTTCTTTGTATCAATTTTTTTATCAATCTGGTGCTCTAACAGAAGATACTCTAACAGAATGTCCCATGGCAACATGCCAATGTACTTATTGTGAAAACAGCTCAGGGTTATTTCTTCCAAGAAACCGAATCAATGTGAGTGTGGGTCAAAAGGGGGTTTTCTTGATCTTGCTCAACCTCAAGTAATTCTTGTTTTCCTACAAAATCTGGAAATAGAATTTCAACTAAAAAATAATCAATAAGAAGTAGCGTTTCAAAGATCTTTATTTCAACACAACCTTCTCCCCAGCATATAATCCCATTTTCATCATCTGTTCATACTGATTCTGGGTCAGGGTCAAAAAGGAAAGATCGAATCCTTTGTCCTTAATACGTTTGGCAATTTCTTCTACTGGTCCTCCTTCAATACCTTGTCCAATGATCAAAATGTTCGCTTTGCCTTTCTTGCGCACCCCTTGTAACAAGACACTTTCGACTCCTTGCATCCCTCCCACTGCATCAACAAAATCCGGAACTCCGTCATACTCTTCATGCAACAACTCTTTCAAAAATGCGGTCTTGTCATTTGCTTCCATGCGGTACACTTTAGATGTCTTCCATTCCCTTCGACCTACCAACCCTAATCCAACAAAGTCTTGCAATGTTCGATAGGTTGAGGTCAATGATACGCCGCTTCGGTCCGCAATTTCTTTAAGATATAACTCTTCAGAACTGTTCAAAAGAAGTCGAAGTATGGCTGCCTTCTTGTCATCTATCAAATATGCAAGCATCTCTTTTTTGACCACAGGTTCATAAATCTCTTCACATTTATATTGTTTTTCATTTTTGAAAATACATTCCAAAAAAAGAAGCAGATTCCAAAAATGGAAAGATAGCATTTAAATAGGTATTTTTCTTTCCAAATTTGAACATGAGCGAGACACTTCAGGAAGATGATCCAATCCCGCAGTTACATGACATTGTGGATATCATCAAGTACCGACGAACTGTCAAATATTTTCTTCCAAAGTACGTTTCGTGGGATAAAATTTCTCGTATCCTTGATGCTGCACGTCATGCACCCAGTAGCGGAAATATACAAAACTGGAAGTTTATTGTTGTTATGGATTCAGGCAGAAAACAAGGATTGGCTCAAGCCTGTTATGAGCAATATGATCTTGCAGTAGCGCCCTATGTTATAGTTATTGTCTCAGAAACAGAGAAAGCAGAACGCTATTACGGCGTAAGAGGTGATCGCTTATATGCGATTCAAAACTGTGCTGCTGCTGCGCAAAATATCCTCTTAGCCGCAACCGGAATGGGCTTAGGATCTGCATGGATTGGCGCGTTTGATGAAGATGCAGTGCGTTCATTACTAGGTGTGCCTGCTGAAGTTCGTCCACAAATCATCATTCCTATAGGATATGCTCGCGAGATTCCTCCCAAACCTGCAAAATATCCACTCGAAACAGTAGTATACATTAACCGTTGGCGAGGTAAATTTCGGGATGTTCACAAGTACATGAACGATACTGCTGTGATCTTAGCACGCAAAACGGGGCATGCAAAAGAAGCTCTCGAAGCAGGGATTTCTGCAATTTTAGAAAAAACAAAAGATAAATTAGGGATCAAAAAAGAAGAGCATTCTCACGACGATAAACACCAATCTGAAGAACACCATTAATTTTGTACCTATCTCTAAGTGGTTGTAAAAGTTTAAATAAAAGTTACTTTATACTGTGACTCAGGTCGATATAAAAGTTTAAGATCACAAAAAGAAGTTAAAAGAGTTTATGGCTGGTCCCCATAATCTCCACATGTGGTCGTTTTCAACAATTGGTTTGGTCGGTTCTAACAAGCTAGGTCTTGGTCTGAATTAGATGTTAGGTTCTTAGGTCAAGGAAGAGGATATCCCGGTAGTATATAAATCTTTTCATACTCCAAAATATGTGTCTTCAAAGATACATATTCACGAGAAAACAAAAGAGGGGGGAAGAGCAAGCCTCTTCGTAAAAACCTTGAGGTGGTGTAAAAATGGATTTTATCGTAAAGAACGCATTAGAAAATATGCAAGAAGAAACATTTGAAAGTATGAACCAAGCTAATATTAAAGTTATTGGCGTGGGTGGCGCAGGCAACAACATGGTTGGCTGGTTGTATAAAAAAGGAATTAAAGGGGCAGAAATTCTCGCAATCAACACAGATCACCAACATCTTCACATTACCGGAGCAGACAAAAAGTTCCTTATCGGAAAAGATTGTACTCGCGGTCTAGGTTGTGGCGGATTCCCAAGCAAAGGGGCTGAAGCAGCTCAAGAATCTTTGATGAAAATTAAAGAATCTTTGAAAGGATCAGATATGGTCTTTGTTTGCGCAGGGATGGGAGGAGGAACTGGTACTGGTGCAGCTCCAGTAGTAGCTCAAGTAGCAAAAGACACTGGTGCAATTGTTATTGGAACCGTAACGATGCCTTTTAACATTGAGCGTGCTCGATGCGACAAAGCAGAATTTGGTCTTCAACAACTTCGCCAAGTATCTGATACTGTTATTGTAATTGATAACAACCGCCTTGTTCAAATTGCTGGTAACTTGCCAATCCAACAAGCTTTCGCAGTTGCAAATGAACTCATCGCTACCATGATTAAAGGTATTGTTGAGACCATTGCAGTTCCAAGCTTAGTTAACCTGGATTACGCAGACGTTAAAGCAATCATGTCTAACGGTGGCGTAGCAGCTATTGGTGTAGGAAGCTCCGATACCAACAACCGCGTTGAAGAAGCTGTTAAAGGCGCTCTTTCCAACCCATTACTTGACATCAACTATGAAGGCGCAACTGGTGCACTTATCCACATCACCGGTGGCCCTGACATGACTCTTGATGAAGTAAGCCGAATTGGTGAGCTTGTAACCGAGAGCCTTGATGATGATGCTAACGTTATCTGGGGAGCACGTGTTGCTGACGAAATGAAAGGTAAATTGACTGTTATGACCATTATCACTGGTGTTAATAGCCCATGGATCCTTGGCAAAGTAGACCAACACAAATCCCAAAAACGCGCTCAATCATTAAGCCGCGAACTTGGACTTGAATTAGTTTAAGAACAGCTAGGCGCCTGCGTTGCAGGTTTTTTTTAATTTTATTTTTTTCCTCCAAATCTTGCCCACGCTGTTTCTTCTAGTACACCACCCCCCTAAAACACTGGGCAAGATTTTTTTTTTTTTTTTCAAAAATTATTTATGGTTAGATGGCTATTCTCAAAAATAGATATTGTGGTTTTATCAAGTAACAATTCCTAAATCTTTATAATTCTAAAAAAAATGAGCAATCTTAAATGAAACTCATCTGCCTTTGTTCTGAATCAGCGTACTCTTTAGTCAAACCTATTATATTTTTATTATCTAAAGAAGACCCTTACAAAGCTCATGAATGGTTCATCACTAACATTCGCGTTCTTCACACACTTCATCTGGACAGACTGATCTTCTATTACAAAAGCCCCTCTTCTAAAATAGAACTTTCAAACGCCGCCGGCTTTAACAAAAATGGGCAGATCCCGCCCCAAACTCTCAAGTATATTGGATTCGATCGAGTTGTTGTTGGTACGGTTACTGCCGATCCATGGGCAGGCAACCCTCGTCCCAGCATAATAAGATTTCCTCAAACTGGTTCCATGGTCAACTGGCAGGGTCTTCCGGGTGTTGGGGCAGCCAAAGTCGCCCAAAATATGGCAAAATTTGGTGCTCATGGGGTACCTATAACTATCAATCTTATGTCTACACCGGGTAAAAAAGGAGAAGATCTCCTCAACGACCTTGCTTTCACTATCAAAACAACTCGAGATCTTCACGGGGTTGATCGCTTCGAACTCAACATTTCTTGTCCTAATACTCATGGGTCTGGTGGGGGCATGGATGCACGCAAGGAATACCAAGAACAACTTGTCAGTATGCTTCAAACCGTAACCAAAGCAAAACATCCCTATCAAGAACTTGATCTTAAAATTTCGCCAGATCTTGATGATAATGGTATGAAAGAGTTAATTGCTGTGGCAACTCAATATCCGATCAATCGTTTCACTATTGCTAACACCACTACTCGGCATGATCCAAACTATATTCAACCTTCCCCTGGAAAAGGCGGTGCAAGTGGTAATGCCGTGTATCAACAATCTCTTGCAACCCAACGGCTTCTGGTGGAACATTTTTCCCAAGCAAACGTCATTGCTTGCGGCGGAATCAACTCAATCGACAAAGCCAAAGAACGAATTTCCATCGGAAACGTTGTTGGCATCCAGATATATACTCCATTTATTTTCGAAGGACCAAAGTTGGTAAGAATATTGAAAACAGAAATTTAGGGAAAAAGAAATTTAGAGAAGTGAATCTAATGTTCGTCGAATTTCATTCGGATTATATCCTTTAATACGACTCATCAACGTGCCTCTTTGGTAAATAAGAACTGTGGGGAGTTTAAGACTGGTATCTCCTTGGTGTTCAGGAGCAACTTTTGCCGTAAGTGATTTTTGTGAATCAACATTAACTTTTAAAAATTCAGCTTGACCTGCGTACTCTCGCTTCATGTCCTCTAGATCTTTCCCAAGAGATTTACATGGTCCACACCAGGTGGCATAGAAATCAACTACAACTGGTTTATCTCCTTTAATGAGCTCATAAAATTTACTCTCTCCTGAGGGATGATCTTGGATTGCTATTTGGCCAGAATGGGATCTTGTTGGTTTGGTTGTTTGCGTATTTCTTTGCATGTCCCCGCCGAACTTATCTTCTGTTCTTTTTTTATATTTAGCTGCCACTGCATTTGGAATTGTTGAAGAAATAATCACACCTTTGTATTGTGTATTTTCTATTGATTCAACAGTAAGAGCTCGAGAAATTTGGAATCGTTCTTTTCCCATCCTATCTAACTCTGCAACCGCACATTCAGCTTGAGTGCGGTATGCTGGTGGAAACGCAACATATACCTTTTGTGTTTTAAATTCAAGTTTTTCGACATACTTTTCTAAATCTGCTCTATCTCTAGGGCTAAGTAGGGGCATGTTTTTTGAAAATCGTAACTGTAACTTTCCTTTGCTTTTCGTGTTTGTCTGATCTTTACCTTCACTATAACAACGAATTTCTGGTGCAACAACTCTCGTTTCAGGTCTTGCTGCGGAAGAATACATTGGTTCGTAACGTGGTTTATCATCGCTACATCCTGTCATCAGCAAACTTGCTAAGGCAAAGTACAAAGTTGTTGGTCTCATAGTAATTTCGTCATCATAATTGTTTTGACTCAAGATTAATCTTGGTCTCCCAATTTTTTATCTCATTTCTTATTGTTGTTCTTGAATTGTTGTATAACAAAATGGTAAATCAGGTGCTTGCCCTTCTCGCCATACTTGGGGATCTGGCGCAACTGCAGTGATAAAATAGTTTCCATATCGTTCGCCGCCCCAGGTACGTGCCCGTGCTCCGCCATTACCAACTTCAATCATGCAACCTCCTACTTTTACAAAAGATTGTGGGTAGCAAATTGTCTCTTCTATACCAAGAGCTGGTTGTATCAATGCGGCAGGCGCATCAAATCGGCCGGTGTATGCTTGGGCTAGTTGAACTCCATTTCGTAAATCAATAGTTTCTCCAGTAAACTCATACCCACCCACGTGACCTTGTCCGGGTAGAAACTGTACTTTATATGCCGTAGATCCTTCAAGTTCACAGATAGTGATGGTTCGATAATCATCACTAGGTATGCGAAAGTTGGGTGACAACGAATAGAGTGAAATTATCTTTCCCGGCGCAAAATAACCTTGATTTCCTTCTAGTCCAACTGCAAGTGCGCAATTAACTGCCGGTGAGTTTACGTTTCGTCCTTCGACACATTCCTCAATTCCAGAAGTATCTGGTCTGAGGTTTGCATCAGCAAGAGCTACATCAGTTTCTTGTGAATTAAGGGCGTCTTTTATTAACATATCTGGATGAAATGCAGAATCTAATCCTGCATCAACGCAACGAACACTGGGTTCAGAACAAGGATTTCCTTCCTTGCCCATATCAATGTAATATGGTAATGGTCCTTTCCAAGCATCTTCAACATAAGGTCTTTGATCTCCTTGATCTGGTGCTTGTGGGTGAGGTGAAATAGTAGTTGAATCAGTACACGCAGATGCCAAGAAAGTTAATGCAGTAATAGTAGTTAGGGTGGTTATATGTTTCATGGTAATATCTCTTATTCTTGTATGGTCGTATAACAAAACGGCAAATCGGGAGCTCTGCCTTCATACCATTCTCGTCGATCAGGACCAACTGCCACTATAGAACTAAGCGGATCTCCACCCCATCCTACTGTTGTGGCTCGTGGTGCTCCATGCCCAACTTCGATCATGCACTCACCAATTTTTACAAAAGATTGTGGGTAGCAAATTGTCTCTTCTATCTCTGTTGTGGGTCGAATTAAGACGGCAGGTGCTCCAAATCTATGGTATAATTGGGCTAGTAGGGCGCCATCTCTCAAATCAATTGTTTGTCCGGTAGTCTCATATCCTCGTCCTCTAAACTCTATCTCATGCGCCGTTGGTCCCTCAATCTCACAAATAGTGGTCGTCTTATATTCACTGCCCGCAGGTATATCGTCTTGTAAGTCGAGGGGAAGTAAATATTGCGCTCTTATTCTTCCTGGTACAAAGTATCCTCTTTCATTGTTAATTGCAATACCTAAAGCACAATTGACTGCTGGTGAATTTACCTCTTGCCCTTCAATACATTCTTCAATTCCCGTACTATCTGGTCTGGAATTTACATCCCTAGAATTCACATCTACGAGACCGGCATCTCTTTCTTGTGGGATGAAAGCATCTTGTAACAAAACGTTTTGGTCAAGTGCAGCATCTAAAATAGCGAAATCTAATGTCCCACTGTCTACACAACGAACACTAGGTTCGGAACAAGGGTTTCCTTCCTTGCCCATATCGATGTAATATGGTAATGGTCCTTTCCAAGCATCTTCCACATAAGGTCTTTGATTTCCTTGATCTAGTACTTGTGGGTGAGGTGAAATAGTAGTTGAATCAGTACACGCAGATGCCAAGAAAGTTAATGCAGTAATAGTAGTTAGGGTGGTTATATGTTTCATGGTGGTGTCTCTATTTCCTTGTAGTCTTTATTCTCTTGTAGTCTGTGAGAAACAATCTGAAATATCAGGAAAACCTGCGTTAGTGCGAATTGCAGTTTGATTTTGCTGGGGTGACATAATTGGCATTACTCTGCCTAATTTCCCTTCTTCTCGGTTTGGTGCAAAAATCCAGCCGCCATTATCTTGTACGTTTCCAAGACGAACACCTGCACTTTCAAAGTAACAATTTCCTACATGTGCAACAAGGGTATCCCCATAAATTCCTGCTGTTGGCTGAGGGTATCCTACTGCTGGGTTGTTGTAACCTTTTTTCTCCGCAAAATCTTCAGGTTTAAGAGAGTCCAAGAACCAAGAGATTCCTATTACCTCTGGTCTATCAAGTTGTTGTGTATCCGAAAGATCAAGAGTATTGCCGGTGTAGGTGAAGTTCGCATCGTATTCTCTAGCGATAGGGTTTGTAACAACGCAGTTTACTTGTTCATAAGGGTTAACGCCTTGGTTATGTTTCCAATTAGTTCGTTCTTCTTTGGTCTTGCCATATCCTTCATTAGTAGTTCCTTCAAAATAAAAATTTGGACTAGGGGGGTTACGCAGAGGTACATAACAAGGAAATGAACCTACATCTATGGGGACTTCTCCATTAGCTGCAGAATTATCGTCTTCCTCATGAAAAGAATGGTATTCTGCACAACTAGCAGAAAGCATAGCAAGGGCAGCGAATATAGGTGGTGTGATGGTATTTTTCATGATCTTTCCTCTCTAATCTATTTTTCTCATTGTTTCTGTTTCTCGTTGTTTTTCTAAAACGGCCAAGATATTACTTGTAAGTGACAAAGAAGTAAAATAAGTATCTTTAGGTAGTATAATACGTATCATACGTATTTTAGCAAAAATTTAAAAATAGGCTTTCTTTCTACTAATCCATGAAACGCACTGTCTCACGCATGGGTAACTCTTCATTAGTTATGTCGCTGCCTTCTGCGTGGGTGAGAGAAAATAATGTTAAAGCAGGAGATGAGGTCAATGTCGAATCTTTTGAAAAAGGTCTGACAGTTTCTCTTTCCCAGATTCATAAAAGTGAAAAAGCTCTTGAAATGGATGTGTCATCCTATTCCAAGCGTTCTTTGATGCACTTGCTTAATAATGCCTATCGTACAGGCTATGTTCGCTTCACGTTGCACCATCCTACAAAAGCACAGCGGCAGTTCATCAACGATTTTACTAGCACAAATCTTCTCGGATTTGAAGTTGTTGAAGAGAATCAGACTAAAATGATAATTGAGAATATTGCTGAACCATCTACCGATAAAACCGATATTATTTTACGTAAAGTCTTTCTTATCACAAAGCAAATGGCTGAACTGGTTTATCAAGACATATCTTCAAATTCTTTTACTAATCTTGAGACGATTACTAAATTCAAAGAAACAATCGATAGCTTCACTAATTTTACACGCAGAACCATTCTGGGTGTAAGTTATGGTGGAAAAGAACAATCCTATTTTCTCTTCACTTTCATTGCTAAATTTTCAGTATTAGCCCATACATATTACTATTTTTACAAAGATGTGTGTGATAAAAAAAGAAATCATAAACCCTTCATTAATGAACCTAAAATCTTTATGGATGTTATAACGAGAACTAATCTGGGTGTTACACTTCTCTATGATGTTTTTTACAAAAAAGATCTATCGAAACTCAATGAACTTGACAATCTACGCTGGGATGTATATAGTCAAATACAAACTTTTCTCGTAAAGAATAAAGGATTTGACAATCAATTTCTTCCTTATTTTTTTGAATTGGCTAGACATATTCAGGTTGCATCAACCTATCTCGTTGGATATCAATTTTCCTCGCAAATGAAATTTTAACATAATCTAACATCATCTAACATAGTTGTTCCTGTGCTTCTTTGACTGCTGAATTACGGCGATAAATTGAGAAACTTTCACGAGCAACGAGGAGTCCAGTTGTTGCCAGAGTAGGTAATAGCCAATTAACTTGATGTGAATATCCGGTAATTTTCTCCGCGATCCACCCTGCTGCTTCTAAACAGAATCCCACTCCTGGCATCCCTAGTAACATCCCTCTTCCTACTAAACGCTCGCTGGCTTGTTTTGCTCTATCATAAAATACTGTCTCCTCTAACTCATCTATGGCATTGTGTCCTGTTTCTTTGCCTTCTTGAAAGAGTAAAGAGAACGTACGTGAGTAAAAACCAGTGGCTTCCGGGTGCGTAAATTGATTTATATCATATCTCTCGGCACCGATCTCTTGATAATGCGATTTTAAAGAACGATCGATTTCTTCAAGCTGTGAGTTCTGTTCTTTTATTTGTCCAATGTACTCCAAAGCTTTTGAAAGATTAAATGCTTGATATGCTTCAAATTGCTTACGAACACTATGTGATGTAATTGATCCATTATTAAGATATTCATTGGCGTGAACTGCCCAGAATAGGTGCGCTTTTGCACGTGCTCTTGATCGCTCAAATTCTCTATTTTGTTCAGGCAGTAATTGATCTAGCAGTACATTTGCTGCTTTAGACTCACTTACTCCCATTTCACACGCTGCTAAGTAAAGATCAATATATCTATCTCCATGACCTGCCCGTCCAAAATCAAGCACTTTTACTCCTTTTTGTGCATCATAAAAAATATTTTCAAGCTTTAAATCGCCATTGACAAACCCGTCTCTTTTATGTATGTCCAATGCATCTACAATTTTTTGTGTTAGGTCAGTCCCAAGTGTTTTTGATGCACAATGCTCAAAGCGTGTTTCAGGACGATCAGATGGGTTGGTTCGTTCTTCAAGAACTCTACGAAGTCGATGATTGTATTGCCCATTTAAATCTGACATTGTTTGATATAGTGAACTAAAAATATCTAAGCGATTTTCTCTATCCAAACTTTCAATAATTGTATCTAATCTACTTCCGGGTAAATTAGAACTCATATCCCCTACATAATCATGTGCGAGAAGTAGAGGGGGTATTTGGTCGCAAGGTTTCTCCACTTTTTGAGTAAAGAAATATCGTACAACACTATCCACTCCCGCGCGGGTAAGACACATTTCCTGTTTGCGTTTTTGTTCTTTATCCTTACGAGTCCAGCGTGATGGGAAAACAGCTTTTTCTCCCTTCACAACATCTGCTTCTTGTTTAATCCAAATATATTGTGTTTCTTTTCCTTCCATTTCTAGGGGGATACGCGCTACAACGCCCCCTCGATATGCCGTGCTACTTTCATGCATTGGCTCCTCAATTCCAATCTTAATTTTTGTTTCATTTGCATCATAGAGTGTTGCTAATCTCCGTTTTAAGTCTCGCATCTCTGTTTTGCTAAGTATTTTTTCAAGAATGGATTTTTTTTCATTTCTTTTATTTCTCACATGTTCTTTAATTCTAAAAAACCAATCTCCTGCTACATATCCTGCATTTTGAAAAAGAGCCATCCCTGCTGTCGCCATTCCGCCATACATAAGAGCTATCTCCTTGGCATATTCATCATAACATCCTGTGCTCCGCCCATATTCTTGTGCTGCAATGGTAGCTCCTAATACCAAAGACACGCCTACTGTTTTACGTACAAGGGATGGTCGGACGATAGATTCCATAAACATGGGTAATGGGGGTCAATTTAAAAAGTTATCACTAAAAAGTGACATAAATAAGAGATATTAGATTAATCAAAACGTATCCCCTCATTGTTGTCTTCTCTGTGCTCATTGTTGTCTAAACATTTATATAACTCTTATTTATCTTTCATATCATGCCAAAAGAAGTTCCTCAAAAATCTCCTGCCAAACCAGAAACGAAAGACACCAAAGGTCTCACGGCAACTAAAGAGTCCGATTTCTCTGAGTGGTTCACCCAATTAATTCAAAAAGCAGAGCTGATCGAATATTCTCCTGTTTCAGGTTGTTATATCCTACGTCCGAATGCGTATTTTATCTGGGAACAAGTGCAATCCTATTTTGATCATCTTATAAAACAAGACGGTGTCAAAAATTGTTATTTTCCTCTCTTTATTCCTGAATCTCTCTTAACCAAAGAAAAAAATCACGTTGAAGGTTTTGCCCCAGAAGTTGCGTGGGTAGATTATGGCGGCGACACTAAATTAGGAGAACGCCTCGCTGTTAGACCTACCTCGGAAACCATTATGTATGACGCGTATGCAAAATGGATTCGATCCCACAAAGATCTTCCTTTACGTCTTAATCAATGGTGCAGTGTCGTACGTTGGGAATTCAAACATTGTACGCCTTTCCTGAGAAGCAGAGAATTTCTCTGGCAGGAGGGTCATACTGTATTCGCCACAAAAGATGAAGCAGTCAAAGAAGCATACAAAATTCTTGATTTCTACGAACAAGTATTTCAAGAGATGTATGCTGTTCCCGTTTTGAAAGGTCAAAAATCAGAAGGGGAAAAGTTTGCTGGTGCAGACTTTACTCTTTCTGTAGAAGCATTCTTACCAAACGGTAAAGCAATTCAAGGAGCAACATCTCATTATCTTGGACAAAATTTTGCCAAAGCATTCAGTATTGAATTCATGGATGAAAACCAGCAAAAACAATTTGCGCATCAAAACTCGTGGGGATTTTCCACTCGATCCATTGGCGTGATGATTCTTCAACAT
Source organism: Candidatus Woesearchaeota archaeon (assembly GCA_016188115.1). NCBI lineage: Archaea > Nanobdellati > Candidatus Woesearchaeota > Candidatus Woesearchaeota archaeon. The sequence goes on from JACPIK010000002.1 coordinate 92,221, forward strand.
TCTGATGACAAAGGTCTAATCCTTCCCCCTCGAGTCGCACCTATTCAAGTTGTCATCGTACCAATCATTTTCGACAAGGGTAAAGAAGAAGTTCTTGCCGCAGTAAACGCAACTAAAACTGCACTCACCAAAGCAGGTTTGCGTGTTCATGTTGATGATCGTGAGGGGTATACACCGGGCTGGAAATACAATGAGTGGGAAGTTAAAGGTGTTCCACTTAGAATTGAAATAGGGCCAAAAGACGTTGAGAAAAAACAATGTATGGTCGCACGACGAGATACTGGAGAGAAAAAACCCTACTCTCTCACAAACCTAAGCAAAGATATTCCTCATCTCCTTGACACCTTCCAACAAGATCTACTTGCCAAAGCGCAGAAACACCTGAAAGAAAGCATTATCAAAATAGACATAGCAACGGACGCAATTAAACACATCGAAGATAAAAAAATGGTTCTTGCTCCTTGGTGTGGAGAAACACCGTGTGAAGAAGCGTTCAAAGAGAAGTCAGCAGCTAAATCGCTTAATGCGCCTTTCGATCAACCTGTTCTTAAGAAAGGTCAAAGTTGTTTTGCGTGTAAAAAACCTGCGATTCGTTGGCATTATTTCGGAAGAAGCTATTAGTTTTAACTTTAAAGTGGCAACATTTTTAAACGCTATCTATCTTTTCATTTTATGAATTATTCATTATCTTTATCACTGCTTGTTCCTGTACTATTTTATCCCTCTGGACATAGTGTAGGTCAAGAACCAAAACAAATAGTTCTAGAAACACCAAACCCAAGATCCCCTCATTCTATCTCTTTAACTCTTGATTCTTCACTTTTTATCAATTCTCACGAAAGCATCGTATCAACGACTACGTCTCTAAGTGAACTTGTTGGTTCTGTTGCGGATATGGTAGCACCCACAACAGCTCTTGGTCGTGTAGGAGAAATAAGTGCCATTGCATTTGCAGACGGCGTATTCTCCTGTTTTGGTCATGAATTTGGACATCAGCTCTATTTCAAAAGAACAGGGAGTATCGACCAAGCTCCTTTTGGCATCTGTTTCACATTTGAAGAAGAAGCCCCTTACCCTCTCTCAGATAAAATACTTACTATCATGAGGATGCATGCAGGTGCAGGAAGCAACATTCAATATGAGATTTCTCGTCAGGTCTTTGAACAATCACTTCAAACAGGGGACGTTCATGATGCAGTTACCTATCTCATCAATCGACTATCTCCTGGCATTTATTCCTACGCGAATCTCCTCGCAGGAACATCTCATCTCTCTCACCCGTCTCAAATTGGCGATATTCAAGAACAACAATGGTGGGATCTTGAAGTGTATACAGCTATGGTGAATTTAAGCTCTAATAATCCTTCTAATGCTTCTAACTATCTCAATTCTCCCTTACCAAATTTACGACTTACCTCGCGCATTCATCCTCACGAAATTGCTTTCGCTCAAGCTATGAGTGATGTTCTTAACATTGAAACATATCATGCAAGTGCTATCATTGGAGAATATGTTCGCTCTGGCAAACGAGAATATCAGCCCCTCCAATTTCAATTAGGTCCTATGGATATAACTCCTCCTCAATTATGGATTGGTTTAAGTGGATCTGGTCCCATCGCATTTGAAGAAATGTGGTTTGAAATTCAGTCTATGCGATTTAATACAACCTACGGCACAACCAGAATTTTCTCCACCGGCAAAGAGTTTCCTTATGATTATTTTAAATTAGGGATGGGGTACCATGCTGATGTTCAAATGGGCATCGAAAATGGCATTACCATTCGAGATGGAACCATAACTGGTTCGAAAGTAGGGGGCTTTATGGAGATAAATCTTGGTAGCTGGAACGTAGGCGCACGATGTCAATATTCTTATCATGATCTAGTAGAACAACAAATCTGGAATAGGGAAGGGTTAGAATTAAGCATAATTCTTGGTAGGGAGCTATAAAAAATTAAGAACGCAATTAAACTTAAAATAAACTCAAAAATAAAAAGACAAGAACCCTATCCTTCTCCTAAATAATTCTTATATGCATATTTTTTCGTTTGCATATCCAGAACCTTCTTAATCAACGCCTGTAGGTTCCACATCCTATACCACAACGGGTCAATATAATAATTATCCAGATTTTTAGACCATAATGTAAGATACCATCCACCCAGTTTCTTTGCTAGCCAGCCCCCTCCAAAAATATTTTCATAATCTGCTTCTACAATACCGTTAAGTGTGATGACCATTCTTCCATTTGAAAGACTTTTTTTCTTACCGTTACTATCTACTTCAATCTCTGTCAGGTCAAAAATATGTATCTTCATCTTGATAGTGTATTTGATATATTCAGTTACCTTTTTTTCTGTTTCCCAATCTATTTCTTGCTCTGCGCCCATGGGGGATGGCACTTTATGTTTGTACGTTTTTTCATGCCAGAAATAGCCATAATTCTTTGCCCAATCAACCATCGTAGAATACAACAAATCAAAATCAAAGAGCCCTTGGTACTTGATTATAATTGGACCTAGCGGCACAGGCGTTCCCATAGTAAGAAGAATCAATATTTTTGTGTATATAAACATTATGGGGTGGTAAGCCACCGCTGAATCAGAATTATTAAAAAATCTAAATTAAATCTGACTATTCCACTGGTGTGTTCACCAGTGGTTGAGAAGCGGAAAAAAATTCATTGGAGTGGTCAGGGTCCGAACGAACGACCCGAGGCGTAGCCGAGCATGCTCTCGGTCTATTGACCGAGAGTGGTCGTGAGTGATTGACGTACAAAAAGAAAGAAACACAAAAAGAAAATCTCAAACTATGCTTTATCAAACCAAACGCTAAACTCTTCGTTTTTGACTTTGAAGTCTTCATGGGCAAGATGGTTTTTAACAGCTTTAGCACTTACGTACTCCAGTTTTGCTGCACCAACTTTCTCACGAACATCCACTTCAAATCTAGCCAGCCGTTTGCGCATTTCTGCTGACACCAACACGAAGAGATGAATATCGTCCCGTTTTTGCAACCCAGCTTTTTTACGCATACTCTGCACATTACGCATTAACTCACGAGCAAATCCTTCGCTTTCTAACTCCGGATCAACATGGGTATTCACATACGCAAAGCCGTTCTTGAATGCTCCCTCTTGAAGATGAGTTGGAATTACTTTTTCCATAACCAACATCTCTTTAGTAATCTCAACTTCTTTACCTTCAAGTACAAAACGATACGCACCCTCAGATTCAAGATGTTTGACAATTGTTTGTGGACTATCAATGGTCAATTTCGTGATAATCTGCGGAGCAAGTTGCCCATAAGCAGGTCCAATCGCTGCATAATTTGGTTTGACTTTAACACTCACACCGGGGATATTTTCAACAACAGTAATCCCTTTCGCATTAACCTGTTTAAGCACAATATCACGAAGCCTTTCAACAGCTTCAAGCGTATCTGGATCTTTACTTGAAATAAGCACTTCTTTAAGCGGCCAGCGCACTCCTGTCTTAGCTTTTTCACGTGCACCGAGAGCTGCTTGAATCACGCCTTGCACAGTAGCCATATCTAACTCTAAACGTCGAGATATCTTGTTCTCATCAACGACTGGCCAATTAAAGTGACTAATGCTTTCAGGTTCTAGATTGAACGCTTGTTTGAAATTAAGATACATTGCTTCGCAGATAAATGGTGCAACAATTTGAAACATTTTAAGTGTTTCAAGCATCACATGTGCAACAGTATACGCTACAACTTCTTTATCTTGATCATCCCCCACTGCGCTCTTTTCACGAACCATCTGAATATATGTGCGAGAAAGATCAAGGAATAAACCATCAAGATGAGCAATAACCTCATCAATACGATATTCTTCAAGTAATCTAGTCACTTCTTTAATTGTTGAATGGAGTCGTGAAAAGATATACTTCTCTTCTTCACCAAGTACATTTTCCGTAATCCCTTTATCCAATGTGAATGGATTAATCTTATTATCCTCGCAGTGCGTAATCAAAAACTTATGCACATTCCAAAGAATATTAAGTTGGCGTGATTTCACAGCACATTCATCCCAACTAAAATTTACGTCTTCTCCTGCATTAGTCTGACACATATAATATCGCAACCCATCGGCCCCATATTTCTCAACCAATTCATCTGGTGAAATAATATTGCCTAATGACTTAGACATTTTCACTCCACTTACATCATTAAGAAATCCATGCATCACCACATTTTTGAACGGTTGGATATCAAACGCTAAAAAAGATGCAACTACCAAAAGATTATACCATCCGCGAATTTGATCTTTTCCCTCAAGGATAAAATCAACGGGGAAATATTTCTCAAAGAGATCGGTGCGGACAGGATAGTCCAAACAATTCCAAGACGCAGTACCTGCATCAATCCAAACATCTAAAACGTCAGGGATACGTTTGTACACTTTTCCATTTTTGGTAATAGTAATGTCATCTATCTTAGGAATATGCATGCCCTTTACTTTCTGACCACTCAAAGATTCAAGTTCTGCTACACTTCCTACAACAATAAAATCTCCATCGGGTGCTTGCCAGATCGGGACTGGTGTTCCCCAATAGCGCTGTTTAGTAATGGAATTATCACGAAGAAATTCAAGCCAAGAACGAAAAGCGTTTTTAGCAGATTGTGGTTGCCAGAGCACTTGCTCATTTGCTGTAACCATTTTATCTTTAAGATCTTCTACTTTGAAGAACCATTGTTTTGTAGTTCTAAAAATCACTGGCTGATGGCTACGTTCGCCATGGGGGTACTCATGAGTATATTTTTCTTTAGCAACAATAGCTTTTGTTGTATCAAGTAACTCAATAAACTTAGAATCATCCGTTTTCGCTTTTAATCCGTTTAATGGTCCAAAATTCTCGAAAATACCACCCTCATTAACACAATTAAATGGAGGTAGATGATACAAATGACCTACTTCATAATCCTCAGGACCACAACCTGGAGCGCAATGAACCAATCCTGTTCCAGCACTATCATCAACATATTCTTCAGTAAGCAAAACAGAAAAGAGCCGTTTATTTTTTTGCAATTCTAAGGGTAAATACTTCTCAACACCAAGAGGGTGAGTATAATGCAACCCTTCTAGTTCTTTTCCTTTTACTGTCTTTGTAACACGGAATTGACGCACTTTTGCTTTCGTCATAACTTCGTCTACTCTGTTCTTTGCTACAATCCATGTTTCGGTTCCTACACTAACTTCACAATATTCAATCTCTGGATGAACCATCACTGCAAGGTTGAGCGGAACAGTCCACGGAGTCGTCGTCCAAATTACTAGATACATCTTATCTTTTCCTACTAAGGGAAATTTAACGTAAAGTGAGATGTCTGTAATTTGTTTGTACTCTAGCTCGTGTTTGGCAACAGCAGTTTGTGTTGCAGTATCCCAATGCATTGTGCGCAGTCCCTGATAAAGGCGATTCTTCTCCTGGGCTTTCTTAATGAGAAGCCACTCTGCTTCCATAAATTCTTGTTTAATTGGTTGGTACGGATTGGAGAAATCTAATGTTGAACCGATGCGGATAAAATCATCATTCATTTTGAGCATCATTTCAGTACAGAACTTTTCACATTCTTCCATGAATTTTGCAATTCCAAACTGCTCAATATCTTGCTTATCTTTAAGATTAAATTTGACCATTACCTTCTGCTCAGTAGGAAGGCCATGCATGTCATATCCTGCCCTATCCCACACATTATGGCCTCGCATGCGCTTATAACGAACCATCATATCCTTGAGTCCCATATTCCAAGCATGCCCTAAGTGGATATGGCCGGAAGTATACGGCGGCCCATCCAGAAAATAAAATTTTGGACCATCTTGTGTTTTTGTACGTAATTTTTCAAGAGTTTTATGATGCTTCCAGTAGGCAAGAATTTGCGGTTCGAGTTCTGTATGGTTATAGGTAGTGAATTTCATGTGTTTCTCCTGTGGGGGTAGTTTAAAAGCGTTTTGGCAATCTGTGGTCATAAATGTATGCGGTTGGTCAAAGTTCAAGAAGTGGGTTTAGGGTGGTAGTTGCTTACGCAACAATATTGTTTATATTAATTAGAACAGATAGGGTTATCATGTTAATCTCACAGCAGGGTTCCCTACTTAAACATTCTGACAAAAATAAACTCTTAAAACGAGGATTGACACATTTCTATTATGGCGCATTCTATAATCTCTATTTTGGTACACTTGGGCAGAAGTTATATTTATGTACCTGATAAATTTGCAATGTTGAATAGTCCCGAATAATCTCGCTAAATTCACTTTTCAACTGCATTAAAATCACACGAAACTCCTCAACATCTTCCACTTCTAAATCAGCTTCAAAATCCCAAGGTCCTAATGCTTTAACAATATACACTATATTTGGATGAACACGACAAAATTCCACCAGCTGGCTATACTTTTCTTCATTGATATTACGTAATGAAATGAGCACTTTGTAATGCAGATAAGGATAAACTTATTCATTAGGTACAAAATTGTAATGCTTAATGACTCCTGAAATCTCCAGTTTACGAATTCGTTGTGTAACAGCATCAGCGCTTAATTTTACTTTTCGTGCAAGTTGAGTCACATTCTCTCGACAATCAAGTGCAAGTAACCGCAAAATTTCCCAATCATTCTCATCCATTTTGATGGGGTTTGGTGTCGAACCAAAGAATGACTCCTTGCGATGTCCGCTAGCTTTCTTCCCAATTAAATAATCTCTCACAAAATATTCTCCGCGAATAATTGTTGCAATTTGTCTTTCAGCGATATATTGCCCAAACTTTTGATTTAATTCTGTGAGTGTGGTATCTAAAAACACCATGTCTTGCGCCCAAGTGCCAAATGCCAGATCAAACATTCCATCACAGCTCGAAAGCCACACCACATTTCGATGATGCTTAAGCCAATTAATCAATTCCATCTCTTTGTTTTGGTCAATGTTATGAAGACGTAAAAAGTTCTTGTGATTTGTAAAACCTAATCGAGCAATATCAATGACGGGATAAAAAGTTGTAATCAATTTTTCTTTTTCAAATCTCTTAAGGCGTAATCCACATACTTGTTTGGAAACTCCTACATTCTTTGCAAGCATAGAATTTGGTTGGCGTGCATTAAGATCTAATTGATAAAGTAACTTCCTATCTTTTACATCAAGATTTGCTCTCATAAGTTTACGATAAAAATAAATCTATTTAAATTTAGCGGAAAAGTAAATAAAAATGTGACAAAGTGTTAAATATGTCTGTGTCACTTTCAAGTGATATTAAATTTGTAGAAACTAAACAGATAGAAACACGACCATGGTTGTATTCACACTTGAAATTGTCGCAGATTTAGAACAAGTAGCCAGAGCAGCGAGATTAGATCTAAATCAACTGCCATATATTCTTAACCTGCCTGATGTCAACGTGTGTGAAAAAAGAAGCCAATATGTATTTGAAAATGATAAAAAAGTGCAGGCTTGTCGAGGCTGTGTTACCTCCCCATTCGCTGGCGATGATAGGATACTCTCATTAGACCAATCCATTATGATCCTAGACTTTGCAAAAGAACATTTCGATATTGGTTGGATAACCATTAATGGGTATGGTGATCCTTTATCAGGTGCAGTGATGCCTGATGGAAACACAATAAAACAGCGTACAATAGCAAAGATTCAACACGCTGCACGGCTTGGAGTTCGAAGTTATGTTTTCAATGCGGGTGATAATCTTGATCCACAAACAGCTGATATCTTTGTTGAAAATGGCGTCAATGTAATGTGGAGTTTATTTGGGAACAAATTTGTCGACGCTGATTTCTTTGGAGGAAGGGAATACGACGAACCACTTCAGCTTCGAGGAACTGCGCAACAGCAAAATCCTGCGCGTATAGCTGCAAACCTGCGAGATTTCATTTCTACCATGAACAGAAAAGCTCATTCTCCTAAAGATGGTATCACGCGTCTTGGTATGAACTATGTCTTTACAGAACACGATCGAGAGAATCCACAACGGGTCGAAAGACTCAGTCAAGCCGCACAAGAACATGGTATTGCATTCATGTGTAACACGCCATTTGGAACTACTGACATTATACTCAAGCAAGCAGCAAAGCAATATGTGCCGAATCAACGATCTCACAGTACATCTGTATATGTGCCTTCATTAGGGATGGAGCAATGCCAAATGGGCGCAGGTGCAGTAATTACTGTGGGTGCGTATGGCAACATCGGGCAGTGTCCTTATGTTGCGCCACACCAAGATCTCCAACAAAATGGTAATATTGTCCTGAAAAATGGTGGCATCAATCTCCAACTTCTTGAGAACATTACGCGCCATCTTAACCGTGAGTATCTTTGTTTACCAAGGGGGACACGATGACCTTTTATATTGATCAACTTAATCAAAAGGAAAATGATTTAGCATGTCGATTTAGAGCAAACATAACCCCGGCAACATCCCTTACCAAAGATCAATTAGCTTATGTCCTTCTAGAAAAACGTCTTCTTTCAAGGGCATTTGTCCCCTTGTATAATGCAGCGGCACAACGTATTCAAGATAGTCGTTTACGTCAAGTTGTAGAAGACATTATCGCGGACGAATACCAACCGGATGACCACCAGAAACTATTAGATCAAGATCTTAAAACGATGGGTATCTACGTCCCAGATAAAAAATATGGCTCTCACCAAGAAACAAGAGATTTAGTTGAAGAAGTTCATACCTACATTGAAAGAGACACATTTGATGACGTACGCGGTGGTTTCTTCTTGCGCACTTACGGGGAGCTCCTTCCTGGCATCGAATACGATATTCTCTGGCCGCGTCTTGTGCAAGATTTTGGGCTCACACCAGAGACTTCCGTATTCTACTGGCACCATAAAGTCCATGATGAAAAAAAGGTAGAGCTGGGAACAAAGGGTAGTACTCATACTGACTCATTCAGTAAAACACTTGGAGAACTGGTAAAATCTTCACGCGATTATCATCTTGCATCAAATGGCATCCAAATTGCCATATCTTTTCGTTCTCAATTTTGGACCGATACTTTGAGAAGATTAGACAATAAATAGGCTTTTATTCCTCTTTTTTCGTCTCTAGTGTCTTAACAGAATTCTTTAACAACACCACATTGCCTCGTCCTTTCTTAACTTTTTCAACCAATCCCTTGTGTTCTAATTCAGTAAGAATTAAACTTACTTTTGCTTCACTAAGATAACCCATTTCTTTGCGTAAGTCTTTTTGATGTATACGTCCATCGTGTTTTGTGATAATTGCTAGTGCATCATCTAAATATTGTGGTGACGCGGCAACTTCTTGCTCGTGCACTTCAAGTGGTTTGATACTTTCAGCTTTAATTCTACGCCGAAAAAATGCAACTGAACCATATTTATGTCTCATGTAAATAATCCGAGCCAACAATCCAATCACAATGATTCCAAAAAGTACATATGCCCACCATCGTGATGACGTTTGTTGCTCAACAACGAGTTCATCTTGTGTGTCATCCCAAAGCTCTTCTTCTTGGCTTATATCCTCTAAAAGAAAAACATCAAACACAAATGTTCCTTCTTGAGTAATATGTAAACTTTCTACAACATCAATTCCTGCTTTTCGCGCGCTTAAACTATACTCACCCAAGGGCACTATAAACATATATGTTCCCTCTTTTGCAAGATATTTTTGAGGAGGTGTGCTATTAATCTCAATTAATACGTCCTTTTCAACATCTAGATTATCATTATAAATTGAACCTTGGATGGTAGCACCTAGTACAATAGGTAGAGAACAGAATAGCACTATCACAAACCATATCTTCTCTTTCATAAGAAGATAATGGGTTTACAATCTATAAAAACCTATCGCAGGGGGATCGTAAGCATATTTGGCTAATCTTTGCCTATTTATCTGTATGATTTTGGTCTGTGGGGGAAATCCAAAACCAGTAGCCATTTTACTACTTTTACTACTCTCGAATACTAAATTGAACGAAAGATTTATATATAGGGGGCAGTATCAAAACTTAAACATCTATCACCTCTTTTTCCCCACGCCGACTTTCGGGTTGGCGAGGGGTTTTATTTCTTAAGAAATTAACTTATTCAACAAATTTATTGCCCATGTAGTGCTGTGTTTTTCTGTTCTCTCATCGATACTTAACAAAATCCAAATGAGGTCGTCGACGTAAGAATAGCAAACAAAGAATAAGAGTAATCAAGCTTCCAATCAATATGCCTTGAAAAATATGTTTTATCTCTTCTCTATTAAACATTTCAGAAATTCCCTCAAAATTCGATCTCTCTTCAGGGAAATATATCTGTAAATCACTCATTTCCAAAGCATATTCTAGGTATAATAAGCTGGTATACACCTCTTTTTCAGAAAGAGCTTGAGCATACTCAAAATAGGAATATCCTAAAATGGGAAACATTCCTTCTGCGCTATTATGGGCTATAATTCGCAGAGCTGCATCTTTCTTACTCTCATAATATGCTTTTGCTGAATCATCATCTAATCCAAATGAACTTAAAATTGCATTCGCATCACTCTTTACTTGAGAAGCAATAATCAAACACAATGCTTTTTCTCCACGAGCCTGTGCTCCTCGTGCTTGGTCCAGCTTCTCTTGCAAATGACTAATCTGGTCTGGGTTAAGAAATAAAGTAGTATATTGGTGGCGTTCTTGCGCTTCCGCAATTTTCTGTGTGCAGGCATTTGAAAGCAGGGTATCATCAACAAGATACTTTTTACCATCCATCTCAAAGAATTTCATCCAGGACTCAGCGGAAAAAAGTCTTTCCTGAGCATAGGCTACCAATGCTATTGCATCTTGAATCTCGTTCTTTTCTATTTTCTCACTTAATTCACCTAACTGTTCTTCAACATCATGAAGACGTTCTTGAACAATCATAAGTGCCTGAAGATCTGAAATTGTTTCAATCTTTACATTCTTTGTCTTTTCTTTAAGAATGCCAACTTTCTGTTCTAATTCAACATGGTACTTCTTTAATTGACCAGACGAGACATTCTGTGCTATATATAATTCTCTTCGCAAAGTGATACTGTTACCAAAACAAAAACTGGCTGCAGAGTATGAATCTCCTCGCTGTGAAGCATTTATGGAACTTCCTCTTTTTTGATCAATTGCCTCTTGAATACTTTCATTAAGCACAATCCTTTCTTTTTTGATGACTTGTTCTAAACCTTGGGCGCGGTCACATAAAACTGTTTCTAACTCTTTCATAATCAAATTATACTCTTCATTTTCAATAACCTGTGTTATCTCTGAAGTGAAATTTTTTCCAGTAAGATGAAACAACACTTCATCAAGATTAAGCACCTCAACAACATCGATATGCAAGTTTTCATTTTTATACGTTGTAAAATTAAAAATCTCTGGGAGCTTAGATTGATTATTCTTATTATCCTCATCACTACTATCTGTTATCGTTGTAGAATTGGAATTATTTCCTGAAATAGTAACCGCAATCTTATGAGACGGTTCGATATTTGTTCCTGCAGCAATTAATACTTTCTGCAGTCCAGCTGCTTGCGCCGCATCAATCTTTTCTTTAACCCCGCCAACTGGTCCAACAATAGCACCTGAATTAATTGTTCCCGTAATCGCCACTTTTTCGTCATAATCTAAATCCATCATAGCAATAGCTGTAAGCGCAGAAATAGCAGCACCTGCCGAAGGACCACCTATAATACTAGATGATGATTTAATAGTATAAATAAAATCATAATTATCACAATCAAGGTCATAATGTTCACAGGCTATCTCTTTGGCAAATCGAGTTGATATCTGTGTGTCTACTTTTGTTGCTGGTTGTGTATCTAAAAAAACTCGCCCAGATCCTTCTTGCACTTCTAAATATAAATCAGCCTGACTACCAACAAACCCAGAATCAGTTTCCTGTACAGCAAGTAAAGTTAAATGATAGGGTTCATTACTTGGTGCTAGAGCCAAAGGAACTAACAATAAACCTAAAATAACTATCATCAAAAACGACTTCATGAAAGATCCCAAGGCTGTTTTTCTTATAAAGATGTCGCTTGCAGAGGACACATACTTGAAGAGGATGCATCCATTTTTACAACACAGAAAAACTACTGCTAAATTACTGCTATAATTACAACAAAGAAATATCTAAATCCGCAACTGACTTTAAGATTAGGTCTGCTTTTTCTAATTCAAATCCTTCTCGCGTCACAATACCTGTGCATACGCCAATAAAATGAAATCCTGCTTGTTTTGCTGCTTGAGCATCATATATACTATCACCCACATAAGCTACTTCGTTTGGTTTATAGTTTTTCAGAAATATCTCAAAGACACGCGAATCTGGCTTATGGTGCGTAACATCTTCATACCCAATCACTGATTTAAAGAAGGGTAATAGACCAAACTGTTCAATATGCGCCTGAAGCGTATTTTTTCTACGTGAGCTAAGAATATGCAATTCAAATCCTTGGCGATGTAATTCTTCTAAAGTTTTTTTCGCTCCCTCTACCAATTTCACGTTGTGTGGTTGGTACAACTTAGTATATGTTTGGATAAACTCATCTGCATCCGCAAAAGGCCAAAGTGTCTCAATCAATACTTGGAGTGGTCGTCCAAAAAGCTCAACAATTGCGTCTTGTTCTGGATAAGGCAAATCACACGCCTGAGCAGTGCGTTCAATTGTACGAATAATCTCTTCATTAGATAACGCAAGCGTATCATCAAAATCAAAAATAATTGCTTTAATGTTTTTCATGGGTAAGATAATCTCGTATTTGTTCAATCGTAATGATCGCTATTTTAAAATGTTTGGCAAATGCTAACAACTGCGTTCCACGCATCATTGTACCATCTGGATTCATTAATTCACATAACACGCCAGCAGGATAAAGACTGGCAATCTTACAAATATCTACGCTCGCTTCCGTATGACCTGCTCTTTCTAACACGCCTTGTTTTCTAGCTTGAAGAGGAAATACATGTCCGGGTCTAACTAAATCTGTAGCGACCCCCTCCACGAGTGCTTTAATTGTGAGTGTCCTATCGTGCGCACTTACTCCGCCGTCTTGGATTAATTTGGCATCAACCGGAATAGTGAAGGGGGTACTATGCTTAGAGGTATTCTGTTCGACCATTGGTCCTAAACCCAATTCTTGAAGCCTCTTTTCTTCCATACCTACACAAATAATCCCTGAAGTATGTTGTAACATGAACGCAATTTTCTCTTCACTTACAAATTGAGCAGCAAAAACTAAGTCCGCTTCGTTCTCACGATCTTGAGCATCTGTGATGATAATGAACTTACCTTGTTGTAATTCTTCTAATGCTTTCTGTAGTTGAGAATCTCGAATCATCTTGCAAACACCCCTTTAACGAAAATATCTTTCCCACTTTGCTGCAAAGAAGTAAAATTGAATTTAATCCCATCATTGATCGAAAGTGGAGAAAAACCATTCATAAGAGGAATCGCTTTCTCATCTCCAAGAATTGTTGGTGCAATAAACAACCAAAACTCATCAACGAGTTTCTCTGTAATGAAACTACCAAAGACCTCGCTGCCGCCTTCTACTAAAATACTACTAATACCTTTTGCAGTAAGTTTAGTTAGGGCATCATGCAAATTAACCTTTCCCTCATTCTTTTCACAGACAATTCTATTTCTCTTTATACTCTCTTTAGTTGTCAGAACTAGCGTTTCGCCTTCTTCTTGAAATACAGTAAAACCATCATCTAACGAATCATTACTATCTAATATTATTCGAGTGGGATAACATATTTTTTCTGTATGTCGTGCATTTAGCTGTGGATTATCTTGAATAATTGTATTTTTACCAACTAAAACTGCATCCACTCGACCTCTCAGATCGTGAACCAACATCCGTGATTCCTCTGAACTAATCCATTTTGAATCATAATTGGCGCATGCAATTTTTCCATCCAGCGTTATTGCTGCTTTAAGATACACAAACGGTCGCTTCTGGGTAATGTACATAAAAAAATGTCTGTTTAACTCCTTTCCCTCTTTTTCAAGAACACCTTGCGCAACTTCAATACCTCCAGAACGAAGTATCTCAATACCCTTACCATTCACCAATGGATTCGGGTCACCTGTACTAATTACCACTCTATCAACTTTAGCTTCAAGTAAAGCACTCACACATGGTGGTGTTCGTCCATAATGAGAGCAAGGTTCAAGATTAACATACAATGTTGCCCCAGCAGCAGAGTTACCATTTTTCTCACAATCTCGCAACGCTTCAACTTCTGCATGCGCTTGCCCAGCTTTGTGGTGATATCCTTCTCCTATGACTTTTCCATCTTTGACAATTACACAGCCAACATAAGGATTCGGAGAAGGTGTGCCTTGACGTGCTAATTCAAACACCTGCTGCATATACTCTTCATCTAATTTCATAGTAAAAGTCATAGTTAAAATAATAACCAGAAAAAGAAAAATCTATTTTCCCAACAATTCTAAACAAGCTAACATTGCTTCTGTGCCTTTATCAGTTCGTTTCTTTGCTTGACGAAAACTCATTTTAGGGCCTGTCACACCCAGTGAGACCGGCTTGTTATATTGTAACGATAAATCTGCAATCTTGCTTGCAACAGTATATGCAATTAATTTATCGTGATCAGTATCACCTTCGATAAGAGCTCCTAGTGTTACAACACCAGCGATATCTTTTCGCATCAACAATTGTTTCGAACCAAACATTATCTCCCAACTGCCTGGCACTTTCATAACTTCTGTTTGCACATTATGTTCAGTTGCAGTTTTAAGAGCTGAGTCAAGCATCTTACTGGTAATCTCATCCCAATACCACTGTGATACCACAATCCCGATTTTAATGGATGTTGGTTCTTTAAGTTGTACTTTTGATTTTAATTCAGTTTGTAATCTCATTTTATTTCTCCCGCATCTCTATATCCTTGTCTCTTCCCTTTCCCTGCATTCTTTCTTAACGCTTCTTTTCCTTCCAACATTTCCAATGCATTCAATGTATGTTTCTTGACGCGATCAACACAAATCTCTTTTTGCTTCTTGGTATCGCCCACTGCTTCTTTCTCATGAAAAAATACTTTGAGAATATGGGTATTGGTCATTAATTCAGCTTGAATTAAACCTAAATTTGCTTCGTGAGCACACACTTCATCGATGTCTTCCTTACCAACCCAGCCACACGCAACCACAATATCACATTTGTATTTCTCAATAAGAATTTTGCAGGCAACCGGCAAATCTTTGAAACCAGGTACGGTGTATCTTTCAACAACAAGATTCTCTCCTACCGTTTGTGCAGCAATCTCTCCCATGTTCACACGTGCAAACATGGTGTCAGCAATACCTATTCTCTTTACTTCTGTTCTATTTTGTTTGTTAACCATGCGTTAATGTCACCACCGCACCATTGTTCAACTTCCAAGACTTACGAAAATGAATTGGGCAAATTACTTCTGCAACTGCTTTCGTATGGACTGTTCGTTCTGGCATAATCAAATGACCCTGTGTTTTCTTTGAACCAAATGAAATAAGCACAGGATATGCTAATAATCCACCAAATGTGCGTTGTGGTGTACTAAACCCCTCTAAACGTAGTGAAGGAAGACTTGAGACAAAATGTTCTAATTGCGTAGCTGCGACAGTTAGATTAAGTGTTCCTTCAAAAGGAATATACCCTAACTTATTCTGAAACTGCGTTTTGTACCCTTCTAATGACATGTAATACTTTCCTTCTCCCAAGCCCGCAGTAAGAATGCCTTTGAGAGAAATAGTTTGCTTTTCATTAAAATGTGTTGAGAGGATATTATGATATTCTCGTAACAATTTCGTTGCTTTATCTGTGAGTGTTATCGTAATTCCCTGTCCATGAACCTTACGGCAAATTAAGCCTTCATCCTCACATTCCTTTAACTTACGAGAAACACTTTGCTGGGACATCCCTACTTCATCAGCGATAGAAAGCGTTGAGAGATCTAATTCGGTCTTGCCTTCACTCTTCTTTGCTAGATACAAAAGCATCGCTGCAGTGTCATCCCAATTCATATCCCAAAAAATAAACTATTTACTTAAAAATGTTATGGTACTTAAAAATAAGTAAAAAGAAAAAAATAGTAATTTAATCGCTCAAAGATTAGGAAAAACTGGGCTAGATTTTCTTTCCGCAACACGAAAATCTCGTGGATGTAACGGTCGTTTCTCCGACAAACCATCAAGATCAAATTGACATGCGTAAAGCGAGCCTTGTTCAAATCTATATCCTTTGGGTAAATCATAAAACTCATGCAATACTGCATCTTGAACTCCCCATACGATTTTATCCTGCAAGACCTCACGTCGCGGTCCTCCTTCATTCCTATTCCAACCCATTCCTCCACTCTGTTCATAGAGCCGATGTCCTGCTCGAACGACTTTTCCAATGAACTCATCACGCACGTATTCATTCGATCCACGCAGACACTGATCAAGAAATGCTTCTCGGGGATTAAAATTCCAAAGACCCTCATTATACCTGGCACAATAATCTCTTTTTACACGTTCAATAAATTCATTGCGCGGATTACCAAAAAGATTAATCAATCTATCAAAGAAAAAGCTGTACGCCGATCCATCACCGGGACAGCTAATGTAATCCAATACTAATGCGGGTCGTACTGCTAATTCTGATAGAAAATTAAATTTTTCAAGGGCCTCTTTAGAGGAAAAATCAACATCGAGACTTTGCACTCCTCCTTCCAATACTTTAGATATTTTTTGTTCATTATTCATTTTCTCTTCCGCAATTTAGAGTCTGCCGACTAGTTCAATAAAATCAATCCCTATGCCTCGTTAGAAAAAAGAACATAAAGATTCAACAATCCGTTTTCTCCATCCTCCACGTGATTTGGAAAATTCTGCAGGTTTACCAAACCAAAGAACTCCTCCGCGTCATCACGCAAGTAAGAGAAAACAATCTAACAAGAAGTAGTAGTTGTAGTAGTAAGAAAATTGTTCAACGATTCTACAACATTTTGTCTCATAACTATATCTAGCCCGTCCAATTACTTAAAATTGTTGACACAAAAGAAGTTTTTAATTCTCTTTTGACACACTTTTTCAGATTTAAGCTGAGCTCTCCTAAACAAGTTTTATAAGTTCAAAATATTTCCTCTACACCATGGTATCACTCAAAACCATCCAACCCTACGCGCCAGCCGTACTTCGTATCAGCATAAGTCTCGTCTTTCTCTGGTTTGGTCTTAATCAACTCATTCTTCCAGATAATTTCATGGGTTATCTTCCAGATTTCCTTCTCCAATTAGATTATGCAAAAACGCTAATCTACTTCAACGGTGCAGCAGAAGTAATTTTAGGAACCATGCTTCTTATTGGCTTTCTCGTACGTCCAGTAGCACTTTTACTTGCTCTTCACTTACTCACTATTGCAATAGGGTTAGGCTATAATGATATTATGATTCGTGATCTTGGCCTAACACTCGCAACAGTTTCAATCTTTTTAGGAGGTGCAGATATATGGACAATAGACAGTCGACGAAAAAATCGTTTGTAAATATAGTTAGTATAATACTTGTAAGCTTAGTATTAGTACTTGCAGTGGGGTGTGAATCCAAATCTCAACCAGTACCGCAAGTAACACAACCAGTGCCGTATGGTGAACCAGCGCCATTTGATGGGCCTGCAGAAACGAATGTTGTCAATGCAGATGATTCAATGGAAAACATGGAAGAAGAATCTCAACCAGTTCCAACAACATCTTCAGCTCCAACTCCTGGTGCAACAACCTTTCTGATAACCGGAGAAAACTTCAAGTTTGTTATGGATGGGAAAGATGCTCCAGAACTTCGTGTCAAAGAAGGTGATACAGTACGTATCGAATTTAGCTCAACCGATGGTTTTCATGATTGGGTAGTAGATGAATTTGATGCTCATACACAAAAAGTTCGACCTGGAACACCAACTTCAGTAGAATTTGTCGCTAGCAAGAAAGGCACATTTGAATATTATTGCAGTGTTGGCAGCCATCGTCAACAAGGCATGAAAGGCAAACTTATCGTTGAATAATTTTTTTCTTATTTCTATTTTTTACGCAGTATCAATTCGTCGTATTGATTCCATTTCTTTATACTTCAGTTGGATTTTTTGACCGGTTTTTTCATGTTGTAACCAAATTGTTTTGTACAAACCATTTACGATGTAAACTTCCCCTTTATACATCACTTTGTCACCTTTGTTATATGTTGTTGGTCGAAACAGAATCGTAACGCGATATAACTCTTTATCTCCACGCATGGTATGAAGTTTTGCGCTAGATTTAATCTCGCCGCCAAACTTTTCTTGAAGTTTTTTACCTAGCCCTTTAGTATAATTATTATCTGAAAGATAAAAGTCAAGACCCCCTTTTACTTCCATTACTTTGGCAACTTTAATTCCGCCGCGCAGTAGTTCATCTTCTACAAAATCTACAACATCTTGTTCGACGTCTCGTAATTGAAGAATACCTTCAAAGTAAAGTCCATGTTTATCAATTGGATTTCGTACCATTGTAAGTTTTAGAGGCAAGATTGCTTTTATTAATGATTTAATACTAAAAAGTGGTGAAACTTTTATAAAATGTCTGCTTCTTTAAGCTATTATGGCTATAACTGTCGTTTCTCAATACAGTTCTATCGCAGGGCCATGTCAAGAGAAGCCTAATGGATTAATAAAAATAGGCACCTATGCTAATCTAAGGATCACCTCGTATTTTGCGCGTGATAATATTCTTGGTAATTTTCGTAGTGAGATTGAATTTGCAAATAGCAGGTTAGATACAAAGCGCCTTTGTGAAATCTTAAATTTAAAATTAGACTATACCCGGCCTTCTTCTCTCCCCTACCCTTTCTATCGCATGGGGCATGATCATGGTCTCTTCTCTCTTGAAGAGAAACGTGGGTTATACTTACAAACATCTGTATTGAAACGAACACAAGATACAGTAGCCGCCTCCAATTCTCATGCTAGTTCTTTACAGCTTCTTCTCGAGATTATTTTTCCAAACGAGGATGGCAAATATACTTTTGGTGAAAAGATTTTAGAATAAAATGCCAAATCTACAAAATTGATTTTTCGATGAAACTACATCTCTATACTCACGATCTTGGAACCATACTTCATAGAAGTCCCCATATCTTCTTTGAAATAAGTGATGGTGTGTCCCCTCGCGATGATCCAATTGAGATGATGCGTACTCTAACATGGCGTACAGGAAACGAAGTGCAATTTCTTACACGTATAACGGGAGAATGTTATAATCCAAAGGAAAACAATGGTCGTTGCGATGTCTACAGCACTTACGACGCAGCACGGTTGCGTATGGGGGTATGGTTGCACGCCCAAAAAGTAGAAGAAACAGTTAATCGGCTATTCCCTTATCGCAATCGCGATTGGGACTACACTCTGGGTGAAAGAATCATTCATCGTAGCGAAATTCCAGGGCCAACAATTCTTCACTCAACAAAACTTGGTGTATGGACACAACTTTTTTAAATAGTAAACGAAAAAAAAATCATATTTCGTTTACTAATAGTAAATGCAAGAGTTTTTAACAAAACGTAGTGCATTTACTAAAAACAGCCATCAAACCACTACCCATGTTAACACCAGAAGCCCGAGCCGAACTCGAAAAACAGCAATATCGTATTGTGGGAGAACATTCTGCAGTCAAGACCTGTGGCTGGACCAAAAATATGATCAACGGTGAAGGCGGCTGTTACAAACTTAAATTCTACGGTATCATGAGCAACCAATGCATGCAGATGACTACGAGCATTAGTTGTGCTAATCGTTGCACCTTTTGCTGGCGAGGTTACAAAGCTCCTGTCTCTAAAGACTGGAAATGGGGCGTCGATGATCCCAACCTGATTTTTGAGAAAAGTCTCGAAGCGCATGAAAAATTACTTGTTGGTTTTGGGGGTTCACATCGAGCCAATAAGCGATCATTTGAAGCGTCTAAAACCGTCAAGCATGTTGCGTTATCTCTTACTGGCGAGCCTATTTTTTATCCTCGTATCAATGAACTTATTGATCGATTCCATGCAAAAGGGATCTCTACGTTCTTGGTTACCAATGCGCAATATCCTGAAGCGATCCGTGATCTTAAACCAATTACTCAACTCTACGTCAGCATTGACGCACCGAACAAACCCATGCTCAAAGAAGTTGATGTGCCTTTGTTTGCTGACAACTGGGAACGCCTCAATAAATCACTAGAATATCTTGCGCAAAAAAAACAACGTACTTGTGTACGATTAACGGTAATCAAAGGAATTAATGATACAGATTTTCAAGGGTATGCCGATTTGATTCACAAAGGCAGTTCTGATTTTATTGAAATCAAATCATATATGTTTGTTGGACCATCTCAACAGCGGCTAAAAAAAGAAAACATGCCCCTGCATGAAGAAATCGTCACTTTCACTCAAGAATTAGTCAAGTATCTTCCGGATTATGAAATTGTTTCAGAGCATATCCCCTCTCGTGTCGTTATGCTCGCCAAAAAGAAATACAAAAAAGATGGTGTGTGGTATACTTGGATTAATTTTCCTAAATTTCATGAACTCTATGCAGAGTATATTGCCACTGGCAAAGAATTTACCTCGGATGAATATAATCTCAAAACACCTCAAACTGGATTATCTGGAAAAGGCACCGTAGATCACTTGGAAGCGATGCATGCTAAACATCTCAAAAAACGTGCTGACGCAGCGAATGCAACAACTCAGAGTGATATCGTGTTTGTCGATGAGAGCACGGATGAAATGGAATTAGATGAGAAGAATGATTAGATAATTCCTGGTTTAAAATCAGTTCTCTTTCTGTGGCTGCGCGGTATATGATAATCTAAAAGATTGTTATTTCTAATATAATCCGGAGTCAACACTGTTGCTGGATCTTCTCCTCTTTCAATAGCTTTTGCTGCAGTACCAAATAAAAAATTGCTCCATAATAGGATCGTTTTACGACCTAATTGACCAATATTATGAGTTACACGAGCATCAAGACCAGTAAGTACAATGTCATTAACCGCAGGAGCCGAGAGAACAGTTCGTGCTGTTTCACTTAATCGTGATCTAGTGGCATACACTACTACTCTATTTGGTCTTCCTGTGATTCGAGCATCCCGAGTTAAACCATCTACAGTTGAACCAATTATCACTTCGTTATTTTTCTGCATTGTTCCTCCTTGCCGAATCATATCATCAACTACGAGAACATCAAAACCATCCAAATTAACTTCTCCCGTAATTTCTTTTCCATCTGGTCCAACTAATTTGTCTAAACCTAAAGTTTCAACTGCGCCTCCTGCTCCACGAGTCTTATTCATTCCTCCATAGGTGGCATTATCCCAACCCGCATTAACAACAATCTCTTGTGCAAATGGAGTTGCATTAACATCAGCACCAAGAACTATTATTTTTCTTCCTTTGTCTTGAGTGTTAAGAGATAGAATTTCTTCCCCCTTATCTGCAAGAAAAACTCCTACTAAAGGAGCAACTGAAATGTTAAAGAGGTTAAGTGTATATCTCTGATTTGAATTATTCTGTGCTGCTTGTCTAGCCAGAGGAGAATATTCTTTATTTAATCGTTCTGTTATATTTCTAGCTTCATTCGTTGCATGTAGATGTGCAGTCACTACTGCATCTACTCCTGCATTAAGCCAAGTTTTTAATACAAAGTTTAATGATACTCCCTGCCCATCATAATTTTCCTTAGCTTTTTTTGTTTGCATTCGAGGATGGTCAGTGTCATGTATCCCTCGTTCCTGAGCTGCATAAGGAAGAGTATAAGAAAGAACCACAACATTGTCTGCCCCATTATATTTTGCAGTTTGGGCAAGAAGACCAACACGTGTGACTAAATCCTGGACACTAAATCGATTACTTAGTGTATCCACAATGTACGCAGTCATTCCTCTCAATCCATGCCCCCATTCAGGGGATTCTTCTGTGCCATAATTTGCTCGAAATCGGACATATTGGTTTCCATTACCTAAAGATCTTTTTGTTTGCAGAGTGCCTAAATATTCCCCATCAGCATGTAGTACATGTTCTAATATTAATCGTGGATGATCTGGAGAAAGCCCTAAATGCAATGCAACTCTTGCAGCTTCTTCAATGTCTGGTCTAGTAGCAAAAACTACACGCTGATCGGGTCGTAGCTCTCCTGATCCTAAAGAATATGTTGCTTGATGAAGAACCATTCTCATTGAGACCAGAAGTCTCCCTTTTAATCCTTTTCTACTCTCAAGAACACTAATCTTCCTAAAACCCCAAAAATCTTATAAAACAGCTTCCTTCTTACCTGATTATGTCCGAAGAAATCCAGCAGAAGCTTGTGCAGTTCCAAATTCTGCAAAAACACATTGAGAAAATCGGTGAACACGTGGAAATGCTCAATGCTCAAAATGAAGAACTAGAAGAGTCACTCCAAGCGCTACGTGAGTTGCAGCAATCCGTTGCAGGCAGTGCTATGCTTGCGCCTGTGGCCAATGGAATTTTTGTTAAAGGAACACTTACTGACACAACTACCCTTTTAGTAAATGTTGGTTCTGATACCGTTGTAGAAAAAACTATCTCTCAAGTTCTCGAAATGCTTAGCGAACAACAAAAAGAAATTACTTCTAAAGTTACTCAAGCTCAAGAGCTTCTTGCTCATCTTCATGAACGAGCGCAAGAAATCTATCAAAATGTCGAAGAAGATATGAACGAGGAAGCGGAATAACCATGTTTGGCAAACTCAAAGATAAACTCAAAAGCGCTCTATCTGTTTTTTCCAAGAAAACCGAAGAAGAAGCAGAAGTAGAAGAAAAAATTGTTGAAGTAGAACAAGCTATCTCTGAAAAACCTGTTGCAGAGTCTGTTCCAGAACCTGAAGTTCCTATCCTTGAAGAAGACGTTGAAATTCCTGTTGTAGAAGAAGTAGAAGAGAAAGTAGTTGCACCTGTTGTTTCTAAAATCCACATCGAAGAGAAGATACATCAAGAAAAAGTAGAAAAAACCAACATAGAAAAAAGCATTCCAATTCAGCAAGAAAAGAAAACTGTTCAAGAAAAGCACCATCCTGCTTCTAAAGTTGAATCTAAACCTGTAGAGAAAAAAGTAGAACCTAAAGAAACATCAAAACCAACTCACAAACCTACTCCTGTTGCTAAGGCTGAAGTACAAAAACACGCCGAACCAATAAAATCTGAACCGGCAGTTGTAAAGAAAGAGGAACATATAGAAAAATCTCATCAAGAACAAAAAGGAACTCACTCAACTCCTACTATCATCGAGCCAGTTCAACCTGAAAAGAAAGGATTCTTTGGTCGCCTATTCTCTAAAAAAGAAGAAACACCAAAAGAAGAGATCAAAGAGACACCTACTATTGTTACAAAAGAAGACGTTGTTGAGAAGAAACATGAGATACACGAATCAATCAAAACTCATCATGAAGAAAAGAAATCAGAAGTTATACTCCAAAAACCAGAAG
The DNA here is from genome assembly GCA_016188115.1 of Candidatus Woesearchaeota archaeon. Taxonomy (NCBI): domain Archaea; kingdom Nanobdellati; phylum Candidatus Woesearchaeota; species Candidatus Woesearchaeota archaeon. The sequence goes on from JACPIK010000002.1 coordinate 115,731, forward strand.
TAAAAGCAGAAAAACCAACTAAAAAAGAAGCGATCCCGCAAAAAGCACAAGAAGAACCAGTTGACGAACAAGGCTTCTTTGGCAAACTTAAACAAGCTATTACGACAAAAACTATTTCAACAGACAAATTCGAAGAACTCTTCTGGGAACTCGAACTCGTCCTTCTTGAAAACAACGTCTCCGTTGAAGTGATTGAACGCATTAAAGAAGATCTCAAGACTGAACTTGTCGATAAACCTCTCCCTCGTGACGTTCTCGGAAAAATCAATGATACTCTACGTTCAACAGTTCGTGATATCTTAACCTACGACAAAGTTGACCTCATTGCTAAAGTAAAACAAGCTAAGGAACAACAAAAACCATATGTTGTCGCGTTCTTCGGAATCAATGGTGCAGGAAAAACAACCTCCATTGCTAAACTTACAGCCTACTTTCAAAAACATAAACTTAGTGTCGTTCTCGCTGCCTGTGATACGTTTCGTGCTGCGGCGATTCAACAGCTCGAAGAGCATGCAACTAAATTAAATGTCAAAATAATCAAACATGATTATGGTTCTGATGCCGCTGCCGTTGCCTTCGATGCGATCAAATATGCCCAAAAGAACAATGTTGACGTTGTTCTTATTGATACAGCCGGTCGTCTTCATTCCAATACTAATCTTATGGCGGAATTGGAAAAGATCATACGCGTCACTAAACCAGATCTTAAAGTCTTTGTAGGCGAGAGTATTACTGGTAATGATTGTATCGAACAAGCCCGCAGTTTCAACGAGTTAGTGCAAATGGATGGTGCAATTCTTACCAAAGCAGATGTTGATGAGAAAGGTGGTGCACCTCTTTCAATTTCATACGTTATCAAAAAGCCAATTTTATTCTTAGGTGTGGGCCAAAAGTATGGAGATTTTGAAGAATTTGATGTCGAGAAGATGGTGATGAGGTTGGGATTATAAGCGCTCACTTAATGCGTGGTTCTTGAATACTCAATAAGTCTTCAAAAGGTCGTCTTCCAAATCGTAAATCACTTATAATCGTTGTGACAGTGCTATCATAATGGCATTTATACCCTTGACAAACTGCTGGTCTTTGCTCATAGATTTGACATCTCCCATTCTCTACATCTAAGAATACACATGCTCCTGTAATAGGATCATTTTCTAGCAGAAAACGTCCTGATTCATCAACAGTAAACCTTTCTAGAGTCTTTGCTTCTTGAGGTGTCAGTCTTTTTGTAGGAAAATAACAACAGGCATTCATACAAAAATCTGCATAAAGCTCGTCACATTCTGTCATGGATATTTTTTCTGAATTAAGTTGATAAATCTTATCTTCTCAAATAAATATTTCCTCTACTCCCAACATCTTTTTATAAGATTAATAGTTTTGAAACAAAATGTTTAATGTCTACAAATTTGGTGGATCGAGCGTAGGGAGTTCTCGAGCTATCGAAGCCTCAGCTAATCTCATCCAAGCTGATCCCTACGGTAAAGTTGTTGTAGTTTCAGCTCCTAGTGGCGTAACGGATCTTCTTTTAGCTGGCGATAAACATCATGTTGAACGAGGAGAATTTCCAGTTGAAACATTTAGAAAAATTAGAGATCGTTTTGCAGCAACCTATGAAGGGATCTCAGCGGCTCAACGTCATATTGAAGTTGCTTTCTCACAAGGTGGCGAACTTGAACGAAGAATAGCCCACGGCGCCGACCTCACACAACAGAATGCTCCATATCATACTGCGCGTCTTGCTTCCTTTGGTGAAGCATTAAATCATGAACTCTTTGCACTATGTCTGCAAAGTCGGGGCATAGCAGCAAGAGCAGCCCCTATGGAAAGACTCATGAAATTGAAGGGAAAACCTACTTGTGCTGAATATAGCTCTCGTTCTGATACACGTATACAAAATTATGTTAACGATGGTTTTGAAGGAGTTACAGTTTTTGGTGGATATTATGGGTTTGATGCAAAGGGTAATCATTTAATTTTCGATCGAGGTGGATCAGATCTTTCGCAAACTCTTATTATGCGTGCTATTAGGGCAGAACGTGGGTTCAACTGTACTGATTCAGAGGGGGTTAGACCAATCGATCCACGTCTGCTTGAAGGTGATGAATTCAGAGATTTGCCTACTCTTAATCACATTTCTTATGATATGGCACAAGAAATTGCACGTGCTGGTGGTAAAATTCTTCATCCTCGCTGTCTTGACCCTCTACGTGAGGTTAACATTCCTCTTGTTGTGATGAATACATTTAATCCTACAGGGGGGAGAACACAAATTGATGGTGAAACACCTCAGAGCAATCGTATTGTTGCAATTGGTGGCAAAGCCGGCCCATTTCACGTTCTACGGTTAAGAACAGGAGGCATGGATGGAGTAGCCGGTTACATGCATCGTGTTACAGGAGCTTTACGCAAGGTTAATACCGAAATGATAGCCACATCAGATGTAACTATTACTGCAATTCATTCCCCTCCATCATCCTCTGAGTTGTTAAAAATTATAAAACTTCAACGTTACGGATCTATTGACACGGGTAATTCTACTGCTTTGGTTGCGTTAGTTGGAAGCGGCTTCACTTCCCATCCCGAATTATATGCAAATGCTCTTACAACTTTAGGTACGGAAAAATGGGTTGATAGAGAAGGTGCTACTCAAAAAGGCATTCCTGTTCGTGCAGTCTCAAACGCACATGACAACAGCATTTGGTTTGCTGTTCCGCAAGATCTCTATAAAAAAGCCGCCGTTGCATTATATCGAGATTTAATCAAGAATAATTAAGAATAATTAAGAGGATGAATCACATGACATTACCACGATTAAAACCAGGTGCGTACACTGCAATTGTAACACCCCGAAATGCAAATAATTCTATTGACTATCGCCGATTACATTCATTTGTTGAAGAGCAGATTACTGCCGACATCACTGGTCTTGTGGTTATGGGCACGACGGGAGAGGGAGATTATATTGCTGACTTTAACGCGAAGAGTTATGCGCGTTTTGCTCATTATAGCAGAATAATTAATGCTGTTGGTGAACAAAGAGATGCAATGAAGAGTGAAATCCCTCTTATTGTTGGTATTAAAGGTCAGCAAGCAAGTGAAGCAATACGTCGTTCAAATATCGCACTTGATTACGGTGCTGATGCTGGCCTCTTAGTAACTCCTCCGTATGGTAAGCCACGACAAAATGGTTTAATTGCCTATTTTGAAAAAGTTGCAGCAGAAAGTCAACTTCCATTTGTGTTATATGATGTACAGGGCAGAACTGGTGTAAGTCTCGAGCCAGAGACCGTTGGACATCTTGCTCAAATTCCAAACATCATCGGTCTCAAAGCTGCCACAGCTGATATGAAGAGAATAAAAGCGTATGTCGACGCAGCAGGCGTTGCAAACAAAACGAGAGCTCAACCATTTTATGTCTTTAGCGGAGACGACGCAACTACCTACCAAGCTATTCAACAAGGAGCAAAAGGAGGTATTGCAGTAGTGAGTAACATTATCCCTCGAGAATGGACAGAGATGGTAACTAACGCATTGACTAATAACTCACAAGCAGAAACACTTGCAGCTGATTGGAAACCTCTTTGTGATGCTACCATGGCCTACGGAAATCCTATGTCCACCAAAGCAATACTTGAAATTCTTGGACGAGGAGTTGGTCTTGCTCATCCTGAATTAGGGTCACTTGAACCAGACGAAAAAGCTGATTTAGAGCGACGACTTTCTGACTATCCTGAATTAAAACGGTAGGTAAATCATGTCCTCTTCTTTTCTTCTTTCTCTTGCACAACAATACGGAACACCTCTCTACGTCTACGATGCTCACATCATAAAAGAACGGTATTGCGAACTCAAAAGCTGGTTTAATTATCCTAAAACCAAAATTTTCTATGCGATGAAGGCAAATTATAATCCAACTATTCTCAAAGTTCTTCTTCAAGAAGGTGCCAATATTGACGCGGTCTCTCCTACAGAAATTCTCCTTGCACTTAAAGTTGGTTTCAAACCAGAACAGATTCTCTACACTGCTAACATGATGAGTGATGAAGAAATTCATGAAGTACAAAAACTCAATGTCCTTTTTAACATTGGTTCTCTCTCAGAGTTAGAACGCTATGGTCAATTTTATCCACATAGTTCGGTCTGTCTGCGCTTCAATCCTGATGTTATTGCGGGACATCATGAAAAAGTCAAGACGGGGGGGAAGGACACGAAATTCGGCATTTCATTAGAAGACGTAGAAATAGTCAAAGAAATCTCTAAACAATATCACCTCGCAGTTATTGGCATTCATGAACATACTGGTTCAGGTATTCCTCTCACTTCAGAACAATTCCAAGGTATTCTCAATACTCTCTCTATCATAACCAAAGAAAACTTCCCTGATCTCGAGTTCGTCGATTTTGGTGGTGGATTCAAAATACCCTACAAAGAAAGCGAATCTCGTGCAGACTACGCAGAATTTGGTAAAAAACTGGTAACAGTATTCAAACAATGCTGCAATACTTACGGTAAAGTTCTTCAACTTTATTTCGAGCCTGGAAGATATCTCGTTGCAGAAGCAGGGACGTTGTTAGTCAAAGCAACTACACTTAAACAAAACGGAAATAAAAAGATAGCTGGTGTTAATTCCGGATTCAACCATCTCATTCGACCTATTCTCTATGACGCCTATCACCAAATTCTCAACCTTTCGCATCCACACGCAGCTCCACATGCTTACGATATAGTTGGAAACATCTGTGAAACCGGTGACCACTTCGCTAAAGATCGTTCCATTCCTCAAGTGAGTGAAGGCGATATTCTTGCTATCTGCGATACTGGTGCGTATGGTTATGCCATGGGAAGTATCTACAACTTAAGATCAATGCCTGCAGAAATAATTATCGAACAAGGGACAGTCCTACATCACACTCCTGCACTTACCGCTCAAGAATTAGTTCGAAGAATTACTGGTTCTCTTGATTAATTGCATAACGGTCTCGAACAATTTCAGGTCCTACTCGTAGATGCATATGGTTCTGGTGTCCTAAGCAATATGGCTTCTCGTCTTTGCTTGTGCGAGCAGCGCAGGCTTTAAACACAGACCCATATTTGTTCCACTCTTCCTGTCCATGTTCCTGGACAACGTATTGTTTCATCGCCCATACATTGCTTTGATACCATAAGATCGTGACTGGGTGGGGGCTTTGCTGGAATCCTTTGACAAGATCCCAATTCACTTCCATTGCTGCTTTACCTTTTGAATTATTTTTAGGAGTAGTACTTACGATTTGTCCTTTGATTATCCTATACGGGCTCACATCCGCATCTCGTCCATTTTGGTGGCTCTTATGAGGTCGTAACTTTCCCCCTCCCTCTCGACTTAGATCCATTAGTGTTAGTCTCACTCCATATTCCTGCGCTACAGCACATCCCCCGAGACGTAATGTATCATACAATTCTTGTGTAGCGTATGAATTAGTAAGGTGGGTAGGGATAAGACATTCATCTTCGAGAACTTCTATTCCATCTCGTAATTTTCCTCGATTAGGTTGACCCAAAGCAATAGGCATTGGCTTAGACTCAAAAATTTGCACTTCTTCAAGAGTAAAATCTAATGTGGTCGGTGATGCTAGGGTATTTTCACTTCCAGTAAGACTTCTTTGATTCACAACCTCCTGGGCCAATTGCCATTCAGAAAATGTTTCTTGACTTCTAGACAGAGAATTAGAACTCGTTGGCACTGACGATAACGCTATTACTAATCCGCAAATACTTAGGCTCCCCTTCATCATCGTCATTCTCCATAATCTTAAATGGAGTTTGAAAATCTTTTATAAAATTTTTGCACTACTAAGAAGATACTAGAAACAGTCAATCAATACGCAATTAGCGTTGGTTCGCAAGCAAATATAACCCATTCACAACTTCAAAGACTTTATCGGTGCCTATCTTTGGGATTGCAAGAGGGGTGGGTCTGGCATATGCCCTAGATCCAGCAGATTCTCTATTAGCAGAAACCATTTCTATCTCCCGTTGCACAGCATTAAGATCTCTTTTAACGGCTTCACTGGCAGGATTAAGTTCTGCTGCTTGTTTTAAATACTGGTTTGCTAGAGTTAAATCTGCTGCATTAAATGCAATAATTCCTCTAACTCGATGTGCCATTGAACGAATGTTTCCATTTTGGTTAGTCAATAATGGTTCTAAACTTGAGATATAAAGTGCAGTATCTTGGTTGCCCGTTTGTTGTAATGCATAACAATGCATGAATGGGCTTCTCCAATTCGTTCGAGCTTCTGGATGTTGTAAATGTGTAACAACTTCTGGTAATCTGTTCAATGCATGCGCAACATGACCCATCATTTCTGCATGTCGTGATGATGGTTTTTCTATCAAAGCAAGTGCTTGATATGCTGGATCAAGTCGTTGCGCATAGGCTGCTGCTCTCGCAAAATTTTCCAATAATTGCGCATCTGCGATAGCTAAAACCTCTGCTGCTAGATCATCTACATCTTCTCCTATGTCTTCTCTATTATCAAGCAGTCTGGTCGGTCCAAAAGTTTCTTGAAGAGCTAAGAAAGCTAAACTTGCCACATCATCGCTGCCTCTTGGTGGGTTAACTGCTCCTAATAATTCTTCTACTAAAGAATTTACATCAAAACCTATACCTGTCATGAATTTGAAAAATAATGGGTATTATTTAAATATTTCTATTATTTATCACTAAATAGTGGTTAATAAAACTGTTTTTTCCAGATCGACAATGTTTATAATCTTGTATCCTCTTTTCGTTTTATGACTACGTTTTACATTGAATCATATGGTTCTTGGCAAAGTACGGCTAATGCGCAACGTATGGCAGACCTTCTTAGTCGTGCCGATTTTCACCTAGTTAATCAGCTTGAACAAGCAGACATTGTTCTCTTTTCCATCTCCTCTCCAGACGATTCTACTGCAAAAATATTTTTTTCACAATTAGAAAATATAAAACAACAATATCCTTACAAACTAATTATCCTTGCTGGGTGCTATCCTCGCTATAATAAAGAGAAAATAGCACGTCACTCTTTTTGTAACTTCACCCAAATTCATCGTATTGTCGAAGTTGTTGAAGAGACCCTGAGTCGTAATATCCTCAAAATCACCGAATTGGGCGAGCTTCCTCCTCTTGACACTGCCACGATTCGTACGTCTAAACTCATCGAGATTGTCCCCATTACTTTAGGCTGTACTTCCTCTTGTGTTTTTTGTAGTTCGCAGGTGATTTCACAGGGGGTGCGTTCCTATCCTCCGGCTGAAATTATCGCTTTTGTTCGTCAAGCTCTCAACGAAGGTGTAAAACAAATTTGGCTTAGTTCACAAGACAGCGCGAGTTATGGGATTGATTTAGGGACCTCAGGCGTGACTCTCTCTTCCTTGCTTGAGGAACTAACATCCCTGCCAGGAGATTTTCGTATTCTTCTCGATAAATTCAGATTTCCTTCTCTTCAGAGGGGCATTAATGGACTTATAAAATCTTTAAGTCACCCCAAACTATTCAAATTTATTCATGTGCCAATTTATTCAGGAAGTGATACTCTTCTTAAGTCTCATAAGATAGATTATACTAGTCGCGAAGTCTTAGAAGTAACTAAATCTCTGCGCACACAATTGCCTGCTCTTACTTTTTCAACCCAAATTCAGATTGGTTTTCCTGACGAATCACCTGAAGATTTTTGGCAAACCCTTGATCTTGTGCGAAAAATATGTCCGGATAAAATTGAGATCCTATTATTTGCCAATTATTCTCTAAAAGCTGTACCCAATCAGCCTCCAATTGAAAGTGCTGAATTAGAACGTCGTCTCAAAGTCATTACGGATGTTGCACATAACACTGCCATTTTACAAAATGAACGCTGGAAAAACTGGCAGGGAAATGTTGTTGTAGATAAACAGGGGGAAATACCTGGAGAATGGATTGCCCATAATGATTCTTACAAACCGGTTTTCATCACTGGAAATTATCGTATTGCTGATACTCTCACCGTTCGCATAACTAAAACCACTGATTCTCTGCTTTATGGTCAGGTTCTTAAAGTGCTTCCACTGTTGTAACTATTGTAATTACAAGAAAATCAGCGAGAAAGCCTCGATCTTTAGATCGAGGATGAATCGCATAGCGCTGATTTTCTGTTCCAAAAACTCGCCAAAGTAAGCGAGGGGCGTAAAGCCATGGGCTTTAGCCCATGGATAGCTCCGAGCAGGCGAGTTTTTGTTACTTTCTCAATATCTTCTCAACGCCCGAAAGATATTAAAAACACCTGTGTTTGAAGGGCAATATGGATCCTAAAACCTTACGAGAAAAATATTTCACTTTCTTTGAGAGCAAAGGTCACAAACGCATCCCCTCTGCCTCACTTATTCCGGTTAATGATGCTTCTGTCTTATTCAACACGGCAGGCATGCAACCCTTAGTGCCTTATCTTCTTGGCCAACCACACCCGCAAGGAATTCGCCTTGTCAACATCCAAAAATGTCTGCGTACTGTTGACTTTGAGAATATTGGTGATAATACGCACCATACCTTCTTCCAGATGCTGGGTAATTGGTCGTTAGGCGATTACTTCAAAAAAGAAGCAATTGAATGGTCATTTGAATTTCTTACATCTAAACAATGGTTAGGTATCCCTCTCAATATGCTTGGGTTCACCGTCTATCGTGGTGATGACAAAGTTCCTCGTGATGATGAAGCAGTTAAACTTTGGAGAGCTGCTGGCGTACCTGAGAAACGTATTGCGTATTGTGGTAAAGATAACTTTTGGAGTGCTGGTGATACAGGTCCTTGCGGTCCTTCGACAGAAATGTTTTATTGGACGGGTGATGGTGCTGCTCCAGAAACATTTGATCCCGATGACAATCGTTGGGTTGAAATTTGGAACGATGTATTCATGACTTATAACCGTCAAGCTAATGGAGAATTAATTCCACTTACAAAGAAAAATGTTGATACTGGTATGGGTTTTGAACGAGCTTTAGCAGTTCTTAACCATCAAAAAAGTTCCTATGAAACTGGTCTCTTTACACCAATTATTGAGAGACTCGAAGAGTTAGCGGGTGTTTCCTACCAACAAAAGAAACGCGAAATGCGTATCATTGCTGACCACTTACGTTCTGCCGTATTCGTCATAGGGGATGATAATGGGATTGCACCATCCAATGTCGATCGAGGGTATATCTTACGCCGGTTGATTCGCCGCGCCATTCGCTATGCTAAATTAATCGGCATCAACGAACCATTCACTGCAGATCTTGCAACAATCATTGTTAAAGAATATGGTGATTATTACACTGAACTCAAACGTAATCAAGCAAAAGTACTTGATGAGTTAGCCAAAGAGGAAGAAAAATTCAGTCAAACCTTAGAGAAAGGCCTTCACATTCTTGAAAAATTGACTGCCAGCAAAAGCACTATTAGTGCTGAAGATGCATTCCTTCTTTTTCAGAGCTACGGATTTCCCCTCGAAATGACTCAAGAACTTGCCGCTGAGAAAAATATTGCAGTTGATACTGTTGGATTTCACAAAGAGTTTGAAAAGCATCAAGAACTCTCTCGCACTGCCGCCGCTGGCATGTTTAAAGGGGGGCTTGCAGACCATTCAGAACAAACTGTGCGATTGCACACCGCAACACATCTGCTCAACGAAGCATTGCGTAAAGTCATATCTGCTGATATTCATCAACGCGGGTCTAACATTACGCCTGAACGATTACGTTTTGACTTTAATTTTCCTCGAAAACTAACCTCTGAAGAAATCAAGAAAGTGGAAGACGAAGTCAATCGCGTTATTCATGCGCAACTAGTAGTTGTCAGAAAAGAAATGACGCATGATCAAGCTGTCAAAATTGGTGCAGAGATGGAGTTTGGCGTTAAGTATCCTGCGACTGTTTCGGTCTATTTCGTTGGTGATTATTCCAAAGAATTCTGCGGCGGTCCACATGTCAATAACACGCAAGATATTGGCAAATTCAAGATCATCAAAGAAGAAGCATCAGCAGCAGGGATTCGAAGAATTAAAGCAGTGGTTGAGTAGACATTACCTCTCTTTGATAACTAATCTTTTCTTTCTTCTCTTTTATTTTCATCTCTTTCTTTCCCATTGCATACTCTACGGCAGATTCAGCAAGGATTTGTAGGGAATCATAAAGCGTGATCCTAAGATCTTGTTGTGTAATCGCAAGAGGCAATTCGGTACATCCTAACACCACGCCTAGTTGTTTCTTTAGGTGGATTAAATCTAGAACTGCTTCTTTATTTTCTGGTTGTACTTTTCCACCCATGACATCAAGAATTAGGGTGGTAATTTGTTCATATTCTTCTTGGTTTGGTTGAAGATACGAGATTTCTTGTAGTTCAAATTCTTTTTGATAAATTCCTAATGCTAACGTCGTTTCTGATCCTAACAATAAAACCTGATTTTGTCCGTTGGATTTTACAGATCCTGCTACTTCTTCAATTATGCTCATGATTGGGACTTGTGCATACAATCGTAACTGGTCGATAAAGTAATGGATAGTGTTACAAGGCATAATGATAAAATCGCACTGACTCATCTCAAGCATCTTGATTCCTTGAAGCAGCTGTTTTAAAACCAACGCCTCGTCAGTGATTCCTGATTCATCAAACCCTTCAAGTGCGATGGAATAGAGCATTATTTGTGGATAGTCTGTGTCTTGGGTAGCATTATATCTCTGCTGACAATATGCAACAATTCGTGAATACAAACTAGCTGATGCTGCCGGCCCCATGCCTCCAAGAATGCCAATTTTTTTCATGGTAATACCTCTCGTGATGTGAATGTGGGTATCACTGTTCCGCCAAGTTGTGCAACAAGATCAAAAACTTGAAGAGCAACAGCTATTTTATGATGTACTTCTTGTTGTTCTTGAGACTCCACAAATACATGTTGGCTCTCCACAGAAAGATGTCTTGTAGCTGTATGGTAATACACCATATGTATTCCTCCCGTGTCAAAACCTAACTTTTTCAAGATTAGTTTTGTCGCATCCTGCTGTTTTTCATACTCTTTAGGTAAGATCGTAACACACGCAGCTGCTTCGGAAAGCTTTTGTGCATACAAACTGGCATCAAGCAGGCTACAGGAATATCTCTCAATAGTCGGATCATATAATTTTACATTCCCTTTTACCAGGATCATCGACCCGTTTGGATGCTGCTTTGCGTATCCTTCTTGAATGAGCTGCTCTAGATACTCTTGGGCTTGCGGCACAAGGTCTTTTTCATAGACTATTCTCTGCGGTTCAAAGCCAGCTTTTGTAATCTGTTTAACATATTTCTCTACATCAAGCACTTCATCCTTTTGTTCAAATCGCGTATTATAATCATCAACAAAAAGAAGAGGTGTGACTTGTGCACCCAGATTTCGAAAATAATCACACATTCTTGCGCCAATTTGAGCGCTCTTGAAATGATCTAAACCGGGTTTTTCATAGGTGTAGATGTGAGCTGCCTCGACAATAACCTTGTCTTCTAATGATGGGAATTGGAGTTTGAATGTTTTCATATCCTCTCATTTTGTCATCTAAGATTAATATCCTCTGTCGCAAATAGAATATGTTTTAACAAACATGTTCGAAATAAAACATATAAGTTTAAATCATAAATTTAATAAAGAATCTCTTCTTTCTATCCCCATCATGGAACTCTCCACCAGCGAACAAACTATTAATTATATCAAAGAACATCCCTTTATTCGTAGCTGTCTTCAGAAGGATCTCATTAATTATAGTGCTCTTGCCAGATTAGTGAGCAAAGAACTCCATATTGAAAAGAAAATGTCGCAGGAAGCAATACTGGTAGCTGCCCGAAGATTTCGTGAAAAAATCAAGAAGGAAATTTCTACAGAAAAGAAGGTTAAAGAGCTCATAAAACAATCTCATATTGAGATAAAAAATAAAATTCATATTCTTATTTTACAAAAATCTTCCTCTTCAGAACTGATTGATGAAATTCATAAAAAAGCTCGAGAACACAACGAACTCTTTTTCATGGTACAAGGTTCAGATCATTCTACTCTTGTAACGTTAGAGAAATATGCCCAACTAATTAGACAAAAACTTTCTTCAAAGATAATCAAGCATCACGAAAACGTGGCACTGGTGATCATGAAATCCCCTGAGCAGATAGAAGACACCGCAGGAGTTATTTCCTATACTACTTCTCTCTTCGCTGAGAACGGCGTTAATATTCTTGAACTTCTTTCCTGCTGGCGAGATACCTTGTTTTTAATTAATGCTAAAGATGTCTCTAAAGTCGTAGGATTTTTGGAGTTTTAGGAACAAAGACAAATCCATTGGGAATAATAAAAAAAAATTCTTCTAATCCGAAAAGAGTTTTGTTTGATTAATTTGAGATGTTAGATCTGGTCGCAGAGTGCGAATCCTTAGTTCAAGTGCTTCTGAAGGAAGATAGCCTAATCGTTGAATTGCACTATAATATCGGTCCAGCTCCGGGACTATATCGCTTAAAGTAATACTCTCTGGCTCCGTAGGCTTTGTTCCAGATTCTATTTTTGCTATTTCCTGTTCAAGACCAAGACAGTATATGGTCGCTTGTACTCTTTCAATTTCACCTGTATCTTGTGTAGTTGGATATTTTGCCCCAACAGTAAATGCCAGATCAATAGCTGCATCAATTCTTCCTTCTTGGGCAAGTTGTAGTGCTCTTGTTAAACCTGTTACATAATCTGCATCAGCTTCTTCTACTAAATGAGAAACTGACCGGTATGCCTCTGTACAACGAGTATCTGCTCCTAACGCTGAAGCCTGAGCAAGATTTTCTCTTGCATTTTCAGTTCGATTTAATTGTACATGTTGTAAAGCGTCGCCAAGAGCAGCATAAATTATCAATCGTACATCGATGGTTGGTTGGGTAGGGATAGTCATATGTGTTTAAAATAAGGTCTATTTTATAAATATTTTGTCACTAAATAGTGTCAACAGTAATTGTCCTCACTTTTGTATTAGCCCCAAAACTCTACCAAGACTAAAAAAATCTTTTGGGTTCAAGAAAACTACTGGTTTTCTGAACCGGAACCTTGTTTCCTTGTTTCAAAATTGCAAACAATTTTAGAAACGTTAATAAAGAAATTACCTTCTTTTTGTTCAACCACAACCTTGCGGTAGTCGTATAGTGGTTAGTATGCGGCCTTGCCAATAACAATTATCTTCGGATGCTTGTTACACAAACAGGCTGTGACCGGGGTTCGACTCCCCGCTACCGCACTTACCTTACATTCTGGATCGCAACCCGTTTATTTATAAACACCAAAATGACGCACCATACTTACATTCCAGTGCGTCGCTTTGATGGTTACGCTCCGGAATGCAAGCATGGTCAGCCGCTGCCGCATTTACCTTACATTCTGGATCGCAACCCGTTTATTTATAAAGGTTAAATTGACGCACCATACTCACATTCCGGTTCGGCGATTTTAACAGGTATTACCTACCTTTATAACGAGCTATTCTGATGCTTCTGGAGAGACAAAATGGCAGAAGATGACATCTATAAAAGTAAAGAGAAGTATGAATTATTTGTAAAATCAATCGATTCTTTGGTGGTACCGCCACAGAAACCCTCTCGAAAGAAGTATTTTTGCAAAAACGCTGCGAATTTACATTATTTCTACTATCTAATGCCCCTAATTTTCACTCTCGTCCTTCTTTAACTTTATCCTGATCAATCTCTTTTTTAAGTCAATAAATATAACTAATCCGGTTAGCACAATTGGTATTAATGTAGAAACAACGATAAAAAATGTTGATGAACCAAAAGTTCCAAATGTTGAGTCATTTAAAGTCACGAAAATCGTCACCAAAGTCATCATGAAAACGGTTGTAGTTGCCAACACAAAACTAAAGCTTCTGGAGGATACAGTAGAGGCTTCATCTTTCTTTAGATATACTATGTTTTCTTTCTGCTTTGGGGCTTGTTTAAGTGAAAGTAATTTCGTAGTATAAACCTCTTTTTGTGCTTCTGTTAAGAAAGAGGTTTGCATTATGTCAGTTACCATATCGTTGATTGCTTCTTGCAGATTAATAATGTCTTTTGATTCTAGTTCATATTTTTTTGAAACAGAGGAGATAATGGAATTAAATAGGTTATCACTAAATCTTTTTTCAGAAATAATGTAGGGTTTAAGAATATGAATTATTTCTGTGTTTGCTTGCTGGACTTTTTGTAAGTAAAGCTTATCTTCTTTTTTGGACAGGATATAACTAGTTACAAAGTAAACAATAACTCCACTGATAATCCCTCCAGTGATTCCCACAAACCAAGTATTATTCAGAAAGCTCCAGTCCATACGTTTATTCTAATTAGTTTATTTATAATTATTTTGTGCGGAAGAGATAACAGTAATAGTTCGATCTGACAGCGCATTAGCCAGACATGACATTGTCAGAATTCATAATCTATTTATAGTCATAATCCTATCTTTATTTAGATGGAACCTGAAGAAGAGCTAACACCTGTTTCAAATAGGCCTACTTGGCAAAGAGTTCTTCTTTATTTTTATTCTCAAAACACTCTCTCATCAATTGTATTTACTAATCCGAAGGATAATTCACTATATAAAAAACTAAATATCAGTGAGAAAGAACATAGGGTTTTCAATGATCTCGTAAATAAAGGTTTGTTAACAATGAATTTTGTTAAAAAAGAGGGAAATTATGAGAGTTATAATTATTCTCTGACTCGTGAAGGAATAAAAGTATGTAAAGATTTAGAAAGTGTTGATGAGAAAAAAGACTCAAAGACTAACTTCAATATGAGAGATATGAACTTTTCAAGTATAAATGCTAATGGGGCATTATTTAATAATAAGGGTGATGTCCATCTAGGGAATAAAGTAGATAACTCAAAAGTGTACCACATTGATCGCGTTGACAACTCTTTTATCGAAAAGTCTTCTATTAAAATAATTAATAAGTATGGAGAAAAGAAACCTAAAATTTATGGATATATCTCTTTATTAGCCAGTTTGGTAACAATAGCAACAGGAATTCCTTCGCTTCTCACTAAAGATAATATCTTTATTTCACCAGTTGGTTGGCTTGCTATTTTTCCACAAAACTTTGGAATTCCGCTTATCGGGGTGGGCTTTGTTCTTTTAGTAGTTGGCATTTTTTTGATTAGTATTGTTGACCACAAATATGACAGTATGTGTCCAAAATGTAAGCGTCATTATTCTAAAATAGAGCTAGAAGATCCAGTTGTAAGAGACGTTGAAGTAAAAGGAGGAATAAGGAGAACAACTAGTACCAAATTTGGTTGTAAACATGAGGACTGTGATTATAAAGATACAATCAAAAAAAATAAGTTCATTGACAATTCTGATCAGTTATAGAAGAGCTTATATATTTCTTTGCCCATTTGTCGTCTAAGAAGCACAGAAAGAAGGGGGTCTGGAGTGAGGGCGCAGACAGCCGCTACCGCATTTTCTTTCTGGTAACCTTGCCTATTCTTTTTCAGGATCTGCCTCTTCGAATAAGATGTTATCTAAATCACCAATAAAAATTTCTCCTCTATTTTGATATGTTCGAACCAGCAACATACGACTTAATGGACGAATAGGGTTAATTACACTTCCATGTCGGTTAATAGATGATGCAATATTGGGTTTACGATAAAAATCTAAGAGTGCGTTAACATGTTTTTCATAGGACTCAAATAATTCTTTCCCATTATCTAATCCCAAAAAGAAATAGGGTTTTACATCACTTACTTCATATTTTCCTTCCTCAGAAATATCGTCCGTGATAGAAAATCCAACACCGTTTTCGTTGACTTGTATTTTCCCGTCGTTGATTTCAAGTCCAATAACACGATGTTCTGGAAGATAAAAACCGTTCTCCAACGTAAAACCATATTTTTTCAATAGTCCTGCATTTGTTTCTTCTTGAAAACCAACATGGTCTGGTTTAGTCAATCGAAACTGGTTTGGACTACAGAAAACCGTGTGAAACCGACCATCAATTTGTCCCCTTGGTCGCATCTTGACTGCATATCCATCATCCAAAAAAACAATCGCTCGTGAATTATCATTTCCTTCAAGGGTAAATGCGTCAGAAATTGGCACGGGGGTAAGAAGATCTTCTTCCCATCAGGAATTACGTGCACAAAAAGCTAAATTTTCAACTGTTCTAAAACTATTGAACTTATCCTCAAGTACACGGTATCCCTCTTGAAGACTTTTATGTGTGGGCGTATTCGTCATTAATGCAACAAGGGGTAGTTCTTTATAAACTAATGTTTTGCTAAAACCTGAAAAGTAGCATTCTTTACATTAGGTATCTCAAAGATCTTTGGGATTCAATTATCCTGTCATACTTTTTTTAAAGATTCCAATCCAGAAATTCATCCAACTTACCAAAAACATTATAAAGCAATCATTTCCTCAACGAATCTGAGTGATCCCCCCTTAGTTTAGTGGCTAGAACGCTCCGCTGTAGAAACTCTTTTGAGTTGTCAAACATGACTTAGATGATAAAGAGTCAGCGGCCACGGAGAGACATCTTAAACAGATGCTCCAAATCCCCGGTTCGAGTCTGGGAGGGGGGACTCAGAGGGAAGCAAGCGTTTTCTTCCCTCGCTTATTTTCTTTAAGTGTTTTTGATTTCTAAATCCTATCTGGTCCATCCACTTTTCAAAATTATTAATTCCATTAATATCTATCTGATATGTGGTGTAATGAGAACCGTTCCTTTTTCGGTTTCTTTCATAAGGTCCACAAAAAGAGATATCACATTCGCTAAGAACTTCACATATTTCTTCTATCATTTTTTTTGATTTCAAATCTGCAGTTATTCTAGGTCTAAAATTATTCAAAGATTTTTTCAAGACCAAACTAAAATCAGTGTCAGCAAGACCACGTAAAAAATTCTTTTCTAATGTTAAGTCTTCTTTAATCCATTTAGGAATAGAAACAATTTCCGATTTATTGCCACTGGGATCCCTAGATTTTCGAATTGTTCTAGAATTATCTTTGAGGTATATCTAAGCTCAATACACTCTATTCTCTCTTTTATTGAAGGCTTCTTCCCAAGATTTTTTTCAAATTTTTTTTGGATTTCGTCAAAATATTCCTTATCATCTATTTTATGTCCAAATACAGAAACTTTGTAAGTTGTTCTTTGTGGAGAAATGGAACGGCTTAAATGTCCATCGCCTGCTAGTATACCACATAACTCTGCGAGACATTCATCTTTTTCATTCATCAATTTTCTAGAGAGGAAAATGCTTTAAATACTCTTTGTGGACTTGACCAGTGTGGCTCAGAAAAACAACAACTTCGCTGCCAGCACAACCACTGCAAATAGTCTCTTAATCCATACCTCGCCTTTCTTGATGACAATATGTACCTGCTACTAAACCAATAAGTGCTATTAATAATATTGTCCCAAGCTCAAGCATGAAGAAAAAGACTATTCATTAGATTAATAATGATTTCGCACTTTCTCTCTTCCATAACCTTTAACTACTTCTCCCCCATAAAAACCTATATTCTATATTCTTTAGCGTTGATTAACGAAAGCTTTATAAACAAATCGGGGTTTTTCAGAGCAACCATGGCAGTAACTTCTCTCTTTATCTCTTTTTGGTAACAAAATAGGTATAGAAGATACGCTGTCATAGTAATGCCTTGGTAGTGTAGTTCGGCCTAGCATGCCACCCTGTCACGGTGGCGACCCGGGTTCAAAAACTTTAGGGGTCATCCCAAAGTGTGAATGTCCCGGCCAGGGCGCTTTGGGCCGGTAGCTTAGCCTGGTAGAGCGCCTGACTTTTACGTCAGCATTAACGAAGTCATCAGGCGGTCAAGGGTTCGAATCCCTTCCGGCCCGCTCATTGTCCTACAAAATTCGTAGAAACCAAATCTCTGGTCCCGAATTTGATATAAATACACACACACACGAAAATGGAAATGGAAATCGACGTTAGCAATCATGGCTTGGTTCCCAAGCACACCAAACTTTCTGATGCAGAGAAAGAGAAGCTTCTTTCTTCTCACTCTCTTTCTGTGCGCGATCTGCCAAAGATCTTGATCACTGATCCTGCCGTTCTCACTCTTAATCTTAAAGCAGGAGATGTTGTAAAAATTGAACGTTCAAGTATGACTGCAGGAACCTCAATCTATTATCGGGTGGTTGTCAATGGATAATAATGCTTCTAAAATGGATCGGAATGTTCTCATTCAAAAATACTTTGAAGAAAAACGCTTTGTCGATAGTAGTATTCAATCTTTTAACAATCTTCTTGAACACGGTCTGCAAGAGGCCATTGAAGAAAATAAAGAAGCGGAACCAACTATCATCCCTGCAAATATCGAAAAATTCAAAATTCGTTTTGGGCGAATTACTGTCGGAAAACCTGAAATCACAGAAGCAGATGGAAGTAAACGTCCAATTTATCCTATGGAAGCTCGTTTGCGTAAAATCTCTTATCATGCGCCAATCTATCTCGAAGTAAGTACCTATATCAATGATGTACAACGTGAAAACTTTGTTGCAGAAGTAGGGAAATTACCAATTATGTTAAAAAGTAAATACTGTCATCTCGATGGACTTAAACGTGAAGACTTAATCAAACACGGTGAAGATCCTTCCGACCCAGGTGGATATTTTATTGTAAACGGAACTGAAAGAGTTATTGTTCATGTTGAAGATCTTGCACCTAACAATTTTATGGTTGAAGAAGATGATGGAGTATATAGTGGTCGCTTTTTCGCTTCAAAAGGATCTTATAAAATCCCTCATTCATTTGAACGAAAAAAAGATGGTTTATACTATCTCACTTTCACCCGAGTCAAATCCATGCCTATTATAGTTGTACTCAAAGCATTGGGTCTTGTTCGTGATGAAGAAATTATGAAAGCAATTTCAACTGACAAAAATTACGACGAATTACTTGTCAACCTTTTTGAATTTGTTGAAGTTAAAACTCAAGAACAAGCCATTGATTACATTAGCAAATATGTGGGTGTAGGTCAATCCAAAGAAGTTCGTGTCGAACGTACTCGTGAAATTCTTGACAAATATCTTTTACCTAACATAGGGATGGATTCCTCTGCTCGTCTCGCAAAAGCGAAGAATCTTGCAAAAATGCTTAAGAAATTTATTGATGTTGCAAATCATCAACGACCTGTCGATGATAAAGATCATTACATGAACAAGCGTGTCAGAATGGCTGGAGACCTTCTCCTTGACCTCTTCCGCGTTAACTTTAAAGTTCTTGTAGGAGATATACTCTACAACTTCCAACGTATTATCAAACGTGGTAAGTTGCCTTCCATTCGAGTTATCATCCGTGATAAACTGCTTACCTCTCGCCTTTATTCATCAATGGCAACTGGGGAGTGGGTTGGCGGACGTCAGGGAGTTTCCCAACGTATGAGCCGAACGAACTATCTCGATATGGTTTCACACCTTCAACGGGTTGTTAGTCCATTATCCAGTTCACAGGAAAATTTTGAAGCGCGTGCTCTTCATTGTACTCACTTAGGACGTTTGTGTCCAATTGAAACGCCTGAAGGTACTAACATTGGTCTTCGTAAAAATATGGCTATGTTATGCTCACTTTCACAGGCAGCTCCTGAAGAAACAATTATCGAAAAACTCAAAAGTGCGGGGTTACGCGAGGCGTAATGCCCGGGGGAAACGAGAATGGTTGAAGTATATCTCAATGCAAAATACATTGGTACTGTCGATGATCCTTTTTCATTCGTTGATGACGTAAAAGATCTGCGCCGTAAAGGTGCATTACCTGATGACGTGAATGTGCATGTAGATCATGCTACGCAAGAAGTTCATGTCTTTTGTGATGAAGGTCGAGCACGTCGACCTCTCCTTGTTGTTAAAAATGGGAAATTAGTAGTTACTGAAAAACATCTTCAACAACTTCGTGATGGAGAATTGTCTTGGGTTGATCTTGTTCGCCAAGGCGTTATTGAATACCTTGACGCTGGTGAAGAAGAAAATGCGCTTGTTGCGTATCGTCCTGAAGATTTAACAGCAGATCATACTCATATGGAGATCACTCCTGGGTCCATTAGCGGTGTTGCTACTGCGCTTGTTCCATTCGGCAACTACAACCAATCTTCTCGTTTAATCATTGGAAGTAAAAACCAGAAACAATCATTAGGATTCTATGCTGCAAATTTTCATCTTCGTCTTGACATGGATGCGAATATTCTTCATTATCCTCAACTTCCGTTAGTTAAAACTAAAATTCATGACATTACTGATTATGAACAACATCCCTCTGGACAAAACATGGTTGTTGCTGTTATGTGTTATGATGGCTATAACATGGAAGATGGTGTTATTCTTAACAAAGGCTCTGTCCAACGTGGTCTTGCTCGTAGTACCTATTTTAACCCTGTTAAAGCCGAAGAATTACGCTATTCTGGCGGACTTATTGACGAAGTAGGTCTTCCTGACAAAGAAGTAAAAGGCTATCGTGGCGAACAAGATTATCGCTTCATTGAGGCAGATGGTATCGTTACTCCTGAATCTCAAGTGAAAGAAGGCGATGTAGTTATTGGGCGCACTAGCCCTCCTCGTTTCTTGAGCAGCATGGATGAATATAATCTTTCAACCTCTACTCGTCGTGAAAGTTCTATCTCTCTTAAACACGGAGAACAAGGCATTGCTGACTTCGTCATTATTAGTGAAAATGAAGAAGGAAACAAACTCGTTCAAGTTCGCTTACGTGAAGAACGTATTCCTGAAATAGGAGATAAATTCACGTCACGCCACGGACAAAAAGGAGTTACGGGGATTCTTATTAATCCTTCAGATTTACCTTTTTCTGCGACGGGAATTGTTCCTGATTTAATTTTTACACCTCATGGGGTTTCCTCACGTATGACTGTTTCCCATTTAATGGAACTTGTTGGCGGTAAAGTTGCTGCTCTTGCCGGTCGTTATGTTGATGGAACTCTCTTTGAAGCTGAAAACACTGATGATGTACGTGCCGAACTTCTTCAACTTGGCTTTCGTGAAGATGGTGTTGAAACATTTTATGATGGTCGAACCGGTAAACGCATGTTAGCCAAAATTTATGTGGGTAACATGTACTATCTACGTTTACGTCATATGGTTGCTAACAAAATGCAATCTCGTGCTCGTGGTCCAATTCAACTGCTTACTCGTCAACCTACTGAAGGGAAAGCAAAAGAAGGGGGTCTTCGCCTTGGGGAGATGGAAAAAGATACGTTCATTGCCCATGGTGCATCTCTCTTACTTAAAGAACGCTTCGACTCTGATCGTGTCGTTGTTCCAATTTGTGAAAAATCCGGTCTTATTGGATATTTTGACGCGCGTTCCAACAAATTAATCTCTCCCGTTTACGGAGAAGATTCAACAATGTCGTATGTAGAAATGAGTTATGCCTTCAAGCTCTTACTCGACGAGCTCTTGTCATTAGGATTATATCCTAAACTTGAACTTGAAGATAAATACTAACGACAATAACATCAACACAATAACAACACATAATAAATACAAACCAGGTGCCCATCATGAGACCACAATTTGTTTCCAAACGCATTAAAGCTATTCGTTTTGGTGTCCTCTCGCCAAAAATCATCAAAGATATGGCTGCAGCAAAAATCGTTACGCCAGAACTCTACGATCGTGAGGGATATCCTGTCGATGGCGGACTTATGGACACTCGTCTAGGGGTTATTGATCCTGGTCTTGTATGTAAAACAGACGGACTTAAACTTAAAGATACACTTGGTCACTTTGGATATATTGAACTTGCTCGTCCAGTTGTGCACATTAAATATGTTCGTCAAATTTTAGATCTTCTCAAATCAACATGTAAATCCTGTGGACGTGTTCTTATCCCTGACGAAAATGCGAAAAAATATACTACTATTTTTGCGCGTGTTGGTGAAGAAGAAGGCTTTGAAGCTCGCCGTCGCAAAGTTAAAATTGTTGTTGATAAATACAAGAAAAAAGATCTCTGTCCTCATTGTGATACAAAGCAAGAGAAACTTCGCATCGAAAAACCATACAACTTCTACGAAGGAGAAATCCGACTTAGCCCTATTGAAGTCCGTGCTCGTCTTGAAAAAATTCCTGACGCTGATCTTGAAGTATTTGGATTTGCAACCGGATTTCGTCCTGAATGGATCGTATTAACCATTTTATCTATCCCTCCTGTAACTATGCGCCCAAGTATTACGCTTGAGTCTGGTGAACGGTCTGAAGACGATCTTACTCACAAATTAGGCGACATTGTTCGTATCAATCAACGTCTTTTTGAAAACATTAACGCAGGTGCGCCTGAAGTTATCATTGAAGATTTATGGGATCTACTTCAATATCACGTAACTACCTTCTTTGACAACGAAGTGCCTCAACTTCCACCTGCTCGCCATCGTGGAGGACAAGTACTTAAAACTCTTGTTAACCGTATCAGCAGTAAAGAAGGTCGCATCCGTCATAACCTTGCTGGGAAACGTACTGATTTCTCCGCGCGTACAGTTATTAGTCCTGATCCATTAATTACTCTTAACGAAGTAGGAGTGCCAGTAAGTATGGCAATGACTCTTACAGTTCCTGAACGTGTTACTGAATGGAACAAACAATATCTTCGTTCATTCATTGAGAACGGTTCTAAAAAGTATCCTGGAGCTAATTACGTCCTTAAATCTGATGGTCGTCGTAAAGCAATTACCGAGGAAACTAAAGAAGAAATTCTTAATGAGCTTGCAACGGGATATATCGTTGAACGTCATCTTGTTGATGGTGATGTGGCTCTCTTCAACCGTCAGCCATCTCTTCATCGGATGAGTATGATGTGTCACAAAGTCAAAATCTTGCCTGGTCGAACCTTCCGTCTTAATCCAGCAGTATGTAATCCATACAACGCAGATTTTGATGGGGATGAGATGAACCTGCATATTCCTCAAACTGAAGAAGCACGTGCTGAAGCAAAAATTCTCATGTTAGTTGAAACACAGATGATTAGTCCGCGGTATGGTCTAAGTGTTGTAGGTTGCATTCATGATGGAATTACTGGCAACTATCTTCTTACCAAAGAATTAGTAGTAAGTTATCCTGAAGCTGTTGATCTTCTCTACAACTGTGGTGTTAATGATTTAAGTCGCCTACCTCATAAAGAAAAAATTGACGGCAAAGAAGTATTCTCTGTTCTCCTGCCTCAAGACTTTAACTTTAGTGGAAAAGATAAAAGCGGCAATGATGTTGAGATTGTTAATGGTATTCTTAAAACTGGGTGCATGGATAAAGCTAATCTTGGTCAAGAAAGCGGGCTTATGCTTCGTAATATCTACGAACGGTATGGTGCTGAATTTGCTGCAGATTATCTCGGCAAAGTTTCAAAACTAGGTATTGCTGTTCTTTCTCGTCGCGGCTTCTCCATAGGAATTAGTGATTTAGATCTAACCCCAGAAACAGATGAAGAAATCAAAACTGTACTTGAAAAAGCAGAACAAGAATCTATGAAAATCATTGAGCAATACACTGCAGGAAAACTAGAAGTTCTTCCTGGTCGTAGTATGCAAGAAACGATGGAACTTCGTATTTTGGAAGCACTTAACCGGGCGCGTAACAAAGGCGGAGATCTCGCCATGCGTCAAAACAAAGAAAGCGCTGCTATTATCATGGCTAAATGTGGAGCTCGTGGTAATGCTCTTAACATTGCTCAAATGGCAGTTGTCGTTGGTCAACAAGCATTGCGTGGTCGTCGTATCGATCATGGATATACTAACCGAACCCTCCCTTACTTCAAACAAGGGGATGTCAGTCCAAAAGCAAAAGGCTTTGTTCGTAATAATTTTAAAACAGGTCTCACTCCTTACGAGTTTTTCTTTGGAGCAATGACGGGACGTGACGCACTGATGGATACTGCTTTGCGTACACCTAAATCAGGGTACCTTTATCGTCGTCTCTCTAACGCCATGCAAGATCTTAAAGCAAATTACGATGGAACCGTTCGCGATGCAAGTGGTCGTGTAGTTCAATTCTCTTATGGGGAAGATGGACTTGACGTATCAAAAACCAAGAATGGTACTATTGATGTTAAACGTATAATTGCTCAAGTATTAGGTGGTGCAGAATGAAATCAGAACATCAAACTATGATTGCAGGTTATGAAGGCAAACTTCCCCTGCTTGTACTCGATGAGATCAGAGAATCCATCCCTGCGACAATTTCAAAGGAGAAACTCAAAAAGATCTTGGACGAAGTTCTTGCTAATTACAACACCGCAAAAATCAATCCTGGTGAATGTGTTGGTTTAGTCAGCGCTGAAAGTATTGGAGAACCAGGTACACAGATGACACTTAACACGTTTCATTTCGCTGGGGTTTCTGAAATGAACGTAACTACAGGTCTTCCTCGTATTATCGAAATTTTTGACGCGCAGAAATCAATTAAAACACCAATGATGGAAGTGTATTTTACAAAAGAAAGTAACACTCTTGAAAAAATTAAACAGTTTGCATTAGAACTCAAAGAGACTATGTTTGGAGATTTTGCATCTTCATTTTCTCTTAATATCTTTGACCAAACTCTCACTGTAGAATTAAATTCAACTCTCTTGGCAGATCATAAATTTACCGCTAAAGATCTTCTTAAAGCGCTTAAATTCAAATCTAAAGGATTTACTGCCGAAGCAGGTCAAAGTAGCATTACATTCACCCAGAAAGGCAAACCTGAAGAGATCAAAGATTTGTATGCTATCAAAGAGAAGATTCGTGTAGCGCGTGTTAAAGGCGTTAAAGGTATTAAACAAGTTCTTCCTGTAAAACGTGGCGAAGAATATGTTGTTCTTACTTCAGGTACAAATCTAAAAGAAGTTCTGGCAATGTCTCAAGTTGATATCAGTCGGACTGTATCAAATGACATTAACGAAGTATACGCAGTCTTAGGTATTGAAGCTGCTCGTCAATCCATTATTAATGAAGTTCACAAAGTAATTGAAGCTCAAGGTCTTAATATTGACATTCGCCATATTATGCTTGTTGCTGATATTATGTGTGTATCTGGTGTACTTAAAGGAGTAACACGTTACGGCGTCGTTAGCGAAAAAGCCAGCGTTCTTGCGCGGGCATCATTCGAGACCCCTGTACGACACTTAATCAACGCAGCTCTTGAAGGAGAAGTTGATGGTTTGACTTCCGTTGTAGAAAACGTAATGATTAACCAACCAGTTCCTTTAGGAACAGGCTTGCCAGGTTTAATTACTAAGTTAAAATAATTAGAAGAAATAACGAGAAGTTAAAATAATTAGTTAAGGTTTATTAATAGACATTAATAAATCAGATCAATAATCAAAAACAATCAAAATAAAAATAAAACAAATAGTTGAGGAATAACGATGGCAAAAAAGAAAGAAGCAGTAGAAGAGATTCGCGACCTTAAAGCAAAACTCACTGAAGGCAAAACGATTATCGGAACACAACGTGTTCTTAAAGCGCTAAAGAGTAAATCAGTTAAAACCGTCTACCTCGCAAAAAATTGTCCTGATAAAATTAAAGACGACATTGCATATTATGCGCAACTTGCACAGACACCGATTATCACTCTCGAACAAGACAACGAAGAGTTAGGAACTCTTTGTAAGAAAAACTTCTTTGTTTGTGTTCTTGCAAGCACTGAAGAATAAGTCTGGGGACAAAATTGACAGCTCGGTTAAAGCTTGATCAGGATCTACTGGCATTATCGATGATTGTCGAACGTCAGACTGGTGTTCAAGTTAAAGACTGTTTTAAAGACGACGTTGATACTCTTTATTTTGTCGTTGCTCAAGGTCAGATTGGCAAAGCCGTAGGCAAAGGCGGAGCAAATATAAAAGGTCTTCAACAAAATCTCAATAAAAACGTTCGCTTTATTGAATATCGCGAACCAGCAAGCGAATTTATTCGCAGCATAATCTATCCCATCACTATCGAAGAAATCAAAGAAGAGGGAGGAATTGTTACCCTCAAAGATAGTAATAGAAAAACAAAAAGTTTATTAATAGGAAGGGAAGGTCGAAACTTGCAACTATTAAACAGGGCGGTTAAGCGCTTTTTTAATGTGGAAGTCAAAGTTGTATAACGAAGTCGTTAAGAATGAATTGAAACATCAAATTCATAAAAATTAATTACAGTATAAAAGGTCAAACACAATGGGAAAAAAACCACGCGGATTAGGTTCAGCAAAAAAATTAATAAAACGTCGAAGTACAGCAAAAATTACTAAACGTTCCTCTTTAAAACACAAATACGATCCTCTTGCAGGATCCTCACAAGCAAAAGCAATTGTTCTTGAGAAAGTTCAAGTTGAAGCAAAACAACCTAACTCAGCAATGCGTAAATGCGCTCGTGTTCAACTCGTTAAAAACGGAAAACAAATCACTGCATTTATGCCAGGTGATGGTGCTCAAAAATTAATCAACGAACACGACGAAGTAATTATCGAGTGTATTGGTGGTAAAATGGGTCGCGCTAAAGGTGACCTTCCTTGTATTCGCTGGCAAGTTATTCGCGTTAATGATCAGAGCCTCGATGCTCTACTCAAAGGTAAATTGGAGAAAGCAAGACGATGAGCGACACAATCAAATTTTTCAACAAGTGGACTACCGAAGGAGTCAAAGTATCTGACCTTGGTTTGGTTAGATATATTTCCATCGAGCCTAAAATTGTACCTAAAACTGGTGCTCGATATGCTGGGAATCGATTCCATAAATCTCAAACATTTATTGTTGAACGCCTAGCAGTAAAACTCATGAACTCCGGTCATAAAAGTAAAAAACACTTCATGAGCTCCGGACACAATACTGGTAAAAAAAATCTAGCATTAGGTATTGTTGAGCGAGCTTTAGGCAAAGCACATCTCAAATTAAAAGTAAATCCATTAAGCGTTGTAGTTCGCGCAGTAGAAAATGCAGCTCCACGTGAAGAAGTCATTGCTATTGAATATGGTGGTGCTCGTTATCCTAAAGCTGTTGATGTAGCTCCTCAACGTCGCATTGATCTTGCTCTTCGTAACATTACTCAAGGAGCATATGTTAAATCATTTAACAAAAAACTCAAAGTAGAAGACGCACTTGCTGATGAATTAATCAACTGCTATCAAGCATCCGTTAAAAGCGCAGCAATTGCTAAAAAACGCGATCTTGAACGTCAAGCAGCATCAAGTAAATAGACCTACGGTTAGTTTACTGTTTTCATTATTTTTTAACTTTTTTAATATCATTTTTTTGAGGGTTTTTGGTGTACCGGTACGATGACTTCGCAACCACCTTCATTTCATTCATCTTCGTTCCATTCTTTCGTAACAACTATTGAGGATGTACGACGGATTATTGACAAAATTGAGTATGAATGTGCTGAGCCCTATCAACTTCAATCTGCGCAAACAACACTTAGTCGAATGAAAGGGCACTGTTTGGATAGTTCTTTAGTTGCAGCTCACCTAATGGGGCAATTTGGTTATCGACCACTCATGCTGGCTATGGATGTTATGGTCCAAACCGGAGAAGAAGATTCTCACGCTGCATTTTTGTATAAAACTCAAGAAGGATATTTCAGTATGGGTAATTCTCGTCATTCTGCTCTTTGCGGTAGGAAGAACCCTTTTAGTCATCTCGTTGATCTTGCTGATGATTATAAATACTCTCTCCAACAATGTGGTTATGCAACGCAAAGAATATTTGTCGAAGATTGGTCCGATGCAACAATTCCCTGGAGAGATTCCCCTTCGGATCTTGCGTGGGAGTCTAATCTTGTTAGAGTGATTTGGGAAGAGAAATATCATGCACCATTCTCGCACCGAATACGACGTGCACACCGAGTAGTGACCGATCTTTTTTCTCAGAGAGGCACAAAAATACCTACAGAAAAAAAACAATAAGAACTTTCATCATGATACTATTCTTAATTCATTTCTTTCTCAATGCTTCTTGCATAATCCCAGCTTCCAGATGCAATACATCTAAAGCATAGGTCAATTCACCAATTAAAACATAACTTTTTCCGACTATCTCTGCAGATTTTCTTTTATCACCTATCTTCAAAGAAATATTGAAAGAAGTTTTTCCATAAGTCCCTTGCGCTGCTACTAAACCAGGTTTAACTTGAGAATGAGTTAAGTCTGTGGCATCAGAATCGAGAGTTTTATCTGGAACTGTGTAAGCCCTATTTACGACATATCCATTAATACAAACTACTTGTTTAAGATGATCTTCTAACGCCTGATCTGGCTCTACTGACGTTACTCGTTTCCAGAAGCGTTGTAATCCCACGGGATCAGAAATAAGCTTAGCCTCTTCCAAATCATAAAAAATGGCATTGTCATGCTTAGCTCTTCTTCCGATCACAGTTGCCACTGCTTCTGCGAGCCAGTCTGCGTTCGTTGTCGTTGCAACATATGTTGGATCTTTTGCTAAAATCTCTAATGCTTCTCGTGCGGTATATAATCCTGCCATACAAATTCAAGCCAAGCACCTCTTTATAAAACTTAAGAAAGTCCAGAACAATCATCTGGTTTGCACTAACGCATCACGCATAAAAGTGGGATTAAGATAGAGGCTCTTATTACTTCGATGTAGCTTTCCTATTACAAAAAGCGGTTTATCAACTAGTTCACATGCTTCTTGTTCTGTGTTTACAGCAACATTAATCTCAAGACGATTAGTGCCGTACCTTCCTTTATACGTTGCACCAGCAGGAATCAGTGATGATCCTAATGCGTGCTCAAACGGAATTTCGGGTAGAGTTGCTCTTTGTTCTAAATCAACTTCTGGATAGAAAATACACTCACCTGCAACATATCCATTGATTGCGACATGTCTTCCTACATAATGTGCTAGTTTCTGCGACGATTCTACTGCACTTACTTTTGGCCAAAAGCGTTGAAGACCTTGAGGAGCAATCGCAAACTGTGCAGTGTCAGGGCGATATAGAAACGTAGGGTTAGGGTCAGTAATACAAGCATGATATAACACCACATAAGTTTCTCTTTGAGCATCTGGAATTGGCGAGAATGAGGGAGCAGGTCCTTCGATCAGATCTTTGCCTAGCCTAAATATATCCTCTAGTCCTATATCTAAAACTCGACGATATTGGGCCGTTCGTTCTAATACAACACGACATAACGCTTCCTGGGCTGTAAGTTCTTGACTCATTCAATTAAAATGCTGCAATTTCTTTATAAAAATTGAGTCCGAAAATAGAATAAAATAAGGTGATTATGATCTCAATATGTCTTCTACAATTCTTTCAACATAATTCGAACTCAATGCAAAACCAATGCCTTCAAAATCTTTAATCTTAAGCGTATTAACCCCCACAACTTGTCCTGCAGCGTTAATTAATGGTCCGCCAGAATTGCCAGGATTAATGGGTACATCAATTTGCACTAATTCTCGCCCGCTACCATCAACTCGTTGTGTATTGCTCACAATACCTTGACTCACACTAAAATCAAATCCACCAGGATTTCCTACCGCAATTACTTTCTCTCCCACTCTCAAACTATCAGAATCACCAAAACGGATTGGGTCGAGTCCCGTAGCATTAATCTGCAACACAGCCACATCCGCACGCTGATTAAATCCAACCACTTTCACACGATGTCGCCTGCCATCAGACGTTTCAACCACAGCAGCCGTTGCCCCTTCAATAACATGATAGTTTGTCACAATATTGCCATTATCATCAATGATAAATCCGCTACCGCTACCTGTATTTGTCGAAATACTTACAACGGAAGGAATAGAATCATCAATAACTTGAGAGAAATCTTGATTCTCTAATTTAAGTCGTGATAGTGAATCTTGTAACTTTGCAACCTCTTCTTTACTTTGGGTCTCCACTTCATCAAGCTTACCGCTTAAGCCAGCGATTTCTTGACCACGTTCTTGGATTGATTTATCTAATTGAGTTGTTTTCACATCTACTTCTTGACCCAGCGACGCAATCTGCGCAGAAAGGTTATGTCGCTGTTGCTCTAATTGCTGTGATAAGGAATCAAACCGATCCGTAAATTCTGTGCGCATGGTTTTTTCCTGATTGTTTTGATATACTAAAAGACCTAGAACTACTATTAACAAAACTGCGCCATAAATCAAATGGATCTTCCACTCTCTTTTCATGCTAGAGAAAAGGATACTCTTTTATTTAAATGTCACGCCTGAACCGAAAACAGGCGAAACACTTTTAAATAACTACTTTTTAGTGACTAAAAGAATCTGGCTTTACCATGACAAATGACAAACGATATGTTTTTCGAGTTATATCTTCCTCTGGCAGTTTAAAAGATTTATTTTCTGCTGCTGGTGATAGTCAAGAAAATGACCTAAAATATGATCTCGCGTCTGCACATTATAATTTTTCCCCTTTCTCTCTCTTCCCTGCTTATGATAGAGAACGATTAGAAAACATTGAGTGGGGTGAAGAGTATACTGATTTACCTCATGTTGAAGATGTTATTGCGCAAATGATTACAAACGAAACCTCATTGCGTATTCCTGCTCATCGAATTCAACGGGTTCACGGATCCACTCGCAAGGCCGTTGATGAAATATTTAAGCATTCTTCAAATTCAAAAAGAAGAGGTATCGCTATTCCTCTTCCTAATTGGCATTTTTGGGATTGTGAACAATCATATCAACCCTATGTTATAGGGGGTACGAATGAAGATGAGTTAATTTCCTCATTTAGAGATGCTGCAAAAAGCGAAATGGTAGGGGGACTTATACTTGCGTGTCCTAGTGTTCCCCTCATGATGAATTTGTCTGCCCAAGGAGCAGCAGAGATTGATAACATTGCTCTTCAATATGGGATAGATATTATCATTGATGATGTATTACGAGGAGTTCAACCAATCGGTCAACGCGATAGTATTGCTCGTTATTTTACAAGACCATATGTCCTCGAAGGATTCACGAAGCGTTTTGGTGACGAATTATTTGATGACTTTTCTTATGTCGTTGCGCCTGAGGGTGAGAGGTTATATCTTGAGGGCTGTGTGGGGGAAATGTGTAATAGTTATGCAGGGTATAGGTTACATCTTGCATTACAATATGCTACTCAACCCGCACTTGATGAATTAGAGAAAAGAAATAAAATATTCGATCGGATTCTAAGTGAAAGAGCACCCAATGCCCCTGTGAAAATCGTTCGTCCTTCACCAACACATCTTACAACTCTCTTAGAGTTTGAACCAGAATTTCCTCTCACTGCAAGACAATTCTCGGACTCATTAAAGCAATATGGTGTACAAACTGCCCCTATGCAAATGTTTGTTCCAGAAGCAATAGCGCGTAAATACTTCCTTCCATCTGTTCTTCAAAAAAAATTGCGTATCACTGTTGGTAATCTTGATGCAGATGATCTATCACAAGCAGCAACGATTTTAGCTGATGAAATACAATCTTACTCCAGAGGATAAATATGCCAAAATCTCCTTCTCCTGATCCATTAGCTGAATCTCTTGAAAAATTACTTAAAGAGCACAGTATAAAAGTAGTACCTCAGCAAGAAACCATGGCTGCTGGTCCTCATCTTCCTTACGGTAGTTTTTTTGGTTTTCCTGATTTCGATTTTCTTGATGCAAACATTGGTTTAGTTCCTTTTGGTGAAAATGAAGAAGAGTTACGCTGGCTTTCAAAAATATTTGACGCTCAAACCCAACACTGTAAACATCGAGGGTCAAAGCCAATAGAAGAAGTTGTTCGAGAAATCCTCACCACTGAGATCGCCAGAGATCTTTCTACTGTTGAGATATATGTTACTGCCCAAGGTGCACGTGGTGCTTTAGTAGGATTATTAGAATCGTTAGTGACTCCTCAAAAACCCTATATCTTGTATGCTTCGCCCAATTGGATTTTTGACGGACTTTGTCAGAATGTAGCACAGTTTAATGACAAAGCGACTTCTTATGCTTTCTTTGCACCATCTGCCGATCGTTTTGTAGAAAATTTTACTAGATTACCAATTCTTGATCGTGCTGCAGCAGTTATTCTTGTTGATCCCGGTAATCCTCAGGGGTATCAATTAAAAGAGGGGCATGTTCAAATTATTGAAGCCGTTTCTGAAAGATATGGTATTGTTCCAATCTTTGATGATGTCTTTCGAGGCTTGCGTCAACAAGGTGAACCCCATGCCTCTCAATATTCTAAACATAGTATCATAGTTGAAACCACATCTAAACGCTTTGGTGCTCGGGGTCTTGGTGTAACATGGACACTTATCCCTCAAGAACGAGGAATTACTTTCTCAAATTTTGACATTGAGTGCGGGGGTTGTTCTTCGGTTGCATCAGTAGTTACAGAAGGTTTATACCGGACTGGGTATGGAGAAAAAGTTCGACAAATGTTAATTAGAAATTCGCAAGCTCTGGTTCGGGGTTATCAAGATGGCACCAGTGAAGAGACAAGGAACCTTGGAAGGTTCGAACAAGCTTTTCTAGGCATGCCTATACTCACATTCCAACTTACAAAAAAAGAATCTGGGATTGATGCTCCTTTTCTTGTCGAAGCTTTAGGCAAGAAGTATGGCATGGGTGTCACGAGTGGTGATAGGTGGATTTGTCAACCTCAAAGATTAAGTAGTCCGGCTCGCACTTTACGTGAACGAAATGAAGAAGCAGATCATGCATTATCATATTTGCGATTTTGCCCTACAAAAGAAACGCCTGAGAAATGTTACGCTGGGGGCAGACTTTTAGCTGACGTTATGAATAACTATGCCCAGATCGTTAAATAAAAAAATTCTTTATTTTCCTCCCTAACTTTTTTAACTATCCTGCATTCTATACCTCACAAACTTACAATTCCAAAACACAACCTCTCTAAAAATATAAACGCAAAATGTCACATCCACAACTTATCCTTGGAGTCGAAACCACTGCCCATACATTTGGCATTGGCATCATTACCAGTAATGGAAAAATTCTTGCCAACATCAAAGATAGTTACACCTCTCCTGACAAAGGCATGATCCCCGATGAGATTGCAAATCATCATAAAGCTGTAGCGCAAACCATTCTCGAAAAAGCATTCAAAACTGCCGGCTGCAATTGGGAAGATATTTCATTCATCTCCTACTCCGCAGGTCCCGGTCTCGACCCTGCGTTATGGGCTGGATATCACAAAGCCAAGGAATGGGCTACACAACACAAAAAGAAACTTGTTGCGGTTAATCACTGTTGTGCACATCTTAGTATCGGTGCGTTAACAAGCAACGCCAAAGATCCTTGTTACCTCTATGTCTCAGGTGTCAACACTCAAATCATTGTGCAAATCAATGGTAAATATCGGGTCATGGGCGAAACACTGGATATTGGGCTTGGCAACATGCTCGACAAATTTGGCCGGATCACCAACCTTGGTTTTCCTGCTGGTCCGAAAGTTGAACAATTAGCTAAGAGTGGTAAATACGTTGAACTTCCCTACACTATCAAGGGTATGGATATTTCATTTTCTGGTCCATTAACCAGAGCAGAACAACTCTTCAAAAAAGGAGAAAAAGTCGAAGATCTCTGTTTCTCACTACAAGAAACCTGCTTTGCCATGTGCACCGAGGTCGTCGAACGTGCCATGGCACATACTGAGAAAAATGAACTGATTCTCGTAGGTGGCGTAGGAGCCAACAAACGATTTTGTGAGATGCTTGAAATCATGTGCAAAGAACGCGGCGCAACATTTTACAACGTGCCGATGGATCTTGCTGGAGACCAAGGTGTCATGATTGCGTGGGAAGGTTGGCTGCGCAAAGACGAGTCTGGCGATGTAGAGATCAAACCCCACTGGCGCGCCGATGAGGTCTAATTATTGTAGTAGGGTTTAAAAAAAGCTCATTACACAAATAAAAAATGGTTTTGCAAACAAAAGTAAAAATTGAATTTCATATTCCCTTGAATCAATTACCTGAGATTCAACAAGATCTAATTTGGATTGCAACACAAGCTCCTACCTGTAGTCGTACGACCAATCTGGAAATAACTGCAACTCTTTCCCCTTGGCAAAATGGATGTTCTATCTTTCCCAAAGTCAATAAAGAATACGAAGTAAGCGAATATATTGGTCATCGCTGGAGTGCTAGTAGAAAGTACGAACTTAGAGATGACGCATTACAGTTAGTTAAAGAGAATTTTAGGTATAGCTGTGGTGACTATGAATAAATCTTTGACAAACCCATTGAAACATATTGCTCAAAAAAATGACACTTGAAACCGAAGTCAAAATTCAATATTATATTGCTGTCAGCAGACTCGGTGAAATAGAACAAGATGTAGGGTGGATTGCCCAACAACCATGTGCTCATTCTCAAACCAATCTATTACAAATTAATTGCTTCGTGCTTGACAGCCAAAAAAGATACCAAGTTGGTGAACTTATCGCATTTCCTCAAGGAGGGGGGCTTCACGTTGGATTAAGAGAATATGTATCTGACAATGGGAATTTGGTATTAACAAAAAATGAGGACCATTATCCTACATTTGGATATGGTGATAAATTTTCCAGAGATTCTTCTTAACCTTCTCTTATCCAACCTTATGTCTGTGCAGTATAAAATAATGTCAATCTTTCTAAATTTGGCGCAGCTAAACAATCTCGCACTCTTCCAATACTCACGGGAGTTTTAGGGAAGTATAATCCACAACTATTGCGAAAACCTAATTCCTGCATATCTCTAAATGCAGATCCATAAGGAAATGCAAGATGTAGGGAAGACAGCCTAAATTGTCCTTTTACCATTTCTCCTTTGTCTGATAATACTTCTTTTCTTTCAATTAACACATCCAACCAATCCTCAATTGTTGAAGCTCTTGTTGCCATATCAGCTAAACTGCGGTATAAATTGAGAGCCTCGGAATTGAGATCCTCATTTCGTGCTGGCGCGATACCAGTTCTAGATCCTGGAAAATGGAGATCTCGCACAATAGTTGCAGGATACGAAAGTCGAAAAAAAAGCTTGTGATAATCTGGCTGTGGTCGTAGCATAGTTATCTCTTTGCGTGCTTCTTTAAAACCTTAACTCTCCGATAATCTTACTATTTTAACCTCTCTATTCTACCCTCTATCTCGTCCTTCTCTACCAACAGATTTATAAAGCCCAAAACACTCCAAAAATTAACAGTTTCTCGTCGAGAAATCTAGCTGATAGAAAGTTCCAAAAATCAATCAAAAAAGAGCCGAAAAATGTCCGATCAACCAACACCACCTAACGAGTACAATGCATCTAACATCACTGTTCTTGAAGGTCTTGAAGCTGTACGTAAACGCCCTGGGATGTACATTGGGGACACTAGTATTCGTGGTTTACATCATTTAGTCTACGAAATTGTTGACAACTCCGTGGACGAAGCTCTCGCTGGTTTTTGTAAAAATATCACAGTCATAATCCACGTAGACAACTCCATCACCGTAATTGATGATGGTCGTGGTATTCCCACTGATATGCATCCTAAATACGGGATCTCTGCTGTAGAAGTTGCGCTTACCAAACTACATGCTGGGGGTAAATTCGACAAAAATACTTACAAAGTATCTGGCGGTTTACACGGAGTTGGCGTGAGTGTGGTTAATGCTCTTTCCATTGCGCTTACTGTTACCGTAGAACGTGATGGCAAACTTTTCGTACAAAAGTACAGTCAAGGAAAACCATTAGGACCATTGGAAATGCAAGGGATGACTACTCGTAGAGGCACTACGGTTACATTCAAACCCGATTCTACTATTTTTACTGAAGAAACTACTTATCATTATGATGTCTTAGCAAAACGTTTACGCGAATTAGCGTTTCTCAATAAAGGCATCAAAATTGAACTCAAAGACGAACGTGAAGAAAATAAATTAGACCTCTTCCATTACACTGGTGGTATCAAACAATTCGTGGAATATCTCGATCAAAACAAACAACCTCTTCATTCGGTCATTTATTTTGAAAAAGAAAAAGACGATGTCGTTGTTGAAATCTCTCTGCGTTATAATGCAGGGTACCAAGAAAATGTGTTCTCTTTTGTAAACAACATTAACACTATTGAAGGGGGAACTCATCTCTCTGGATTTAAAACCGCGATCACGCGTATTCTCAACAACTTCGCAGCAACCATCACGAACGGTAAAGCCGAGAAATTTACGGGAGATGACGTGAAAGAAGGACTTACTGCCGTTGTCTCTGTCAAAGTTCATGAACCTCTTTTTGAGGGACAAACCAAAAGCAAATTAGGAAACAGCGATGTCTTTGGCATTGTGAGTTCTATTACTCATGATCAGCTCACAACTTATTTTAACGAACATCCACAAGACATTAAAATTATTGTAAGTAAATGTCTCGATGCTGCTCGCGCTCGTGAAGCAGCGCACAAAGCGCGGGAATTAACTCGACGTAAAGGTGCTCTTGAAGGTGCTGGTCTTCCGGGAAAACTAGCAGATTGCAGTAATCGTGATCCTAAACAATGTGAAGTGTATCTTGTTGAGGGAGATTCCGCTGGTGGTTCTGCTAAACAAGGCCGCAACCGTGAATTCCAAGCTATCCTTCCACT
Organism: Candidatus Woesearchaeota archaeon; assembly: GCA_016188115.1. Classification (NCBI taxonomy): domain Archaea; kingdom Nanobdellati; phylum Candidatus Woesearchaeota; species Candidatus Woesearchaeota archaeon. Next base: position 152,286 of record JACPIK010000002.1, read on the forward strand.
TCGTGGTAAAATTCTCAATGTTGAAAAAGCTCGTTTACATAAGATTCTTGAAAACAAAGAAATCATCACCATGATCACTGCCATTGGAACTGGTGCAGGAGATGATTTTCATATTGAAAAATTACGCTATGACAAAATTATCATTATGACTGATGCAGATGTTGACGGCTCGCATATTATGACTTTAATTCTTACATTCTTTTATCGCTACATGAAAGCATTGGTAGAGCAAGGTCACATTTATGTTGCCATGCCTCCTTTGTATCGTATTGCGAAAGGCAAGAAAGTTGAATATGTATACAGTGACGCAGAAAAAGAACGTACAGTAGCCGCGATGGGTGGTATGGAAGGACTCACCATTCAACGCTATAAAGGTCTAGGAGAAATGAATCCTACCCAGCTTTGGGAGACAACGATGGATCCAAGTGTGCGAAAACTCAAACAAGTTGCTGTTGAAGATGCCGTTGTCGCTGATCAAATGTTTACTATTCTTATGGGAGACGAAGTAGAACCACGTCGGGATTTTATTGAGAAACATGCTAAAGAAGTTCAGAACTTGGATGTCTAAACATGGCCGCTTTCGATAAGTCAATGGATAAAGAAATCTTCAGTGCTTCTTTTGATTCAGATAAAAGTAAGATTACAGTTGCGGTATTTTCATATAATAATGGACAACCAAAGCTTCAACTTAGCCGCGAGAATAAAGGAACTAATGGTGAAATGGCATTTGCTAAGTTGGGACGACTAACTAGAGCTGAAGTAGAGAAAATTCTTCCGCTTATGGAAAAGGCTAAAACCTATCTCTAAACTTAATTTTGATTAACTTTCTATTCTTAAGATTAAATTTAAACTATCAAAACACAAAAAAAGAACGCCCATTGTGCCATTTTGATAAAAACTCCAGCATACGGATTTTATATAAGAAATCCGCCTAGGAGAAAATAGAGGTGATATTATATGGCTCAAATTCGTCGACATGCAAAATCAAAGAATGGTCTTCTTGTAACCAAAGATATTGAAGGCAAGAAAGTTATTGATCGTAGTGGTAAAGAGATAGGGGTGGTGAAAGCAATTCACATTGATCCCATCACGTTGCACGTTGAAGGTATAACCATTAGTAAAGGTCTTTTTAACGATAGTGATTATGTTGGTTCAGAATACATCACTGCAATTACTAACAAAGCAGCACTGTTAAGTATTGTGCCTATTACAGAATACTTGGGCAAGAAAGTTTTTGATTCTAAAGGCAATGAGCTTGGGAAAGTAAAAGAGATTCATCGAACTAATAAAACCAACAATGTTCTTTCTATCACGGTTGATCGTGGCTTTTTAAAACAGGATTTGGTTGTAGGGGATCATGCGATAGATTCAATTGGTGAGAACATTCGTCTTAATGAAGCTGTTGAAAAATAAAGTGAACCTTGCCTAGAAACATGAATTAGGCAAAGTTCTCAAAAGTAAATCTACCTGGAGGATGATATTATGAGCAAGGGATCTAAATTAGGCGTTATTGCATTTATTGTTGGATTGATCGGAGCTGCAGTTATTGCATTGTTAAATTATACTGCGGTTCCAAAATGGGCAGTTATTGCTCTGGCCGTGTTAGGCGTAGTTGTGGGATTACTTAATGTCAAAGATGATGAGATCAGTCTATTCCTGATTGCTGCATTGGCATTTTTGTTAAGCTTTGGTGCACTCCGCGACGTCGTTACCACATTAGCGTTTGGCTGGCAAGCTATCGCCGTATTCTTTAATCTGATGGTAGTATTCGTAGCTCCTGCTACGGCGATTGTTGCTGTGTTAGCACTGTTTCGCATGGCGAAAAATTAGAGAATTTTTTATTTTTTTATTTTTTTCTGACATCTACTTGTTGATCTGTTCTATTCGTAGTGCCAGTTCAATGTCATTATTTGTTACTTTGTCTCCTGCATCATGGGTTGTTAAGAATAGGGTCACCTTGCTGTACCTATTAATAATTTTTGGATGATGCTTCAATTCTTCTGCTTCAAAACCTACCCGGATCAAAAATGTCATTGCTTCACGAAAGGATAAAAAAATAAACTCTTTAATGAGCTCGTTGTCTTCAGATCTCCATCCAGGAAGCATTGTAAGCGATTGTGAAATTTCAAATTGGGTAAGCGGTTTCATCTTTTTTCTCAAGCAAATGACTTAATAAATCTCTCGATCTCTTTATGTAACCATTCCAAAGAAGGTATCACAAAAAAGAGTGGTTGCTCAAATGAATAATTATAGTCAGTTTCAATAACTTCTTTGATGGTAAACGGTTTAATCACGCAATTCCCACTAAATGCATTCATACAATCTTTGATTCCGCCTAGAAGTCCTGCACCAAATGCTTTCACTCCAGTATGTTCTTGAATCAGTCCATATTCTAAACTATACCAGTAAAGACGATTTAACCACAAAAGTTGTTCTTCCGTTGCTCTACGTGCTGCGTTTCCAATGAGTTTATTTAATGCAATTATTTCTGGATGTACAAACATGGGGACGTGACCAAAAACTTCATGAATAATATCTGGTTCAGGACTAAATTCCGGTTTAGAATGATGGCGAATGTACTGTGTGCATAACATAACGCCTTCACTTAATTTCATCATAAATTCATGAGCGCTAACAAGTCCATGAATCGGTTCAAGTTGAAAACCAGAAATTCGTTCAAGTTCTCGATTAAGATCTCGTAGTTGTGGGACATTTCCTGTGGGTAATGTCAACAGAGATCGACCCTCTTTGTAAAGAGAGCAAGCATGTTTATCATGCAACACGGCAAGCTTCTCTGAGACATGCTTCCACACTTCATGCTCTTGTTGTGTGTAACTTACCAAAGCGATGTCTCTATTTATGGAATTTGATCTGTGAAATTCAATTGCTTTAGCTACAATCTCCTCTCTTCTTTTCCTATATGCTGGGTCGTTTGCACCTGGGTGATCTAAATCTAAGATAGGGAGTGTTTCAATAACTAAAGAATTAGCGTTGCTTTCATCTTTACTAACGATCTGATTTTCACTTACAATACCGATGATCAGCACGCTGTGCCTTAGCCTCAATTAATTCAGGTATCATTTTCCTATCCCTCCTTCGCGAAATCATCAACCACAACTTTTCGCACTTTCAAAATCTCTGTTGGTTTAATCTTTAGTCCAGCGTGCGGCGAACCTGCCGAACCAACAACAATCTTTTTCTCAAACAATTTTGTATCTGCAAAAAGTGCAACTGAGTCTGGAATCGTTAAAGCTCCGGCACCACCAGGCACACAACCAAAATGTGTCATCAGTTCGTCACGAGTTGCCATGCGTATATCCTTCATGCCACTTACTCTTTCCACTTTCTTACAATTGATCTTCACTTCACCTGATGCCAGAACTGCAAGTGGTCGACCTTTAGACATGAAGCACAAACATTTTAGTAATTCCTCCTGAGTACCACCATGTAATGCAATATGGGCATCAACTCCGATTACTTCCATGTGTTCATGCATAATCACTTCTGCCTCCAATTGGTGTTTTTGAATGATTTTCTGTGCACTGGCAACATTTTCTGTTTCAATCTCTAAAGCTGATATACTTTCCATACTTTTCTAAGATGAGTCTTCCATTATAAAAGAATCTGTATAATATTCAAAAATAAACCATAAATATTATAAATAATCGTATAATCTACAATTTATGAAAGACATTTCCTCTAAAATAATTCATCTGTTCAAAGTGGGCTACTGCACACCACAGATATCTCAAATTGCTAAAAAGATCAAAGAACCCTCAACAACTATTCATTATAACATCAAAAAACTTGAAAAAGAAGGCGCAATTAAAAGCTACAAAGCAGTCTTTGATTACAAAAAAATTGATGAGGGTTTCTGCGTCTTTGTCTTAATCAGCCTTTCTCCGGATGAATACGGCAATCCCGAAAAAATAGCGCAGGACCTTGCTAAACATCCTCAGATTGAATCGGTTGATATCTGTACGGGTGATTGGGAGTTGATTCTCAAAGTGCGCGCCAAAAACCAAGATGAGTATTATGAATTTACTAAGAATGTAATCTCACGTAAAGGTATTATCAAAATAAAATCATTAACCTCATTAAAACAAGTTAAAACCGAATTTGTCGAGATTTGATTAATAATCCTACTGTTTCTTATTTTTCTATTTTATAACCCGTGGTCTACTTTTTTGTCTCTAAAAATTAACCTCGCCCATTTAACTTAGAAATCAAAACCACAGAACAACTCAAAAACAAAAAGAGAATGAAAAAGAAGTAAAAATAAAAAATGTATTTATGCACTAAATCTATTGTAGAGCCAGGAAACAACGAAACCGCAAACTAAACCATACAAAGCAGCTTCTGCCATACCTGCAATAACGCCTAATAGACTTGAGGAATAAGACATAAGATATGTGTCAAGCATACCAACTAATCCTGCGGCAAAGCCCATTTTTCCAACAATTGTTATTAACAATACTTTTGCTGCTGCAATAATTGCAAATGCATATGCAACTGCATGATTGTCCCAGCATCCTGCTTTCATTGAAGAACAGCTTGCTGATTCCATTGATTTGGAAGCTGCAGCTTTAGAAGCAGATCCTCTTGTTTTTTTTCGAGTAGCCATAATTACTATCACCTCTTAAATGATAAAGAAATCATTTTTTTATGGTTTATAAATGTTTGGTTTTCAATAGAGAGATCAAAACCACGAGGTTATATCAAGATGGTCCTAAACTGGGCTTTAGAACTAAACCATTCTATCCTATATAGGGGACTTCATCATTGGGTGTTTGATGATTAATTCCCCATTAAAAATCCAACGCGTAACCAAATCACTTAGTTGGATTCTTATATCTTTAAACTCGTCACTTTTGATATGCCATCAACCATTGAGACGCCATACAACGTATTGGCTTGAGAAATCAACGCATCATTATGTGAAATCACAATATACTGCGCGCGGTCACTGTATGCCTGAATCAAATTAGCTAATAACTGGGCATTATGTTTATCCAATGCTGCATCAATCTCATCAAGGATATAGAATGAGGCTGGTTGATATTCCTGGATAGCAAAAATAAACGAGAGAGCAGTGAGTGTTTTCTCTCCACCAGAAAGAGCTTTCAAATCCATAAACCGATTTCCACTAATTTTTACTTTAATACTCAACCCATCTTCAAAGGGATTAGTAGGATTGTCTAATTCTAAATAGGCTTTTCCTTTCGTAAATAACGTCGAAAAAATTCGGCCGAAATGTTCATTAGCCATCTCAAATGTTTTCATGAATTGTTCTTTTTTCTTCGTTTCAATTTCATTCATGAGCATCATCACATCAGTCTTTTCTTTTTCAAGACTCTCTTTTTTCTCAATAAGTTTGTTATATTCCTGTTCGATTTGGTCGTATACTTCGAGTGCTTTCATGTTTACGGTAGAGAGTTGTCCTAACATCACTTCAAACTTACTAATCTCCTGTTTTAATTCATCAACATGTTTATTTTCAAGGATAACCGCATGGGGATATCGCGCAAACTCTTCCTCCAATCCGGCTAATTTCGCTTTGATTTCCGCATTTTGCAGTGAAACTAAATTCACATCTCGTTCGCTAGATCGAGCCTGTTCACGCCACTTCTCTGTATCATTTTCCAAAGCAGTAATTTGCGCGCTTACTTTTTCACGCAACGTAAACAATTCTTTGTATTTTGAATAGAATTCTTTACTGTCTTTCTCTTTTTGTTCGAGTACTTTTTCTTGATCGTGAACTGATTCACTCAATCGATGAATCTCTTCTTTAAACTGCGCTTCTTCTTTATCATGCTGTTTAATAATCTCTTTCATTTTCTCTTGTTCGGGAGCAATTAATTGACTTAACTGTGATCCCATATTCTTCGCATCAGATTCTAATCGTAACATTTCTTCCCGTAATCGTTGACGGGTTTCTTCAAATGCTGTAAGCTGCGCGAGCAAGCGAGGATTGCGCAATTCATTAACCTGTGAACGTAATACATTTTTCTCTTCTTTAAGGGTTCCTAGATCTTTATTTAATGCCACTATCTCCCGTTGTACTTTATTTATCTCTTCATCCATCTCCAAAAGTCGTGCGCTTAATTCTTTTTTAATTGCCGTCGTTGCATCAAGATCGCCCGTCTCCAGATGTAATGTTTTCTCTAACTTAATTATTTCTGCTTCCAGCTCAGCTTTAGATGTGCGTAGGGACGTGATTTCACGCATATTTCCTTCACGTTTTACTTCTAACGCAGCAATAACCGATTCTAATTGAGCAACACCCTCTTCCATTTTCTCGCGTTCTTCAACGGTATCCTTCTCTAAGAAACCAACACTTTCTCGACGAGCATTAAATCCACCACGCATTACGCCGCTAGCTTCAGCAAGGTTGCCATCAAGCGATGCCATTTTAATTCTTCCAACACCCACTTTACGCGCAACATCAATATCCTCAACGATGAGTGTATTGCCAAAAACATACAAAAATGCTTTTTTATATTCAGCTCTGAATGAAATAATATTAATTGCAAAATCGTGAACACCGGGAGTTTTTAATAATCCTTTATCTTCCCCCGAAATTTCCTGCGTTTTAATTTTATTAAGCGGAATAAATGATGCTGCTCCCAATCTATTCGCTTTAAGAAACGAGATGCATTCTGCCGCAGTTTGGTCATTATCAACAACAATAAATTGCATCCGACCTGCTGCTGCTGCTTCTAACGCAGGTGCATATTTTTTAGGAACTTGTCCTAATTCAGCAACTGTTCCATATACTCCGGGAAACTTCTTCTTTTGACTTAAAATACTATTAAGTGCTTGATTATTAGAAATACTTGCCTGAAGAGTCATCTCTTTAGCCTGAATTTTAGAAAGTTTTTCTTGCGCATCTACAACATTACGTCGGGCATTAGCCAATTGGGATGCAAAACTACTGTCCTGGTCTAAGCACGTATTAAGACGTAGCGTTGCCGCTTTAAAATTATTCTTGAGATCCTGTAAATTAGTAATTTGGTCTTTATTTTGCTTAGCAACTTCCGCAACTTTGCGCACTTTTTCTTCAACTGTTTGAAGTTGATACTCCATACGGTCTTTTTCTCGTAACAGTTCTTGTTGACGAACCCGAATCTTTTGTACTTCTTCTTGTTTTTCTTCAATTTTATGGTCTCGTTCTTCAATTCCTTTTTCTAATTCTACAGAAGATTCAATGTTATTTTTCTTTTTGAATTGGGCGATACTCTCTTCCACTTGTTTTAACTCATGGGCTTTCTCTTTATGGACTTGCTCTAATTCTTTCTTTTTACCATGGGATGCATCAGCTTTTTCTTCAAGATCACGCGCTTCTTGACGGAATTGCTCTTTACGTTGACCAATCTTATTAATCTCATCTTTGAGAGTGGAAACACGTGTTTTCTCTTTGGCGATATTAACTTTTAATTCTTCGATCTTACGATGCACTTCTACTTGTTCTTTCTCTCCTTTTTGTTCAATGTCTTGATTAATTTGAACCACCTGTTCACGTAATTTGGCAATTGCTTCTTTTGCTTCATTCACTTTCTTTTCAGAATCTTGAATCTTTAATTGATGTTTTTCAACCTCTTTATCAAACACTTCTTTCTTCGCTTTACGATCTTGCATCTGGAGATGAATATATGTGGCTTTATGAGAATCAATTTTATCTTTAAGTTGTTTAAACTCCAATGCCTGATCGCGATCCTTCTTAAGCTCTTTAAGATAGGTCTTACGTTCTTTAAGAATAATTTCTGCGCTGTTGAGCTTTTCTTCTACTTTTTCTAACTCCAACATTGCTTTATGTTTTTTATCTTCATAGATAGAGACATCACTAATTTCTTCGATAATCTTGCGTCTCTCTAATGGAGTCATCGTCACAAAACGGGTAATATCTCCTTGCAATACAATATTATATCCGTCTGGATTTATTTTAGAAATAGCTAACAGATCAAGAATCTCTGTACGAGTTTTCTTTTTATTATTAACATAATATGTACTTCCGCCATCTTTCTGAATAGTTCTTGTAATAACTATCTCCTTTGCATCAAGAGGAAATTCTTTTTCATCATTAGAAAAAACAATCTCCACTGTTCCTGTACTTGCTGGTTTCTTATTTTTTCCACCATTAAAAATCAAATTGGATGCTTTCTCTGCCCGCATCGATTTAGCACTAAGCCGACCAAGAACAAAACATAACGCGTCGCCTATGTTTGACTTACCTGAGCCATTCGCCCCTAAAATACAGTTAAACCTCTCTTCTAAGAGAATATCTGTCTTATTGGCAAAGCTCTTAAACCCATGAATAGTAATACGATTTATTCTCGTCATCTGGTACCCTTTTTTAGATAGTAGAGGCTTGCGTTATCGTTTATAAAGATTACTGTGAAACAGGAGGAGAATAGCTCTGGGTGACCACAAAACTATCAAATGTAAGTGCCGGAATCTAAAATTTTCAAGAACAGTCGTTTAATCTGCTAATTCCACTTGTGTATTCACAAGTGGTTGAGAAGCGGAAAAAAATTCATCGGAGTGGTCAGGGTCCGAACGAACGACCCGAGGCGTAGCCGAGCATGCTCTCGGTCTATTGACCGAGAGTGGTCGTGAGTGATTGAAAATAATCGCCAAAAGAATCTAGGAACGGTGAACGTTTTACATCAGAGATAACCAGCTGGATTTTCTACGCGAAACATTCGGTGTTTGCCCCTTCTTTTGGCAGAGTTACACTGGATGTCTTTTTTAAAAATGTTATGGATTAGCAGGGTATAGAAATAAAGTGCACCGGCGGGGACTTTCGTACCTTTTGGCTTAACGGTTTTGGTCAAGCTTTTCCAAAAGGTTGTTCGAACCCCGGTCATCGGCTCTCTTCATAAGAGCAGTGTGCCCCTATACCCTCGAAGGGGAATATGGAAGGCCAACATACTAACCGCTATACGACCGGTGCAACAGTCTCAAAAATCCAGAAGCGGTTTATAAAACTTACTCTATTCCACAGCTTTGTCCTAAATCTCACTTTCGTTCGGGTTAGCAGCTTCGAATCCTTCGTTGTGTGGTCTCTGATGGTGCTATCTTCCCGTATGGAGCAACCCCTGATAACGCACCTATTAGTTCATCGCTTAGGATTCGACCTGATGCTGCTAACCACTTTTAGGACAAAGCTCTATTCCAGAATCACTTCTTTTAATTCCTTAAAATAAAACCCCATCAGCCCTCCGGCGAGTGGAAACAACAGAATCACAACAAAGAGGAATGGATGCATGGAATAATCATACAATAAAATCTCTAACACTAATCCCAAAAGAACACCCAGAACAGTTCGTCCTAATCTCTTCTTAACTTTACACATTCGTCCAACGCCCCAGACTGCAAGAAAGACACCTAACGTAACACCAATAAAAGAACCTAACATTGCCCATCCCTCGTATCCCATACCGAGATTTTCAAACGGAAGTGTAAATCCCAACGGATACACCAAGAGTCCACCTAGTAACCCAAGAATACCAAAAACAACAAGCGCAAGTACACCAACTATTAGCTGCCACCAGAACGGTTTCATATAATCTTCTCCTCATATAATATTTGCATACTTCCTTTTCCGGGGAACTTTTTAACGATTTCTATTTTTTTGATACGTTCTCGATTAATCACCTTCTAATTCTATAATCGTCGAACAGCTCTTAAAATCAATTCTAAGCAAGGCGTGGTTGCCATCCTCTTGGTTTAGGAGTGGGCGTATTCCGTTCAACCTGTCTTATTATCTCCTCTGCATCGTGACTCATTACGCCTATCAAATCAATGGCATATCTATGAATCGTTTCGGTTTGTCTCTGGGGGATTAAATGTATAGGATATCCTTGTTGATAAAGTAATGCAAGAGCTGCGCTAACTTCATCTTGAGGAAGACCTTCTGCTGCTTCATATGTAGAAAAAGTTAAAGTGTCTGAAGCTCGAACACCATGACGAATAAGTGTCTCTAATTCGGTATAATCTGGCAGTTCCCACCTATCCGTGCACAACAGTACACAATTCCATTGTTGTCCAAGATCACGTAAAGATAACTCTGTATTTTCAAATAGTGTTTCGTATGCCTCTATCTTAATAGGATCAGTACCTCGGATGGTTTTTGTATCTGCATTGGGCAAAAGCCCAAATCGAACTTCGATATAATTACGTGAAACACTAGCATCTTGACATCCAATACTTTCTGCAACACGTAACATGACATCATGTACGGTTTCATTTCGATCTCGAATATACTCTTTTAATAACTCTGGAAATCTCTCTTGTAATTCTCCTCTGCCATATAATTCTTCAGAATTTCCCAGAACTTCATCAACATGATTGGCTACATATTCCACAACCTCGTTTGGGGTTGGTTCTTGAAACCTTCCTAACAGGACATATCCTTTTAAGCTTGCATCAATCTCACGGGGAAATGTGGGCAATGCGACATACACTGCATGTGGAACGACAGAAAGTAAACGTGAATCTAACGTCATAGTTCCCACGTTAGAAATCAGATTATAAAGATTATTGTTCTTGATAAATCTTATTTTCGTCTCACAAAAATCGCATAGACTAAACTTAAAATTGCAATAACTCCCCATACGATCATCAATACGATCTGTTTTGAACTTAGATTTTCCTCTTTCAAATCGCCAGTCCAATTCACTGGTCGTGCCTGTGTTTGTGTTGTTGGCGTAGCAGCAGCAGCGTCATTGGTTGCCGTAAGAGTAGGTTGCGCTTGATCTGATTTTTGTGCCTCTAAAGAAACGCATGAGTTTGAACAAGATCCTCCGCAATCAACACCAGCTTCATTCCCATTTTGAATTGTGTCAGTACATGAAATCACATTAAATGAATAGGATGAAGTTAGAGTATGTGGCACTACAGCATTATCAACAACACTAATGTTAAGAACATGAGCTCCGCTACGTAAATCAGAGAGCTGCAATGTGCAACTCATCGCTTTATTTAAAGTACTGCATCCGGCGCCATTTTGCAAATTTCCATCAAGAGCAAACGAAATCGTAGAGATTCCTGAATTATCCCTTGCATTCACTTCTATAAGTTGAACAACATCCCGCTGCAAATGAACTTCGGCAAGATACTTTGTCTCTCCTAAAGTAGGATGAGTGGTATCATTTACAATTACCACTCGGCGATCACTCAACGAGGTTGAACCATTCGATGCATTCAAAAGTAAATCATATCTCCCTGTCTTTTGATACTCATATGATCCGCTTCCATTCGCAGAAATTATCCCCTCACCAAAAGACCAGGTAGTGGTATAATTTCCAGTAAGATTAACCTGCGAACTATAACTAAGAAGACTTCCAAGCTCAATGACCGTGGCATTTGCAGGAGATAGTATTAAAGAAGCAGGGCTAACAACATCAACATAAAGCAACCCAGTGGAATTACTATTCTTTGCTAAATCAGTCGCGAAAATTTCATAATACACTCTTTTCTCTTGTTGCAATTGGGACGCATTAAACGTATATCCCTGTGCTTCTATAACAGTGTTATTGCTCCAATTCCCTGTTATATTAGTATGGAAACGTAAAGAACTCGTATTCAGATTAGTTTCGTTCACCACAAATGTAACACTAAACGCATTATTTTTATTAGCAGTAAGCAGTGATGTAACCGTAATTTGAGGGAGCATAGTATCGACTTTGAATGTTTTTTCATCTAATCCTATTTGATTACCTTCACTATCACTTGCATTAATTAGCAAAGTATAATTTCCCTCTCCTAATGGGCCAAATGATGTTCGTAGCATTCCCCTAGCCATAGATCCATTAGTATAATTCAACACAATATTTCTTGACTGATTAAACACATAATACTTTAAGTCTGCTACATCTGTAACATTAATCTCCAAAGACACATTCTGACGGTGATAACTATTATTTTCAGGTACGTGAACAACGAGAGGAATGATCGATAAATTAACCCAAACCTCGCGCTGTTCGCTTATGCTAGTTTGATTAAGTAAATCTATTCCATAGAAATGAAACTGTCTCAACCCTTCAGAAATATTGGTTAATGTAAAACTATACCAATAATGGGTATTATTATTTCCTGTGCTATTGTAAGTCATATTTGGGTAACTTTGATTTAATGAAAGCTGTTCTAAAGTTACCACAGCAAATGGCACATCGCTGCTCACATTAAATATTACCGATGATGATACTAATGTAGATGAGTTAACTGGACTTGGCGAGATCCATTCTACTGTTGGCTTTGTCGCGTTGCGAACATCTAATCGATGATATGTGCGTGATGATGCGCTATCAATAATACTCTTCCCTTTCGTTGCAAGAAGAGCCTCCAGTTGATCGGGGAGAAGTGTAATGCCGTATGCTTTTTGATAAAAGTCGCGTAACACAACACTCACTGCCGCAGCATGAGGGGTAGCCATTGACGTTCCACTCAATGATGCCCATGCTCCATTAAGAGAAGTCGACATAATTTGAGTTGCGGGAGCAACAACATCAAGAATCGTTCCTCGGTTAAACACCATTTCATTATTTGCATTAACACCACCTACTGGCGTTACATTTTGAATACAACTAGGATTTGAAATCCCATCACTCCACCCATTATTGCCTGCAGCAATAAATACAGAAATATTTCTCCCCACCGCTTTGTTAATTGAAGATGCTAATACGTCATTATTGCAATATGTTTGATAATGAACACAACTTTGTCCACCGCATCCCAAACTCATACTAATCGCGCTAATGTTATATCTCTGTGCATTACTGGTGCACCACTCTAATCCCGCAAGCACATCAGACGCATATCCTGATCCTTGGCTATCCAATGCTTTCACCGCAACCAAAGAACTATAAGGCGAAATCCCTTTATAGGTGGCATCTTGCGACGCGATAATTCCTGCTACATGTGTGCCGTGACCATGATCATCGATAGGATTAACATCATTATTAAACGTGTCCCATCCGCCCCGTACGAGAGAACAATTACTCCAATTCATCGTTGTTTGCGTTGTCCCATTAATTGCTTGATCTACATAGAATCCATATCCCGTAACTGAACTATCACTTATTAACTTCACATATATTGTATCCCCCTCAACACTTGGTGTCCAGATATCGCGCGCTGTTGATTTATAGATTGCAACAGTTTGATTTAGTCCATCATACACATAAATTCGATCTAATGTATCAACACCATTTTCAATAGGCTCAAGGGTGATATTGGAAAAATGAATTGCAATCCGATCAAAACCAGGCATCGTTACTTGCCATACCTTCTCGAGTGAATCATTGTAAGGATGTTCAGACTCAATAATTCCAGATCCGTTAACGGTGTTTCCATCAAGCTGATAAGCGACGGGACTACAACTCCCCAATGCTGCATGCGTATAATCAATACCAGTATCAATAACACATACACTTCTCATTTCACCATGTCGTGTGAGATTGGTTGAAAAATTTAACAATGTGTTTATTCCAATCATTGGCGCTGATTCATCAAGAGTTAATTCAACAGGATAATCTAATACTATTTTGGCAACATTCTCACTTTTAGTAAGTTCTACCAGTGTTATTGGATCTTTTATTTCACCTGCAATAAACGCTTGTGCTTCACTTTTCTGTGTTACAATAAACTCGGCTGCGTTGTCACTTTCTCTGCTCAATTCTTCCTGATGGTGTTGTTCTACAACCTCTGGTGATACTTCAGTATGTGAAACATCAAGAATATCAACTTCTTCTGCCAAATTCTCCAAAAATTCTTCTTGTTCCTGAAATCCTGGCTCTTCTAAAACAACAATGACTCTTGGTTGGGTTTCTCCATTTTGGATTTCTTGAACCAACGCTGCATCCATTTTTTCAGTGCTCACACGAACACCTTGTTCCAGAATCACATACCCTACAAGGTTAGAATCACCAAACTCAGTTAACTCACCATTAAAAAAAAATCCCCATCCAAACAGACCGCCAAGTGCAACAAAACCTACAAGAATAGCTACTCTGTCCCAATAAATTTCGTACTTCATCTCACCAGCTCTTTTTTTGATAGTACAATCAATACTAATAATACTAATTCTGCTCTTTTTAGGAGAATAAAGACAAAAATGCTATTTAAATGTTTGGGAGTAGTCTAGATTATACAGGTCACACTTATTTCTCTATTTTTGATCTATTCTTCTTTTTCTCAAACTATTTCTGCCAATCCCAAAGAAACACCCAGCAATAACCAACACAAAAACCACTAACACTGCCTCTTTTGTAGATGAACTCAGATCTCTATACACATTAATTGCCGCACCGACGAATGGCAAGCGATTACGATTTGAATCTTGACCAACTTCCTTGTGTTGGTCTGCACCCGCAATATTCTCGCCAACTTTTTTCTCACCCGCTACAACACTCTGTTTTCCGTTGTCATTTGACTTTGCTTTCTGTAGTCTTTCACCTTCCACTTTTGCAGGCTCTGCCGGGGTGGTCGTCGCTGCTTTCTTGGCAGGAGCTATGCCCCCTCCGCCACCTCCTCCTCCTCCTCCCCCTCCGCCAGAACTTCCACTTGAAGACGAAGTAGTAGGACAACTTGCAGTACAAGAACCGCCACAATCAACACCAGCTTCATTACCGTTTTTGGAACTGTCGCTACACGATGTAACTGTAAATGAAAGAGACGTCGCATTATCATGGCGTATACTAAAATTATCTGATGTGGTCAACGTAAATTCATACGTTCCCGTAGAAAAATTATTCAAAAACCACACGCAACTCTGCGAAGAACTATTTCCACTACACGTATTGTTAAGTGTACTCGATCCAATCACCAAACTCATATTAGATATGTTAGAATAATCTAGTACTGAAACATTGATCCATTGGTATCCATCACGCTGGATGTGAACCTGTGAATTAAATGTTTGAGAAAGAACTGTTGGGGATTTAGTATCATTCACAAAAATAGTATGCGAAGTAATATTTCCCTGTCCTGCGCCAGTTGCATTAAAAATAATAGTTTCGTTACCTGCTTTATATAACTCCAACGATACATTTTGTGTAGAAAAATTAAGTCCATGATTTGTAAAATTCCAAGTATAATTTAACACATTACTCTCAAACCCTGTTGTCGTTCCTAAAAAAGACAATACCTGTCCTAACTCTGCTACCGTGCCATTATTTGGGCTTGAAATTGTAACGGTAGGTTGACTTGAATTAATTCCCACACTCACATTTCGCTGCAGGGTATATCCTGTCACTAATCCACTCACGTTGCCGCTGACACGATAAAGATAACTCGTATTTACTAAAGGCGTAACCACTAAAGAAAAAAGTGTTGCATTATTTTGAGTTAACAGATGGTACAGGGTGGATCCATTGGTAAAAATAAGTTCTGCTGTCGCATTTGACAAAGGCTGCGAAGAGCTTACATTTAACGTGAACGTATTATTTACTACAGAATTATTTGCGGGTGTTGGTGATATAAACGTAAGAATTGGACTTATCGCACCAGAAACATTAATCCTACTAAACGTAAGATTATTTCGAGTATCGTTTATTCTGATTCCAGTTTGATTTAATGTCAAATACATCTCTGTGGGGGTAATAGTTCTACTATGAACCGTGCTCCAATAGTTAGCCATCAATAATGCTGCGCCTGCGACATGAGGCGTTGCCATAGACGTGCCGGCAAGAGCAGAAAAGGTATTATCTAAATAAGGTGCGCAAATTTTATCACCGTTCGTGCACGCTGAAGCTCCGCCAGATATTCCTCCAGGCGCAAGCAATCCTAATCGTGTACCGCTGTTACTATAACTCGCCACGGCATCTGCCTTTGTCGTTGCGCCTATAGCTGTTACATTTGTGATACACGCAGGCGAAGAGAGACCGCTAATCGTTGCTTCATTTCCCGACGCAGCAACAACCATTATACCTTCACCAACCGCACTATTGACCATCGCCGCAGTAGTAGGATACGAAGAATCACATGCGGAATTTGAATGGTAACTTGTCGTTCCCAAGCTCATGCTAATCACCGAAATATTGTACACATTTTTGTTTTGAATACACCATTCAATCGCAGCATCAATATCACTAAAATATCCGCTTCCACTCGAATCCATGGATTTCATCGCGACAACTTTTGCAGCAGGAGCAATTCCCCGATAGGTCTCATTGCGTGAAACAATAGTTCCAGACACGTGTGTTCCGTGACCATTATCATCCATTGGGTCAGCGTCATTATTTACAAAATCAAATCCCCCTGCAATGCCTGCGCATGTACTCCAATTAGCAGTGGTGTTCGTAGTGCCATTAATTATCGCATCAACATAGAAACCGTAATTGGTAATCGAACTATCTGTAACGAGTTGTATGCTCATCATTCCTCCACTCACATGTGGGGTCCAGATATTACTCAAATTTCCTTTGTATACTGCAACAGTACGATTTTGTCCATCATACACAAACACCCGATCAGATGCATCAGCAGAGCTATTTGGCGCTTCAAGGCTAATATTTACAAAATGAATTGCCATGGAAGTATAATTTTCCCGATAAATCGTAAATGTTACATTGGCATTGTTAGCATAAGGATGTGCCGACTCAATTGCCGTTGACAAATTTTCTTGCACACCAGAAGTAGTATATGTCATTGGTGAGCAAGCGCCAAATGCGTTGTGTCGATAATCAATTCCCGAATCAATAACGCAGGCTGTTTGTCCAGATCCATTTATCCCTAATCCAAGGTATGTTAGATTTTGAACGAGCCCAGCTCCAATCAATGGTCCACTGGCATTCAAAAACAGAGACACTTTTTCATCAATAATTACTTGTTGGACAAGAGAATTTTCTTCCAACGCATCAATCGCATCTTGCGTAACCACGGCACTTAGTGCGGAAATGGTCTCATATTCGTTGGTAAGCAAAAAGTCATTTCCAACTTGAAGTGTATCTTGCGAAACTAACAATTCTTCTTGCTCTAAGCTCTCAACACGATCGCTTTTACTATTAATATCTACAAGATCTCCATTTTCCTCTACGTCACTTTGTTGTACTTCTACAAGCTCTTCCAAATCATCTAATATCTCTTGTTGTTCTTGCTCAACATTACGCTGTGATTGATCTTTGAGAATAATAATTACGCGTGCGCTTCCTTCTTCTTGAACAGCATCGACAACCTCTTCGCTTACTTTTTCAACATCTGCAGAGAAAACTACTGTAAGAGAAATACACACAGCGATTATACTCAGTATAAATATAGTCGTTTTTTTCAAAATATTTACTTTCATCTTGGTCTCTTTTAATATTTTCTTAGGCTACTAGTGTGAAAAACATTTGGACTGGATTATACTTGGATCTGTGTCTGTGAAGGTGTTTGAATAAGCGCAGAACCAATTCCCTCTCCAAGATGAAATGAGAATGGCATCAAAGCAGTAGTGAGTATTTCCAGAAATCCAGGCTGACGTTGATACACTAAAAATTCTACGTTCTCTAACCCATAGGTTTGTTCTAGATGTACTTTAGCAGAATCTCTATTTCCTAATTCATCAATCAACCCATTCTGCTTTGCTTCAATGCCTAAGAAAAATTCTCCTGTTGCCAGTTGCTCTGTTTGTTCGTAAGATAGGTGCCTATTTTGCGCAACTTCCTCAATGAAAAAACGATGGATTACATCCAACTTATTCTGCAAGATATGTTCCTCTTGTGGATTTAGTTCTCGATAAGGAGTTCCCAAATCTTTATATTTTCCCGCGACAAGACGTTGGTATTCAACACCATATTTCTCCATTAACCCATCAAATTCTAAGTAAGACGAAATAACTCCTATGCTTCCGGTAATTGACATTCGGTTAGCAATGATATAATCCGTAGATGAGGCAATCCAGTATCCTCCTGACGCCCCGACTTCTCGAATAACGCTAATAACTGGTTTTTCAATGCTCTTAATTTTCGCGCTTACTTCATCAGACGCAACTGCTGATCCTCCAGGTGAGTTAATCTCCAGAACAATCGCTTTAATTGAGGAATCTTGTTCCGCTTGCTCTAGAAAGTCAATAATTTGTGTTGAAGAAGCAAAACTTTCTCCAAAATAACTTCCCTGCTGCGTAGATATGACGCCTTCAATTGGAATCAACGCTACATTTCCAGTAGGTACTGAATCAAGAGCTACAAACGCAAGAGGGATGATAAACAAAAGAGTAAATACTAACAATACAACAACCGCCAAAAGAACTTTTCGAGAACTTTTAAAATGAGTCTCTTTACCACCTTCTTTCATAAAAATCTATTCGTTTTCCAGCTATATAAACCTTTTTCTTTAGGTATTTTCTAGCTTTGTTGAAAAGTTTGGTAGCGGCATTGAGGGTCGAGCTTCTTCTTTCTAACATTAAAGACGACATGGGGGGTGCCCCATACGGGGAATGTCATTTTCACAAGAAAAAACAGCCGAATGCTCGACAGCCGCTACCTACCCGAAAAGGTAAGTTTTCAACAAAATCGTATTTGCTCATCAACTAACTCTACTAACGAAAAGCATAAGAAGAATGATTTATATCTCACTTTTGCTCATATCCTATCAAAATCGTCTCTCAAAAAAGTATGATCCCTAATACCGAACATAATTTTGAACTCTTTCTTAAAGCTGCGCAACAGGTTGCTAAGCAAGCAGGAGAACTCATTTTGTCTTATTATAACCGTGAATATCAAGTAAAGATTAAAAATAACGAAAAAGATAATATTGTAACTGAAGTCGACACCAAAACAGAACGTCTTATTGTTTCAAAACTCAAAGAACAATTCCCTCACCATTTTTTTATCTGTGAAGAAACCAAACCTCCCACAATACCCCAAGGAGCTTATGTTTGGATAATAGATCCTCTTGATGGAAGTCGAGACTTTGTCAAAAAAACTGATGATTTTGCAGTTCAAATTGGTCTTCTCAAAGAGGGGAAAGTTCTAGTGGGTGTTGTCTATCTCCCTCGACAAGACAAACTGTTCCATGCTGTTTCGGGCAGAGGAGCATATTGCAACGACCAACAGATTCATGTTTCAAGTCGAAAATTAATTCGAGAATGTCGTGCCGTTGCAAGTTCGCGAATTAAAACTGACCCTGACGCAAAAGCTCTCTATGATCTATTTCATTTTGGTAATTTGGACATTCGAGGAAGTTTCGGTCTTAAAATTGGACTTATTGCTAGTGGTATATATGATATTGTTCTCTATAAAAAAAAGAGTGTAAAAATATGGGATGTTTGCGCTCCTCTCTTAATCTTAGAAGAAGCAGGAGGAAAAGCAACTCTTTCAAATGGCTCTCCTATACCATTAAATCCTTGTATTCTTGACTATCTCTTACCCATCGTTCTCTCTAATGGAGAATGCCATCAATCAATTCTACGAATTTTGCAAAAAGCAGAAGAAAACAGCGAAGAGTAGTGCTTCGCATTTAACCCAAAGAAAACAGAACCTTTTTAAAAGAAACTCCTTCTTGCAATAGTATAGCGGGGTAGGGGAGTCAGGAGTTCCCGATGGGCTCATATACTCATTCGCGTTCGTAATTTTGAACGCAGGGCTCAAGAAACCCATAGGTCGGAGGTTCAAATCCTTCCCCCGCTACTTCTTTTCTGGGATATATACATCTCCCTCGTTTTTTACGCTTGTAGAAAATATATTCTGAAGAAGATAGTTTTTACGCTTGTGGAGAATATAGGTTGGGAAATTGTGATTTACCCCAATATTAGTAGTCTGCGAATTTAACATGTATACTATTTGCTATAAAGATTTAAAAGCAAAATTAGAACTCTTACTCTGTTTAAACATAGGAAGATTTAATGATTGAGAGAGGTATTATTTATGGAGACAGCATGTACTATTTGTAATCAGGATTTTACTGAAAATGAGATAAAAACTAGCATAACTTTCAACCAGATAGGGATGATCATAGATTACTCTAAAGCATCGTGTGTTAAATGTCTAAATGAAAAGAAAGAAAATTCAAGGTAAAGAAATAATCATTATTTGAGTAATGCCAAATTTAACAACTCACTGGGTATCTTTAGACCAATCAATACCTATTTTCCAATGAAAATAAGCTAATCTTTTAAGCTTGGGTGTTTTGGATACTGTAAACATGAAACAATATAGTCTAAAGTTCTCTATTCCCAGAGACATCGATAACTTAATAGAATAAACCAATCTGACATTTTTGTCTCACATTTTCCCAAAGAGTTATATCTTCTAAGATCTTCATACTAGTATAAATCATCACACTGTCACACTATGACATACACACTACATAACCCTATCACCGGCGATGGACTTCCCGGAAGTAATTCTGATTTACAATTTGGCAATCAGCTCTATATCATTTCAATCCAACCGCGATATAATGGATCTGCTGTAATGGGCTCTGGATATAATCCCCTAGCCCTCCCCTCTAATGCTTTATCAAATGTACCAACTGCACCCTCGTATGGAAGAATTGGAGCAACACCCCTTAATCATCCACTCACAAGAATGAATGGTCTTTCTCTTGACTCTTTAATCCCTACCGACCCTGCAGAATTACCTTTTTCTCAAGGCTCACGTCAAGGTTTGTCATCATCAAAAAACTATGTTCTTCCTGTTGCATTAATGTTTCTATATCTTAATAACAGTGGTAATAAACCTCAAAATCATTCTAAACATTAAACATTATCTTCTTCAATTTTACAAAATCTCTTTTCATTTTTACTTGAATCAAAACAGAATGTAACGCCGTTTCAGGATGATAGGTCACAAAATATTGTCTTGATTTATGTTCAATGGTTGTACCGTGTACTTCATCAAGGCTCTTCTTTCCAAGACATGAACGCAATGCAACCTCGCCTAGAAGAATGATTAATTGTGGATTCAAAAGTGTAATCTGCTGGTCTAACCATAACTTCTTGCAGGTTGTACATTCTGCAAGCGTTGGTGCTTTTGGCGTCGCAACATGACATTTCACACTATTGGTAATAAAGAGTGTAGAATAATCAACACCTATCTCTTCAAACATTTTTTTCAAAAGCGTTCCAGACTTACCCACCAATGGCAACCCCTCCCGATCCTCTTGTTCATGAGTAGCACCACCAATAACCATGATCTTTGCATTTTTTGGTCCTTCACCTGGCACCGCGAGAGTTCGACCTTTCCAGAGAGGGCATGCTGTGCAACGACGGATCTGTTCAGCAAGAGAGAAGAGTGTTTCTGGCATGATCTACAGAATAAATTCAACTTTAAATTACTTTTCAATTTTCTCTTTTCAGCTTCTTAGCTTCTGATCTTATACCCTTTTCTAAATAGATATACACTCACAACAAAGAATCCTAAAGCTAAAACCGTTGTCACCAACATCGAATAAACCAGGGGGATATCACTGGCTCCTAAAAATCCATAGCGAAATCCGTCAACAATATAGAGGATGGGATTTAATTTCATCAACGTCTGCCAAGGTTGTCCTAATGTTCCCACTGTAAAGAAAATACCACCTAAATAAGTCAGAGGAGTAATCACAAATGTGGAAAAGACGTTCATCTGATCAAAATTATTTGCCCAGAGTGCAGTAACAATTCCTGCAAAAGCAAAGAGCAGTGATGTCATAATCATAAAGAAAAGTAAAACAAAGACGCTATGGATTGTAATTGGCGTCAACAATAAACCTACAATGCCAATTCCAAGTCCTACTAACAACGCGCGAAAAAGCGCACCAATAGTCAATCCTCCAATGATCTGCCAATATGAAATTGGGGACAACAATAATTCCTGAATACTTCCATGAAATTTCTGTATAAACAAGGAAAATGAAGTTGCCATATATGCGCTCATAATCACGCCCATCATCAATAAGCCCGGTACAATAAACGATAGATATGGTACGCCATGGATCGGTGGCATATGCGACCCCACCGCAGTTCCAAAAATAACGATAAATAATGATGAAGTAAGAATCGGAGGAATAACTGATTGTGTCCAAATTCGCAGCACGCGAACTACTTCTTTACGCACCAATGTCCAAAATGGAATCAAATTCATTGCGGACCACCTCGCGTATGTTTAAGAAACACTTCTTCAAGCGTTGCATTCTCGCCATGCTCTTTAAGCAAATTTTGTTTTGTATCTAATTTGATAATTTTACCATGATTAATAATCGCAATACGCTGACACAATTCTTCAGCTTCCTCAAGATAATGTGTTGTAAGTAAGATTGTGGTCCCCTGTTTGTTTAACTTTTTCAAATATTCCCACAAAGCTTTTCGCGTTTCAATATCAACGCCTGCCGTAGGCTCATCTAAAATTAAAATTCGTGGTTTATGCATTAATGCTCGAGCAATCATGACCTTGCGTTTCATTCCGCCAGAAAGAGTTCTCATTGGAGCATTTCGCTTGTCTTTAAGATCTAACTGTACCAACAATTCCTCAATACGTTTTACTCGTTCTGCTTTAGGCATACCAAAATACCCTGCATTAAAATCAAGCACATTGTATACTTTTTCAAAGATGTCGAAATTAAATTCTTGGGGTACAAGACCAATAAGGGTACGTGCTTCTTTGTATTCTTTTTCTACATCCTTTCCAAATAGATGGCAATCTCCTGATGTTTTAGTAGTCAGACCAGTAAGAATGCCAATAGTCGTAGTTTTACCCGCGCCATTAGGACCAAGCAACCCAAAGAATTCTCCCTCTTTAATGTCAAGAGAGATACCGTGAAGGGCAACACTGTTTGGATACTTTTTGGTTAGATTGTGAATCAAGATTGCGGAAGGCATGTGGATATTAAAGAAACAATGTATTAAATAACTTATGGTCAGAATTAAAGAGAAAGAAGAAAAAGAACCTAGTTTTAAAAATTAATTACTCTTCCTAAATCATAACCTGTGTCTCGTAGAGGAAGTTTCTGATCCGGCATTACAGGAGTTAATCTTGTTTCACCATAAGAAGAACTACCAATTAAGTTCCGAACGCCATCTCTCGATCTTTCCCAAGGGGTTCGTAAAGCATCATTAAATCTATCAAGATCACGTTGAAGAACTTTCATTCTTACTTCATTAAGATCATACACATTACCATGACTATCAAGCACTTGACCTGGTTGAAGTTCTTGACCCCATGGAAGATTTGCATGCATCCACCCACTTGTGGTTCTGGTAGGAATATAAAGTGATAATCTAGGATTGATAACACCCATCTGTGCTGCTCGTTCTAACAACTCTTCCCCACCACACATTGGCATTCTGCCACCATACGCAACAATTGAAATCATGGTTTCCTCCTCATCTATCAAAAGAGTCAGATAATATCTATTTTAAAAACATTATGTGGGAAAAATAAAAACAGAGAATTCTAAATATCCACCAGCACTTGGGCTTTCCAATAATTATCTTGCTTGAATACTTCAAACATATGTCGTGTAATTGCTTTGATATCTACTTTAGGATCATGGCGAGTGTGATCAATTTTTTCACCATGCGCCCAACACAATAAACTATATTTTCCCTCTTTTTCTTCAATGGTGATCTCAAATTTGCTAAATACTAATTGTTGATAATCTTTAAAGAACACTAAATCATCCAAAAAATCATAGAGTAAATTACTTACGGTTTTATCTTCCCCTACAATCTTAATTTTTGTTTTACGATGCACCATCTCTACATCAACCATCGTCTCCTCAACCGCCAAAGCACACTGTTCAAAGAGTTGCGGCAACGTTTCTGCTTTTGCCACAAAGAAGACGTCAGCTGTATGATCCAGAAATTTATGAAACGGCTCCATACTACCCTCCAGCCAGAACCCATTTATATGTTTGTCGGCAGTGGAGAAGGGAAATATCTAAAGCGTAAATATAATCATATTTTTTTCTTGACTAAAATGAAACAATCCCTCTTTTTGTAACTTGGAACAAAGTATCAACAACCACTCTTCTTCCTCTTTTTTATAATCTTTCTTTACTGCCTTTCCCAACTCGTTAATTTCAATCTTCTGTCCCTCGTTTTTGCGTACCCATTCTACAATTCGACCACGAAAAATCCGATTGGGAATAAACTTACCTATCTCCCACACGCCCTGCTCTACTTTCTTTTCACGTACTTGCAACACCTTTACTGAATCTTTTTCGTACAACGGAAAAAACCTACACTCCTGACGCAACGGACAAGATGAACACACTGGATTCTTACGCATACACACTAACGAACCAAAATCCATCAACGCATTGTGAAACATGCTACTCTTTCCAAAAGGGATCTCCTTCTTAGCCAAATCAAACAATTTCTTTTCACCAGTCTTATCTAGTGGCTCTCCTTGATCTTTCCCTTCAAAGTAACGTAAAAAAATACGACGCACATTTACATCAATCGCCGGTTCTTCCTGATTAAATGCAAACGAAAGCACTGCACCAGTAGTATATGGTCCCATACCTGGTAATTTTATCAACGCCTCACGCACGCGAGGAATATTTCTTTCATACTTATTGACCACATCAACCGCAAATTTCTGCAACAATAACGCACGTCGATTATATCCTAATCCACTCCAAGCTTGAATCACCTCTGCTTTAGAGGCTTTCGCTAGTGCTTCGAGTGTGGGAAACAAACCTAAGAATTCTTTATACTTCTCAATCACGCGTGGCACTTGCGTCTGCTGCAACATGATTTCTGAGACCAACACTTGGTAGGGTGTGGGATTATGCCGCCAAGGAAGATCTCGTTTGTGGAGGGAGTACCAGATGAGGAGCTCGTGAGAAAAATTCATAAATTTGTAAGAATAAAACATCTATAAAAAATGTGCTATAATCTATCTTCATACACTATACATTGCTGCAATCTGAGCAATTGTTCCTAAATCAGTTGTTGATTTTTTGTCACGTCGCACTCGTTCTGCAAAACAATTTGTGATATGTAAGCTTTCTCCACGTTCTGGATCAAATCCGATTGCGTATGAACAGGTATTATATTTTAAGTCAAAGACTTTAGCTTCCAAAACAATAGGTTCATCAGTAGAGACTAGTAATGTCGGCTTCGGTAATGCAGCAGATTTATCTTTAACATCTGACCACCTATCAAAATACTTCTTAATAATCCCAAACTTAGTACTATCTTGTTCTTCAAATCGATAGAGAGAACTAAATAATTCTCTATGTTCGTAAATAAAACTCTCCGTTTTACCGCTTGACTTTTTTGTCCCTTTTTGACCACTATCAAAGTCAGCCTTTTCTTTTTTGTATGTATCGTAAAGTTTGAGTAAATCCTGTCCACGAGGCAAACTATCAAAGAATGTATCTACATCAAATCCTGCAATACGTCCTCCCAATGCATCTGAAAGTATCCGTTGTCCATGCTCAAGGTATACATCTTTTAATTTGACCAGAGAACCCTCTAGACTAATTCGTGAAGACAATAGTTCCATTAATTCTGCACGTAGAGTATCTAATCTTGTTCTTTGATCATCATTTTTAATCTGGCGTCCTTCGCTATCAAGATTAACTTTGAAAGCAGGAACATATCGTCCTAATGTAGGATCATAGAGACCTAGCAATGCTCCTGCAAGAGTGTCTTCTTGAAGTTCAGTTTCATTTTCTCGAAGATATACTCCTAATACTACTGCATCCACCGTTTCATAATTTTTGATTTTGATAGTTCTAGCAAATAATCCTGTTTCATCACCTTCAAGATGTTGTGCTACACAAACTCCTTCAAGTTTATCTGATTCAGCACGTCGAACATACGCAAGCAATGTACTTTTATCTCTAATCCGCTGCCGTTCAACCACACGTGCGTTAAGAGCGTGATCAGTAAGATACTCCTCTAGCCTATCGAGCAGTTGACTAACCCGTCGATAATCTTTTGGTAAGTGTGATAATGATTCTAATGATGCGAGTTGTGCTTCTCTTGATTCATTCCAAGTTTCTGGATCCGCAATTGCAAATAGGCTATGAAACGAAAGAGTAACCTCAAAATCAGACTTAGGATTTCCATCAACAAACATTGTTGCTTGAGAAAAATACTGTTCTAGAAGAGCATCTTCGACCCCTTTGCTTCCTTTTCGTGGCCAATACGTTGCTCCTGGGAGCCGAGCTTGGATGCGATTAAAACCTGCAAGATGGGTATGTTGCCGATTGATAAGTTCTGCATCACCAATCATGACAGGAAGCTGTTCTAAAGTATTATGCAATTCTGGAAAAAGACGAAGATCATAGGGAGTAAATTGTCGTGTTACAGCAGTAATATTGGGATGTGTAAACCCCTCGTGGGGACCGACATGTAATTGCATGCGAAATCCATTTTCCTTTACCGATGCAGTCGTCCAGACTCGTTGGCCATGATGAGAAAGTTGAATGGCTTGAGGTTTAGCAATAAATGTTGGATTAAGACAGGCAATAATTCTTCCTAACTCTGGCGTCTTACCCCCAACATAGACTTCCTGTTGATATTGAGCAAAATTGCGAATAGCATCATCAGGATCATTTTGACCAAACTCCTCAACATAGCGTCCGAGCTCTGTACGTAGAAGTCTTTCAGGCAGGCTATCGCCTAAACCATCAAACATTAATGTTTCAATACGAGCTCGTTGCTCATCAGGCATAAAATGACCCATAAATTACTTGGTGAGATGGTTATTTAAGAAGATTTCGCGGACCCCTACAATAAATGTAATCACTAATAAATGTAATCACTTTAGAGGGATAAATTTATAGCTAGTTAGTATTATTATCATGTCATGACTCATCCGTTAGATCATATTACCTCAAAACTAGCTCAAAATCCCTATCAAGCACGTGTTCATAATTGTGTGTCAATTGACGAACCAGCGTTACCTGCAGCAAAAGTATACCGGGTTTTTCCCGAAGGCGGGCGTAGAGGGTCAATTATCGATCTTGATCCCGTATTAGAAATTCTCGAACCTGTTTATCAAATAGATCCTGAAGATCCTTCTCACCTTGGTGTAGTTTCTCTTAATGGGTCTCAATTAGATGATATGTTCGTTACCACTATGAACTGGGATATACGTGGTCAATATCCCTCAGTTGGAGAGATTACCGTGGGAAAATATAATCACAGACAACATCAAATAGATTTTCTACCTACTTCAGAACCCTGTCTTTACGATGCATCTCTCTTCGGATGGGAAGCTGCAAAATGGTTTCAATTCTTACAATCAGCAAGAACAGGAAAAGATCTTGAACAATATCTAAATGATAAATATACTGGACCTTTGCCAATCCCTCGCTAAAACTCCACAACTTTCTCCTTCCTCAACAACTCTCGTTGCCACTCTCGCACATGATCCAAAGACTGTGACACTACAGCTTCTCGAATATCATCTGTGCCAATCAATAAATAAGCTTTCATCCCCAGTTTCTCTGCAAGCGAATTACGTCGTTGTGTTATTACATCAATTTGATGTTTTTGTTCTTCTGTTAATGCTAACCGAACCGTTTTAGCACACGCAGTATTAGCAGAACATTCACCAAGAGCTAATTTCACGCGTGATGCAAAGATTTCCGCATCCGTATGGACCATGGGATGAACCCCTCGTACACTTCTCCAGAATTCGACAGTGGTTTGAGGATTCTGCGCTAATTCAATAAGTATTCCATTAGCGAAAATCATGAATGGGGGCCTATCCATCTTTTGCGCTAATCGTTTTCTCTCTTCAAAAAGAACACGCGCCACAGCACGATTAACCGGTGGCAAACGCTTGACGCCACTTACATCATCATATTCTTGTTCTTGATAATTTAATTCTTGAGTAGCATGATAACGGCACTCTTGTTCGACCCATTCCAATCTTGCTTTTACTTTTAATTCCGCAATCAATCGCCTCTTTAACTCCAATAAATGCGCTGCATCAGTAATTGCATAGGACAACATATCATCCTTTAAAGGTCGTCGTGTCCAATCCACCCGTTGATACTTACGATCTTTCTCAATTCCAAAATATTCTCCTAACAATGACCCCAATCCACATTGTTCTTTTCCTAAAAAGAAACAGGCTAGTTGCGTGTCAAAGAATGGTTCGAGTTGACATCGAAACTGTGAGTTCAAAATCCGCACATCAAAACTGATGTCATGCAAGACTTTAAGCACGTTTTTATTCCTAAATACATCCAGCAGTGGGGAGATATCGCCCACTAAAAGCACATCCACAATCCAATGCTTCGTGCCAGTAGAAAGCTGAATCAACGAGATATAAGTGCCATAATGATGTAGATTATTCTCACATTCAAGATCAAGTGCCAGTTCAGACAGATTTTCCCATTCTTTCGCAGCCGCTTTGAGTTGCTCATGTGTGGTGATATACGTAAAAGGTAACATTCTGTATCCTATTTAGAAAGCTTCTATAAAAAGATTGGGCTTATTTATTCTTCACCACCACATACACAATCTCGCCGTCATACTTCAACACATCAAAAGTATATCCCAATCGATTGCACAAATACTCAACCCAACCACGACGTGGCGCAGTCATTTCCTTGCCACTCATGGTCTTGGTGGCAAAACTCAACACAATAAAGCGTGTCGGGACTGCCTTCAACACTTCTTCTGTCATTTTATGTCCTTTGCCTTTGTCAAGATGATCCGTGACTTTGAACATGAAACAGACATCAGATTTTGGCAGGTGTCTTACGCCCTCAACATTGGAAATATCTAAAATCTGCGCACGAGCATTAATTTCAGGATATAATTTTGCAATACGACTAAAAAAATAATCCAACACCGCGATCTCCTGTTTGCTAACATCATATGCATAATATCGAACGTCAGAGAGTCCCATCAATGGTAATGACAACGGATTCAACCCACATCCCAAATCAATAATAGAACGAGGATCACCTGTAATTCTAAACACATCTTGATACAACTGTTGATAAAACTCTAATCTCTCTTTTGTAGAATGATGAAGGGATAATAATTCCACCAACGCTTTCTTTCCATACTTACTCGCAAAGTACCTCTCTACGTCTTCTTTTGTAACATTTCCCTGTGTACGAAACAATCCATAGACTCGTCGCAATGAAGCCCTCACATCTTTAATAATAATCTTTGTCACAGAACTCTTCTCATTGAATGGCTTTGAAACAAATTCTTTCAAGAACGCCGGATTCTTACGAAAATATTCTTCAACAGTATTCAATACAAACGCCTGATCAAGACCACGCAATTCTTTCTTTTGAATAATGGCTTCAATCAATGGTGTTGCATGCGTGGAAGGAATCACACCATCACTAACTCCAACACTCTATAAAAACCTTTTTAAACGCCATCTGCTTCATAGGTCTATGAAAAAACCAGCTACCAAACCAACCTCAACCTGGGGTAAAATGTGGTACTTCTTGTGGCATGATGATTCGTTGGCCAGCTGGTTGGTAAACATTGTTCTTGCCTTTCTTCTCATCCGCTTTGTCTTCTACCCTTTATTAGGCGTCGTTCTCGGAACGCCTTTTCCTATCGTTGCGGTCGTAAGTGAGAGTATGGAACATGGTCTTCATAATGGCGTGTTATGCGGAGAATCATTCTCTGATTTCAAAGAGTCATTTGATAACTATTGGGACACCTGTGGCAGTTGGTATGTCCAAAATAACATCAGCAAAGAACAATTCGAAACATTCCCTCTCGCCTCTGGTTTTAACAAAGGGGATGTTATCCTCTTATGGCGAGCGAATCAAAACAACCTCAAAGTGGGCGATGTCCTCGTCTTTCAAGCAAATAAAGCTCAGCCAATTATACATCGTGTCGTTAAAGTTTGGCAAGAAGACACAACGCAATATTACCAAACTAAAGGGGATCATAATAGTAATAGTATCACTGGCGGAATTGGTGAAGATAAAATAAACTCCCAGCGAATATACGGGAAAGGCGTGGTTAGAATCCCTTATTTAGGGTGGGTGAAAATTCTTTT
The DNA here is from genome assembly GCA_016188115.1 of Candidatus Woesearchaeota archaeon. NCBI lineage: Archaea > Nanobdellati > Candidatus Woesearchaeota > Candidatus Woesearchaeota archaeon. The sequence goes on from JACPIK010000002.1 coordinate 182,195, forward strand.
TGTCAACGCATTACGTCCTTTTGGCATCATTATCGAACGGTAGATTTTTCTGTTAAGATGTTGTATAATCTCATTAAATTGAAGTAAAATTCTCTGTTTTCGTTATATTCTAAATAGATAAAATATTTAAAGGAAGTTCGTCCCTGTTAGTTTTATGAAAGGTGATTATTATGTTCTGTGAGAAATGCGGTTCAATTCTTCGTATAAAAGACAAAAGCGGTAAAAAAGTGCTCTATTGTTCATGTGGCTTCACTAAAAATATTGGCGATGAACAGGCAACAGTAACAGAACAAGTTGAATCTGCAAAACGAGTAGAAGTTATTGAAAAAGTAGAAACAAACCCCAAAATTCGTATTAAATGCGAAAAGTGCGATAATACTACTGCGTATTATTGGACCCAACAGACTAGGGGCGCTGATGAACCAGAGACACGCTTCTTTAGATGTACTAAATGTAATCATACTTGGAGGGAATATGCGTGAACACTCCTCAAGAACTTGTTGAAGAGCTTGCAAACGATCCTCTCTACTTAAAATGGGTCAAAAATAATCCTAAAGCATTTCTTTCTCATTTTTTTAGCCCTATTGATTCGTTACTTCAACAAAAAGACGGTTGGGAAGTTGGTTACTATGAACCCCTTACTGATCGTATTACTGTATTTAAAGCTCTCGACAAAGGCGGATTTGAAATTCGTGCACCAGCAGAAGTGTTTAAACAACCCAATAGCACAGTCGAACAATTAGATCTTAAAGAAGTTCAATGCTCTTTTGATGACGCCTGCACTGTTGCCCGCGTTCAGTTCTCATCACTTTATCCTAAAGAAAAGTGCGGTGATGGTTTTGTCATACTGCAACATACTGATCAATTACCTCTCTGGAACTTTAATCTTATTAGTCATTCATTAAAATTTCTTAATGTCAAACTTAATGCGCAGACGTCTCAACTTGCGTCTCATCAAGCAGTAGAGCTAGTACAAAAATAAATTGTACTCTTTCTTTTTCTCCTTCTCTGGTCTTTCTTCCTCTATTCTATCTGAATTTGATCTTGTTTTTATCTTGTTTTTATCTTTAATCACTTGGGCTCTCTCTCTCTCTCTTCTAAAAAGTCTATTTCCATATCCCCTCTTCAACAATTCAATTTCAAAAAATAGTCTCAAATACAAAAAATTCAACAATACTTTCTCAATGCTACATTCTTGACGTACTATGTTCAACGTCAACAGTCTTTATATACCACTCAACCTCAACAAGAAGTAGATAGATGTGGTGAAAAAGGGGTGATGGATGTTCCCTTTTTCACACTATTTTTCTCCAATTAATCTCGCAACAGTTTGATAAATTTCTTGATGTATCTCATCAATTGAACGCACAGCCTCCTCTTTACTGCACTTAATCACGTTCCACTTTTCCTGTGTGTCATGCTGTGCAGCAAACAGAAATCCTCTTTCTGCATTGCGTAAATGTTCAATATCTTCTTCATGAATATCTTTACTCTTTCCTTGCAAGTATGCCCGTGGGGACTTTTTCTCTACTAATTTTTGTCCAATTTCAGGAGGCATGTGAAGAAATAATGTTGCTGTGGGCTTTGGAATACCCAGAATAGTATACTCGGTATGGTTAAGCCAATCTAAAAATTCTTTTCGCTGCTGATCCGTTGTTAATTTTCCTAATTGGTGCCCTTTGCTCGCAGAAACATAACGATTTGCAATCAATATTTTTCCTTGAATAAGCGCATCTTGCATACGTTTTTTTGCAGAAAAGCGATCAAGCGCATAGAAAAGTGAAGCCTGTTGAGCAGTAATTTCTTGAGAAGATCCTAATTCTCCACGTAAATATTTTTCGACAGGAACGGCAGACCACGTTCCATACTGGGGAAAATCCACCATCTCTACTTGATGACCTTCTTGTTGCAATCTTTCAACAAGCATTTTTGTCTGCGTTCCCTTCCCTGAACCATCTAACCCATCAAGAACAATAAACACTCCTTTTTTCATACATGATCAATATTTGTACTAGATAAAAAGATTATGGTTGTGTTCTTCCTTAAATCCTGTAAACATAGTGTCAACCCTATCTATATCTTTAAAATAATCTCCATTTTTTGTAACATTTATGCATATCACTCGATATAACCTCCACTCTGTGCTCGAAGCATACGCAGCAGGCAATCAACCAAAAACTATCACTTTCCCCCACAATCGAGAAGAGTATGAGTCAGGCAGATATTCTTTCATTTTCCCTGCACCTAGTCGTTATCAAGCCCAAGTAGCTTTATTTGAATATGACCTACGACGTGCGGGAGCTGATCGTCGTCTTACTCATTTTTTCAATTTTGTTGAAAGTAACAATCCTCAGAACGAACCAAATAGATTTGTCGGTGTCTTTAAAGGAATTTTCTCCTGTCAAGTTCAAGATGAAGAGCGTCGTTTGGTTCAAAAAGAATTAGGGATGTTTTCTATGATCTATAAACACATGTTGCGTGAACATGATCAACAAATCCATTTCGAAGCTACTGCTTCTTTAGAAGGGGAGTTGCAACGTGTTGAAAGTATCCTTTTGATGGGAAGAACGCAGCGAACATTCAGAGATGATCCTGACGGTAAAGAACGAAAATGGGTTATAGGCCAACTTAAAGCAAATTCATCCCTGCCACTCTATGATTCTAATTCGCCATTCACATGGTTACAATAAAATGAGTTCCTTTTCAATAAGAATAATGTAAGAAAATAATAAAAAAATAAACTATAAAACTCAGTAAAGAGAAATGTGAATCCTAGAATCCTTTTTTCTTACTGTAGCACTCACGGCAAAAGACTGGTTTTCCTTCCATAGGTTTGAAAGGTACTTTACAAGCTGTGCCACATTCAGAACAGGTAGCTTCGTGCATTTCACGAGGACCACCAAAATCTTTCTTAAAGCCGCCACCGCCGCCTTGTCCACCACGGAATCCGCCTCCTTCACTACGAAAGCCTCCTCCTCCATTTCCTCCTCTAAAACCGCCGCCTTGGTTAAAATTTCCCATTTTATTCCTCCTAACTCATACAAGAAGACAAATAGACTTCTTTTATGCTAGAGCTCTAGAACTGCCCATTCTTTATAAATTCTTGTTTTTTTATGAGGGAAAGTTACTTATTCGCAATGTTTGCTGGTCATTGAAAAATCATCATTATGCAGATTGCACGCAGGAGGAAGTGAAGAAAAATCAGATGAAAAAGCACAAACATTCTTAAAAAATTTCCATAAAAAGCACTCATGGAAGATGTCCAGGCAGCATGGAAGCCAATTCAAGCAGTGGAGTATCGGGGCATGACTTTGGCATATGGGGGTACCATGAGTCGCTTCAGACCAGTAGGAGGCAAGCACTTCTTTTTCTTTGAAGGGGAATATGATGGATGGAAAACGATACCCATCACCGCTCGTGATCTTGTAGCACCTGCTGGATTTGCGAATTTTGAAGGATACCCTCAACAAGCAGTTTCTATTGCTCTCAATCCTAACCCCGACGCACAATATCTTGAAGTGGGAGCTGGTTTAGGGGAATGGGTATATCGACTTGCAATGTCTGGCAAATGTAAACATCGACCGATTGTCATTGATCCAGTAGACTACCATGTTCTTGCTCATCTCATTGAAGAAATGGTAAAATACATAGAAGGGAATCATCGTTCTGAATTAATTGAACTCCAGAATCGTGTCCATGTTTATGCAGACCCCAATTTAGTCGATCATCGTAAAATGACTCTCCAAGAAGCATTTGAGAAAGGCGGTCTTGCTAGTTGTATCGATGTCGTAGTTGATAATTATGGGCCTAGCTACTGGCACAAATGGGATGGTTGCAGCCCTTTAGCTATGGAAAAATCTTTTCTACGACAAGAGGGAATATTAATCTATAGCGAAGGAAACAAACAAAGAATTTAACAAAAAAACAAAACAATTACATTCCATTATTCACAGCTTTGATAAACGCATACATATACGTTGCCAACTCAATCATTCTAAAGTTAAGAGTATACGCTTTATCCACACTTTCCTGAATCTGCAAAATATTATTTGTGATGGCATTATGACGGGCCATATGTTCTGCAGGAATTCTTCTCTTCAACTCACTAAAATCAATTTTTTTGAGTTCCTCTTCAAGCGTGTAGTGAAAGAAGTATCCTCGTTGAATACTTTCCAGAAGTCCTTGTAACATCGTTACTTGTCCTTCATGAATAATATCGTTAGAACGAAAACTAAAATCAGAATTACGCAACAATTTTGCAAATAATGAATTCACTTTAGCATTAGCAGCCATTTTCTCTTCTTGAGTACGCAACCGTGGCAATGAATTCAAAACAGCAGTAAACTCTTTGACAAACTCATCATGACCTTGAGCTAACTCCCATGAAAATGCAAGATTTGCAACCAGTGGTGTAGGAACACTACGCATTGATACTACTGTACGCTGTAAGTTAATTGGTTCAAACGTTTCATCATTGAGTGCTAGAACCCCTTCAACCATCTGTGCCGTAGGTTCACATAGGGGGATTCCTTTTTCAATTACAGCAAGTTCTGCATCTTGAACACGAAAGCGCGCAAAGTAATCTGACATTGCCTGTTCATTAAACGGAAAACGAAATTTCTGTTTAATATCACGCACAATATCAATGCTCTCATTCTCAACAGTTCGTCGTCCTAAATCGCCGAGTTTATGTGTGTACAACATTGTATGATACCTATTTATTTAGCTGGTTTTGCAACTTCTAATTTATCACTTTTGCCACAATAAGGACAACTAAGTCGATGCAACACGCCCACTTTTTCTTTATCTACTTTAAAATTAAAATTACATCGAGCGCAAAATAAATTTTTATGAGTAGCTGTTGAAACTAAGTCTGCAGCGCTACTCATAGACTTCAGCGGTACAGGCAATGTACGAGTTGAATAAACATTACGTACAGGAACGTGAGGCTCTTTTGCTAACTCAACCATTCGTTGAGGAATTCCTGGCGGAAGTCTTGGTTTGTCTTTATTTGCTAAGTCGCTTGGACGAAATGGTTCTACTTGCGCTCGTTGCGCATAGACATTACGCACAGGTTCTTTTTTCTCTGGTACAGCACTTGACATTCCTCGACCACCTTGCGACATATTCATATTACGTAAAACATCACAGCAATTTTCACAGACTAACCAATTGTGATCTGCACTTCTAGGAAATAGTTTAACGCGATTAAGAGGCACTTGTGCCTTGCATCGCTCACATGTTCGTGTTTTAAGAACTTCCATTGTCATCCCCTCTTTTGAATTTGAAATATCTACCTAATGTCATCTTCGCAGTTGAAGCTATTTAAATAGTTTTCTTCTGTGCAATGGATGGATCTTGCTCTTAGATATTGGAGTAGTTAGATTGATCCCCTCTTTTATCATCACTAAAGAAAAACACAAAAAATAAAACAACAATCAAAAATTAATGTATCTAATTATGTAGAGTAGTAAAACGTTGCGAGTTTATCCAAGATTAGCGATAATATCAGGAGTTTTGTTACTGATATACTGCAAAATCTCGGCTTCACTTGCTGAAGGGTTACGCTGTTTATACTCAAGAGCTTTAGAAGCTCCTGCAATAAGAGCAAGCTTAACTTTATCAACACCTAATTGAACGCTACCACCAGTTTTTTGTCCGAATGCCATGAAATTTTACACTCATAACTCCTATTTAAACTTTTCCGGTCTGCGCTAGATACGCTTTTTGAGGCAGTATTTTTTAAGAAAGTCTATAAACAGTATCTCCCTAACAGCTCTATGGCTCAGTTACTATCATTCAAAGTCATTACCTTGCTTTGTCTCTTATTTTTGCTCATAGGCTGTTCCTCCAAACCAACAACTCTTTCCTGCCAATCGGGCTATCATCTTGAAGGCAAGTCCTGTGTCCCATCTTCAACCTGTGGTGACTTTACCTGTGATCCTTCAGAAATCTGCGATCTTGATTGCCCTTCACAATGTACTTCCTCTTGGTGTACTTCCAAAGTAAACATCATTTGTACCCAACCTGACTGCGGTCCACAAGAAAAACTCTTTGACGATTATGCCCAACTACAAACAAAAGTCATTGAGTGTCTTGAAACTTATTTTCAATTCGAACTTCCTACCATCACGTACACATTCAATGGTGGCACAAGCAGCCAATCATGTACTCAACCCGAAGGATGTTGCTGTACTGAAGGCGGGTTAACTGGTGGCACTAGGGTCAATCATGGATCACTTAACGGTTTCAAGCAAAAAGGAACCACGCAACCAACACAACCAAATCAACTTCTTGCCGACGAACATGAAACGACTCACGCTTTCCTCAATGCAATGATTCATCAACATCCCTCTTGGTTTAGTGAAGCAATTGCCATTCAAACGAATGAACGAGTCAGTTGTGATACCACAGCACTCACACCTAACACGCCAACCTACAATTACTCCTTGCAAGGCGATGCCCACTTGCGTGAAACACAGGTAGATGCTCGTGGCGGCGGCGTTATTCTTCATGATGGAAAACCTCTCAATGAAGAGTGGTACCAACGATTAAAAACAGGACAAATTCAACTCACTCAACGAGAACAAGACTCTCACGTACTTGGCGCATTATGGATAATTGGTCTCAAACAAGATTATAACTGCAAAGAACAATGTATTACTAAAATTGTTCAAACTCTTCATCAGCAAGAAAAACAGCGTTGCCAGCAAGGACTTTGTAGCGTTCCACACACTATTACTACCACTGAAATTTTTGATACCACCAATAATATAACTCAAAAAGACACACGCCCTCTCTTCAAACTTTTAAATCTAATCTAACTCATTCTTAGCCACAATCTTTATAACCTGTTTTTATTTTTACAGCACCATGGAAATTCTCTCCATGATTCTCATTGTCGTTGGGCTTTGTCTCTTTGAAACTATTAGTTCTATCGATAATGCGATCATTAATGCAGAAGTTCTCTCTACCATGTCGCAAAAAGCGCGACGTTGGTTTCTTCTTTGGGGAATTTTATTTGCTGTTTTCCTTGTTCGTGGGCTTCTCCCATGGTTGATTATTTGGGCATCAACTCCTCAATTAGGATTTATGGGTTCATTAACAGCGACATTTAGCTCTGACCCCGCCGTTATCGAAGCTATTGAACGATCAGCGCCAATTCTGCTTGCAGGTGGTGGAGTTTTTCTGATTTTTCTCTTCTTTCATTGGCTCTTTCTGGAACCTAAGCAGTTTGGTCTTCATCACGAAAAGTTTTTCCTGCGACAAGGAATTTGGTTTTATGCAGTCGTCTCAATTTTACTTGCATTTATCGTCTGGAAAGGAATAAAACATAACCCCCTTATGGCTTTTGGTGCAGTCATAGGTTCGACGGCATTTTTTATTACTCATGGATTTAAACAAAATGCCGAAAAAGCAGAAGAACAAATGTTACATCACAATAACAGTATGTCCGATTGGAGTAAAATTCTCTATCTTGAAGTCATTGACATGACGTTCTCTATCGATGGTGTGCTTGGTGCCTTTGCTTTTACACTATCCGTTCCATTAATTCTAATCGGAAATGGGTTGGGGGCAATCGTTGTACGTCAACTTACTTTAGGTAACATCGATCGAATCAAAAAATACAAATATCTCAAAAACGGCGCAATGTATTCTATTCTCGTCTTAGGAATGGTCATGACACTGCATGCATTTGGTGTTCACATCCCTGAATGGATTTCACCTGTTGCAACCATTGGTGTTGTCGGCTTCTTCTTTTGGAAGTCGAAGCGTGCTTTAGCTTTGGAAGAACAGCGAGCCTAAACACATTTAAACCTCTTCATTTATCTTTCTAGTATGCATTCCTCTTCTCCCTTTCCCTCTTCTCCTTCTTCTCCATCTTCTTCATATTTTGGCATCACTGGCAAGTATGGCGTAGGTAAAGATACAGTAGCTCAAATTCTGCAAGAAAATGGCTTTATCCATCTCTCACTTTCTGATGCATTACGTGATCATCTTAAATCCAGAAACATTCCTATCACCCGCGATAGTATGATCCAATACGGAGACGAGTTACGCGCAAAAGAGGGTTCAGATATTCTCGCTAAAACCGTCATGAAACAACTTCAACCAAACCAGAATTATGTTTTTAGTTCCATTCGTTCTTTGGGAGAACTTCAACACCTCCAAACCTTGTCTAACTTCATTTTAATTGAAGTCACTGCACCAATAACTATTCGTCTGTATCGTCTTCAACAACGAAATCGTCCGGGAGACCCACAAACCCTTCCCAAACTTCTAATCAAAGAACAACAAGAACAAACTAATGATCCTGCTGGCATGCAACTTAATGACGTCATCTCACAAGCTCAGTATCAGATCGCTAACGACAGCACAGTTGAAGAGTTGAGAAAAAGAATAAAAGAGATGTTAGAAAAAGTATCAAAAAAATAAAAGATTTATTGTTGACTTTTTTTAGCGTAGAGGCGAGCAGTAAAATTTGTAGCTAACCCGGGGGTGCTACACACTAATGCTAATTCATATCTTCCAAAACCTGCTTCTCTTAATGCAGCATCTCCCTCACTTTGATACCTACTAATAGGTGCATCTTGTCCTAGTGTTGCACAAGAATCAGATGCCAACTCAATATATCGATTTGAGGCTCTTACAGCTCCTTCGGGAGTTCCAGGTTCAATTCTTATGGATTGAGAAAAGTTAGGGCGAATTCCGTTAGTGTCCATACATCCCGTCATGGCAAGTAATCCAACAAGTCCAAGTGTTTGTTTCATAGTCATAGTAATCACCTTTTTGGTATCTTCTAAAAATAGTCCCTACTATTTAAATCTTTCTAGAAATTATCACTGGACAGTGACAATTATTTGTGTCCTCTCTCCAAAATTACTTTCAACTCTCGCGCAATCACTTGCCCAGACGCTTTCCCTGCTAATGCTTTCATGCACAATCCCATTAATGCGCCTTGCGGGGCGCCTTTGTTCTTCTCAATAACTGAAATAATCACTCGATGTAATTCTTCGGTAGACAATCCTTCATACTTCTTCAAGTCAAAGACTCCTTTGATCATATCCAATAATACGTCAATAATAATATCTTTATGGATTAAATCTTGTGACAAGTACAAGAATACCTTACGCCATTGTTCATCAGTTACTTTTTCAGGCTCTTCATTATGTACACGTTTGATCTCTAAAACAGTAGAAGTTAGTGTATCTGCAATAAATGCTGGTTTAATTTGAGCATACTTAGATACTGTCTCTTCAAAAAGCATTACTTTATCCCCTTTCGCAATATGTTCAGCAAGATCTCTCGCCATGCCATATTCTTTTTGATATCGTTCAATTTTTGCATCAAGTAATTCGGGCAATTCAACTTCTCGACCTTTCAATACGACTAGTGGTACATCAGTTTCCGGATACATTCGGGCAGCTCCTGAAATAGGTCGCATATAGGAGGTAGTTCCATCATCATTAGCTTTACGTACTTCTTTAGGAATACCTTTCCACAGTTCACCAACACGTTCATGTACAGCCATTAATGCACGTCGTGCTTTTTCTTCTTTATCAGCAACAAGAATAAATGCATCCTGTTCAGCACATTTCAACACGTCACGAACTTTTGCAACATCATCTTCAGTAATCCCATAGTTGGGCAACTCATCAGAATGAAAAATACCACCGACACCAGCTTTAATCTTAGCTCGCCACGAAAATTCTGTTCCTAATCGATAATTAGGTTGCAGCTCTCGTCCAATCATTCCCTTGAATCCTTTCAAAATTGTCCCTAAGACTTTTCCTTTAGAACTAACGGATTTCTGAATCATCTTTGAAGGAGAATCTTTTAACTCAGATGTCAAATCCACAATCACAAGCACATCAAGCTTCTTTCCTTTCAATTCGTTCTTAATTTTCAATAACTCTTCTTGTCGCTTTGCTTCTAATTCGACAAGTGTGGGTATCATACGCAAATCTTGCGCTCCTTTAATCTCGATTCGTTCGCCACCTTCAATAGAAACATTAACATCTTGGCGAATTGTACCCAATCCTCGTTTAATACCGGGTAGAGAACGTAAGATCATACCAATCTTTTTCGCTGCTTCTTGACATTGTTGCGGACTTTTAATATCGGGTTCTGTTCCAATTTCAATAAGAGGAACTCCCAACCGATCCATGCGATACACTCGACCATTCTCTGTATCTACAATATTTTTACAAGAATCTTCCTCAATAGTAATATTACTTACACGAACATTTCCTTCTGATGTTTCAATATTGCCATGACGTCCAAGTAACACTGTTCGTTGAAAACCAGAAGTATTGGAACCATCAACCACGGTCTTACGCATGACTTGCACAACTGCTGGCACCTGCGCGCCGACAGCGTGAGAAAATTGTAATCCAGTATAAAGCGCATTAGTACTTATCTCTTTAGGCGGTTGCGCATCAAGCTCAACTAAACACGTAGTATCTTTATATCCCTCATAGACAAACATACGATTGCGTTGTTGTTCTGCCGCTGCCGCTGCATCAACAACACCGGATTCTCCAGCAGATGCACGCAACTTACGGCGTACACTAAAATGAGGTGCATCATCTCGTAATAACGTAGGACATGAGCAAAATAACTTTGTACCCTCTAACTGCTGATGAATCTCTAATCCACACTTCAACCCTAACTTTTTATGCATATAGGCAGGGCAGAGAAAGAGCTTTAAAAATCTTTAGGGACGTTTCCTCTTCCACCAAATCCATCCTAGCAGTGTCAAAATCACAACCCAGTTCAAAATCCAGAACCATGGCGTTGCCCAACTCATTCCGGGGAATACATAATCACTTAGTGGCCACAAAAAAGGCGTAGGAAGAAAATCTTGGGCATGCGTGGGAATATCAATAACGATATGTAAAGGCCAACCCAATATGAAATACGGTAGCTGTTTCTTTAGTTTATAGAAAATAAAGAATGTTATCACAATGATACCTAGACAAAGCAACAAACTATGACTGATTCCATACAGAATATGTACCCAATCAGGTATCATCATTAAGTCAGGCTTTCCAGCGAGGGGTTGTGTAAACAATCGGTAGATAAAGTAAGGCAACCAAGAGATAGTATCCGGAAACATTCCGAAAAACACTGCCCACCAAACCCTCCTTGACTTGTGAAAAAGAATGTATGCCCAAGCTCCATGTGCTAAATAGTCCATGTTGTCTCATTTATTCGTATCTTTTATTGATTTTGGATAAAGTAGTGTAAAAACTTATAAACCTCTCCATTAAAAATGGATTATGCAAGCAAGTGATTTAACAGTGCAACATATTGAGGCGATTCTAAGTTTATATGTACAATATGCAGGTAGAGCAAGCTTAGATTTTATAGATGCAGAGTCTGTTCTAGCTGATATTCAAAGTGGTAATAGAATTAAAACACAAGAAGGGTATCGAATAGGTTCACAGTGGACAGGACATTCCAAGCTTGCTTTTCGAGTAAATCAAACCGGAGACATAATCCCTGATTTTAATCCTAATCTTCAAGCACATGAACGAGGAACAGAAAGGTATCAGGCTGCAGAAAGGGCTTCTCAAGAGTTTCAAACAGCCGCGTTAGAATATCTAATAGGTGTGAAGTAATCCATATCTTTCTAGAAATATTCCCTCATTTTCTACATTCATTACCAATTTAGAATATCAACAATTTACAACACTACCTTCTAAAATTGGGTTTTCCCTGTCGAGGCTTACCGCTTCTTGGTCGTCCAGCTTTATTTTTGGGTAGTGGCTTGGCAGCTGCGCCAACCGCATTCTGTGCGCGATCCGAATGGTACTTTTGCTGCATTACTTCAATTTTTAATTTGATTAACTTTTCAATATCACGAAGTAGGTCTCTTTCCTCTGCTGAACAGAAAGAATATGCTTCTCCCTCGGTTCCTGCGCGTGCTGTTCTGCCAATGCGGTGAACATAACTCTCAGGTACGTTGGGAAGTTCAAAGTTAATAACATGGCTGATATTATCAATATCAATACCGCGTGCGGCAATATCTGTTGCCACTAATACGTTTGTTCTTCCTGACTTAAAATTTGCCAATGCTTGTGTTCGTGCGCCTTGTGATTTATTGCCGTGGATTGCATCTGCTTTGATATTATGATTATTAAGAAATGCTGCGACTTTATTTGCACGATGTTTAGTAAGAGTAAATACTAAGACACGTGTAAGATGCTTTTGTAATAAGAGCTCTAAAAGCAGGCTTTCTTTCGTTGCTGAATCCACAAAACAGACAGATTGTTTGATCCGTTCAACCGTCGTTGCTTGCGGGGTAACTTCAACACGAATAGGATTATGGAGCATTTGATTCGCCAGTGAGCTTACTTGCGGGGACATCGTTGCTGAAAAGAAAAGTGATTGCCGTTTTTGGGGCAGTTTTACAATGATTTTTTTGATATCATTGATGAACCCCATATCGAGCATACGATCAGCTTCATCTAACACAAAGAACTCAATGTTTTTGAGATTCACTCTGCCTTGATTCATTAAATCGAGTAATCGTCCAGGTGTTGCAACAATAATGTCCACACCATTCGCGACGGCATTAACTTGCACTTGTTGACCGACACCACCAAAAATGACCGTGTGTTTAAATTTGAGAAACTTACCATAAGCAGCAAAGCTCTCGCCAATTTGTGCCGCAAGCTCTCGTGTCGGTGCAAGTACCAATGTACGAACGACGCGGGGATACCTTTCGGTCATCCGTTGTAGAATCGGAAGAACAAATGCTGCCGTTTTACCTGTTCCAGTCTGCGCAATTCCAATTAGATCTTTTCCTTCGAGCAGATCGGGAATTGCTTTTAGTTGGATCGGCGTTGGTGTAGTATATCCTTGTTGTTCAAGCGCAATTTGGAGCGGTTCAATGAGTTTAAGCTGTTGAAATGTCATGGTATTGTATAATCATGCGATAAAACCTGTTTTGATTATTAAATGCACTGTATTTCTAGATTAGTATTGGTCTAACGAAAGGTTTAAAAATGAAGATTATATATAAGTTATAGATACGCGCGAACGTACCTTCTATTTTTTATTTTTTTAACTCTTTAAAGTTAGGTTCTTTAGCAAAAATAGAGTTCACTTCATTGATCATTTTTTTGAATTCTTCTAAATCGGTTTTAATCTTTCCTGCCCATTTGTCAAAATCGAAACCGACCATCCTTTCAAAGAAAATGTTAAGGTTCATCTTATCTTTCTCATCGGAATCTGTTTCTGTCTGAAAGTTATTTTTCGATGCAATTTGAGTTACTTTCATAAATAAATTTGGGTCGATTTTTTGGGAGTTACCATCAATAACATTCCCGGAGCAAACTTTTATTTTTAGTGTGGTTCCTCCCTCAGTGATCAATTCAACTCTAAATTGATTTAGTGAATAAGACACTTTTTCTTTATCTTCATATTTGGGATAATCCAATTGGTAAATTACCATGCTCTTAAAATGGTCTGATAATGAACGCATGAATGGTAAATCTTTTTGAGATTCATCGTCTTCAATTGCAGACATAGCCATAACTTTTTTAACTTTAATCTTATCAAAGATATTTTTATTAATCTTATATAACTCATTATTAATATGGGAGAAAATCAACTCACTAAATGTTCGTTCAATAGCTTCTTTAATAATTGCAGACTTTGATTCTTTCCTTGTTTTCTCAAGTGTGGTGATTTTTTTATATGACTCACTATCTACTCTGAAAGAAATCGGTTTTGTAGATTCTTTACTTACCGCGATTGATGAATAAATCTCGCTTGGACTAGTTTCTGTTTTTGTTACTATTTGTTTCGTTTTGGTCATTTTAAAAAGGCGCCCCCACCCAGACTCTCAGATTAACATTTGAACTGGGATACGCGCGAACGTACCGATCATAAGTCGGGCGCAATGCCAGATTATGCGATGAGGGCATTATGGCTTGTAAACATTGGTTGTATATAAATGTTTGCTAATTAATTTCAGTTGATGTAAACAAATGTAGACTAACCTACCTTTCCTTCATCATCTGCTTAACTTCTTTCAAAGTCGTCGCCTGTTCCGCTTTCTTCTCTCGATATTTCAAAAACCGTGGAAAACGTAACGCAACACCTGCTGTATGCGATGGGCTTTGAGTAATCTCAGCTCCCGATACTTCAACCACAATGTCTGGTGAGAACCAAACATCTGGTTCCATAATCTTCTCAACGCGTACGCGTGCTGGCTTCTTGTCAACTTTATACTTCGAAAACCGTGTAGGTAACTCTGCAAGCATCTCATCTGAAAGACCTGTCCCAATTTTACAAAATGAAAGAAACTCATCATTCTTCTCATCGTAAATGCCGCCAAGTAACGCACCATAGGTTCCATGTCGGCGACCTCGTCCAACATACGCACCCAACACGACGAGATCAAATGTATCACTTAATTCTTTCACATAATCTTTTTTCCATTTGATCCAATTCCAACCTCGAGTTCCTGCTTGATATTCACCTTGCGGATTTTTAACGATAATGCCCTCATATCCTTTCTCCAGCATCTTTTGAAAAAACTCTTCAACCTCTTCTAGGGAATCTGTTTCAATGTGTTCGGCTGCGACAATATGTTTACCACCTGCAACCATTTTCTTGATCGCAGCATCGCGTTCCACAAGCGGCTTCTCTAAGTAGGATTTTCCATCAAGATGGAGCAGCTCAAATACTTTCAATTGAATTGGGATTTTCTTAGCATACTCTGCAACATCATATTTGCGTCGCCGTTGCATGAGTGTTTGAAACGCAAGAGGATTTCCCTCGGTATCAATCGCAAGAATCTCGCCTTCAAGTACAAACATCTTCGCCTTCACTTCCTTAGCCAAATAATCAACTAAATCCGGAAATTGATCTGTAATGGTATCCAATCTTCGAGAAAATAAGACTATTTTTCCATCAGCTAATTTATGCGCTTGTACTCTCTCTCCGTCATACTTCCCTTCAACAATAAAATTTCCTTCAATCTTATCGCTAATTTCATGCAGTTCTTCAACACGTTGCGCTAGCATCATTTTGACAGGTCTACCCACCGAAATAGTAAAATGATCAAATCCTTTCAAACCTTTGGTGGCAATCGTCTCTGCGATAATTCCTACGTCCGGGCAGATATTGTATGCGTTCTCAAGAATTTCTTTATTCTTTTTTTCACCAGTATACGCAATCGCGAGAGCATCAAGCACAGTCATATCGGCAACGCCCATGCGTAATTGACCTAGCACCACCCGAATCAGGTAGCAACCTCCCAATGCGGAGGTTTTTTGTAGCAATGAAACCAGAATATTGGCTTTTGTATCTTGCGATCCACTCCCCTCGAGTGCTGCAATCTTATGTAATTTTTCAAAGAATTCATGAATCGTCAATTCCCCAACCGGAACAAGTGTTGTCGGTTTCTTTTTGAGTAATTCCTCTGCAGCCAGACCAGCATCGCCCTTTTTGTCAACGACTTCTTTTACTTTAGCTTCCGAAACACCTGCAGCCTTGGCAATTGCTTTAACAACTGATTTCTCCGCAAGCCCCAGAACAAAATCTTCGTAGTCAGCTCCTAACTTCCCTAAAGTAAGATACGCGATTATGTGGATATCAGAAGTCGGCACTGTTTTGAAAAAATCTGCCAAAATTTGACGCATTTCATTACCTGAGGCCGTCTTTTGCAGCTGCTCGAATACGACAACAAGTTTTTCAAAATTCATGAAGGAACTAAGCGGAGTATTCTATTTAAAGATTCTTACAATAGGTGCTAACAATCCTCAAATACAATATTATGCGCTGCAATAATAGGATATGTCTTGAGGTGTTGAAACACAAATTGTCCATTCTGCTTCGCCAGATGTTCAAAGATCATAACCATCTCATCAGCGAACATGCGGTCCCAATAACTTGGACGGGCAAATCGATAACGCTCCATGAGTTCTCCAATTGTTATCGAATCTATCTCTTGCCCGGTTTCATTAAAGCGTGGTCGAAGTACAACCTGGGCATTATCAACATAGGTTTGTAGCATCTTCCTTACTGTTTCATCATCTCCTCCATTGGCATTACGTTTGTAACTATGGAAAAATGATTCGGATCGAACGACCATCTGGCCTACTTGTCTTGTTCCTTTGTCAAAAGTAAACCCATACTTTGTGTGATAAATTGGTCGCACAACAGGTTCTTTAAGAGAAGTTATGTCGAATCCCGTGATTCCATTGTACAGAGCATAATGTTGTCGTCCAAATTTTTCATCATATTCTTCTTTTTTAAAATGATAATGGTCCCTAACAATATCCTCTCGTTCTTTAAACTCAAATCCCGTATCTACTAACATTGCTGCGAGTTCTTCTCCAATAGCAGATGAAAATAATAATTCATTATCTCCTGGTGCGAAGCGAATTACCTGACAAGGCCAAATTTTAAGAGGTCCGCGTTCGCCATCTAAAATCAAGAGTGGATCGAGCTTATAACGATCTTTGAGTTGTTCAATATACTGTGTGAAATTTGGTGGAATCATGTTTAGTAATACCTCGTATTGACAAATTGTAGTGGCCACTTTTGAGAATTAACGGAATGCAATCTTTCATACAAAGAATGTGCATTTTCAATCGTTGCTTTATCAGCAACAGGATATAGCTCCGCTGCACAATAGAATCTTTGCTCTACTACTATCTCATACAACGCGAGCATAATTCCTCCACAAACTGGTGTTCCAAAATGAGTCTTAACTTCATCCAGAAGCGTTCGTTTTCCACTCGTATCTTCAACAATAATGTCTTCAAATGTCTGTCTCCATTTTCCTTTTGGTTGAATTCGAGATGAAACAATATTGCGCAACTCTCGTTCAGAATAAATCGTAAAGTCATGATCTAATCTTTGTAACTCATATTCTTGTAAACGTTGCTCAATTAATGCTGGAACAACTCTTGTTGTGAGGAATGCTTTGTAATTTGGATTATTAAGAACAATAGAAACACCATTCCTCTGACACATTTCTTTAGCTCGATCGTATAAGTCTTTATCAACCAGCGTTTCTAGAATCTCTCGAGCAGGAACCTCGCACATCTCTTGCGTTCTACCACACAATCGGCCTCGTCGTTGTTCATACAACCGAAGAATACCCTCAAAACCAAATTGGGTATAGAATACAAGCTTTCGTCCAAAATCGATATCATTCACAACAATTCCTATATGGTTCATTTCAACAAGAGCATCATCGATTGTTCGTTGATGAGTATCGGTCTTCTTTTCACCAACTGTAAAAGCTCCTGCAAACGTAATTTGTGTGGGTCGAACCATCATATCTCCAACACCAAACCAAAATTACCTCGAAGCAAGGATTATATCAAACTTTCATCAAATATTTTTACTTTATAGGAATATTTATATTAAATAAATGAAATATAGCAAAAAATGGTTAAAATTGATCTCAAAGACCGCAAGATCCTTGCAAACTTAGACATGAACGCTCGTCTCCCTGCAAGCGAACTTGCCAAACTCGTTCAACTCTCACGTCAGGCTGTAGAATATCGTATTGAACGTCTCAAACGAGAAAAAGTTATTTTTGGTGCGTTCGCCATCTTTGATAGTGTTACTGCTGGGTATAATTGGTATCGAGTTGTGATTCGCCTTCTAAACGCAACTCAAGAACAAAAGAACAACTTTGTTAATTATCTCCAACATCACCCTCAGGTATCCTGGCTTGGCGAAGCAGGTGGTAATTGGGACCTTGTCGTTAATTTTGCTTGTGAAGATAACTTCCAATTTAACTCCCTCTTTGAGAAAATGATCTTGGGATATGGGGCTATTATTCGTGATTACGAGATTCTGATTTATCTTGAGATCCATGATTTTGAACGTTCATACATTCTTCCAACAAAGAAGCTACGCCAAGAATTGTATCATGCCATGAAACGTAATAATTTTTTCCATCTTGATAATTTAGATAAACAGATAATTCAACACATTAACACTAACGCAACTGTTTCTTATGTTGATTTGGGTCAAAAACTAAATGTTACTTCTAATACTATTAGGAACCGACTTCAAGAACTTAAAAAACAAGATATTCTGCTCGGTTTTCGTATGTTTATCAATCCGGGTGCCTTTGGTTACAAAACCCATATGCTCTTTCTTTCTATCACTCAACTTAATCTCGAACAAGAAAAAAATCTATACTACTATCTCAAGAGTATCCCTCAAGTAACATTCTTGGTCAAACACATCGGTAAATGGCGCATCGGCATGGAGATTGAAACTCAAAGTGAAGAAGACTTTCAGAGGATTTTTGTTGACATCAGAGGAAAATTTGCTTCTATGATTTCCGACTTTGAAGCATTTCCTCTTTTCAAAGATCACACACTGAATTATTTCCCAGATGGGTGTTTGAAGTAAAATCTACCTTCTCGAATACTGCGTTCCACCGTGAGTAATCGCATCAATAATGCCTACATATGAGCCTAACTCTCGAGGTAATCCAAACTCTTCTCTATAACGTGGGTTGTTAACCGCTGCTATAACAGCTTTTGGCAAATCGCTCATAGATGGGTTCTGAAGTATTTCTCGAGGATCGTGCTCTACTTGTCTAAGGTTTATCCCTCCACTGTAAAGACCGGCAGGTTGATTTGCTTCTACTAATTGTGGCTTGCCATCTCGCATAATATCGAAGCGAGCAACTCCTCTCATTCCTAATCCTTTATATGCTCTCAAGCAAAGGTTTCTTTGTTGCTCACATAGATCTAAATCGGGTTCTAATTCATACACTACTTTGCTTGCATCTTTTCCAAACTTTGCTACTCGAGTATATCCTGCACTACCAGGAGGAAATATATTCATGGGTGGAAAAACAACAATCTCTCTTTTATAGGGTAAAATTGGAACAGTACTCTCTGTTGCTCCTTCAATGAGTGGTTGAACAATGACCGGTTGTAAACATTCAACAACAAGATCATGTACTATTCGATCTAATTCTTGAGCCGTATTTGCTTTGTTTTTTCCGATTCCTACTCCTGAACCGGCGCATTGTGGTTTTGCAAACACTGGAAATGCTCCTTGGTACTGATCTCCACGAACCACTGACACTGCTGAAGGTGTTGCAATTCCAAGGTTAGTAAGTGCTTGGGCAAAAAGATACTTATCAAAAATAACCCGTGAAACATTAGGGTGAGAGGCAGTATGGCTTAGTTGCAATTGGGTTGTCAGAAGAGGGATTTCAACTTCACGTATATTAAATGGAAGGGGCAATAATCCTTCTGCATAGTTAAAGACTTTGTCAAATTGCCCCGAGGCAGCAGCTCGAACGACACTCGCCATATCTGAAATATCTACGTACTTAACTTCGTGCCCGGTAATTCGTAACGCTTCTTGAATTTCATTAATTGTTGTTATTGAATCATAATCTCCTGCGACCATCGCTTCAAGAGCTTTAAAACCTCGTTTTCTACGTCTCTCTAAATCTCCTTTAAATCCAAGTTCTCGTAGTGCGTGTTCAATATCATCAAACTGCTCGGCATACATGCTCGCACGAACAGCACCTGCAGCATTTTTTTCATTGGAGACGAGAAGTATATTCATACTAATTCGAGCAATCAAATTTTTTATAAAAGTTTCGATTTGACTAATCCTCTGTAAAATCTCATCCTCATTTCTCCACTCCCACAATTCTTATAAAATTCTCATTCCTTCCTAAATCCATGGATCAAAAAATCGCTGTCGTCACTGGTGCCAATCGCGGTATTGGATTTGAAGTTGCAAGACAACTTGCCCAAAAAGGACTTATTGTCATTCTCACCTGTCGTAATTCCCAAAAAGGTGAAGCGGCGGTTAATCAGCTCCAACAAGAAGGTCTCACCATATACTTCCACCCATTAGACGTAACCTCAGATCAAAGTTGTGAACAATTTTTTCAAGCTCTTCAGCAAACCGTTGGTCGAGTTGACATTCTCATCAACAACGCTGGCATCTTCGCAGAATCCAATGATTCTACATTTTCCGCATCTGAATCAATCCTCGATCTTCCTCATGATATCTTCCTTCAATCTCTTGAAACCAATACTTTTGGTGCGATGCGTATGGTCAAAGCACTCAGACCAATCTTTTCCGCAGATGGTCAAATCATTAATGTCTCAAGCATTATGGGGCAACTCCATAAAATGGACAGCGGCTATGCTGCCTATAGGATGTCAAAAGCAGCACTTAATGTTGTTACTAAAGTCCTTGCTGATGAACTCAAAGAAAACACCGACATCTGTGTTAATAGTGTTCATCCCGGCTGGATTAAGACCGACATGGGTGGACCACGCGCCCCTCAAAGTGTGCAAGAAGGAGCAGATACTATTGTGTGGCTAGCATTAGGTGCAGATGGCACTAACCCTACTGGCAAATTTTTCCATAATCGAGAAGTTATTCCTTGGTAGCAAACCTACAGAAATATTTAAAAAGTAGTTACTTTCTAGTGACATAATGAAGCTCTTAGTGATTATTGCCAGTATACTCTCAATCATTATTCTCTCTTTACTTCTCTTCACTTTTTCATTTGCTCAAGCAGGTGTCGAAGAACGTCTTTCCCCTAGCGACTGGGTAAAAGAAGATCAAATTCATGTGTTTGGCAACAAAATTATTCTCTCAGTTGAAAATGCTCAATGGTCACGTTTCACCAACACTAATTCCATGGATCCTCTCTTTGATGACAAAGCTAATGCTCTTCAAATCAAACCTCGATCACCTACTCAAATTCAACGAGGAGATATCATCTCTTACCATCAAAATGAATCAATTTACATTCATCGTGTGATTAATGTTGGTGAAGATAGCAAAGGTTTTTATTACATTGCTAAAGGTGACAACGTATCAGAACCGGATCAACAAAAAATTCGCTTTGAACAAATCGAAGGTGTTGTTGTGGGAATTATCTATTAAATTTCATACCATGGTTAACAATCTTTTTCCTTTTGATAAAGTACTTGAATCAGCAACAATGGGTGATTATGTTACTCTTGGTTGGAAATATAGCAAAATAGGTCACTCAACTCCAAAGGGGATACGTTCAACAATGTGTTTAGAACAGTCCCAAAGAGCATTTCTCTGTGCTGATGCTGTGCGCCGTGATTCTTGGAATCGCAGTGCGCTGATTCAAGCTTTAATTCTGTCTGAAGAATTATTTTTAATATATGACTCTGCAGATTTGCCTGAAGAAGCAGCTTTACAATATCAAACAGCGGAGAATATTTTTAGATTAGTCGTTGAGGAAGGGGCTTCCCCTCGTGATTATGTTAAAGCTCATTTACTTTTTGCAAACATGAGTCTTCACTATATGGATGGGGGTACAACTCAACCAGAACGTATTGCTCAATCATTAACATATGCAAAATCAACTTTAGTTTGGTTAAACCCCTCTGACCAATCCTGGGCTCGTGAACAAGTATTGCTTTTAGAAGAAATACTTGAACAAGATCGTCAAACAGCGTAGCAACAAAATTATATCTGCCATAGTAATATTTAAAGATAAAATTAATTTTATAACTTTTGTAATAACTTTCATACTATGGTCTCAAAAAATCTTTTCTCATCAAAGTCTCTTTTTCAGCAAAAATTATTTTCATCAGTAATAACTTACACTTCGCCCTTTCCTCATTATATCATTTCCCACTTTCTACCAGATTCAGCGGCAACAAAGCTCACAGAAGAACTACTCAAAGAACTCTTTGAAGAAAAGAAAGCAGATTTGTTTCATTTCTATCAAACGAAAGATCTCATCAGTTCAAAAAATAAAATAATTCAAGAATTTCGTCACCATCTATTAAATCCAGATTTTTTCAAAACACTTCAAGACATCACCGGTAAAAAATTAAACATCAAACACATTGATTTTTTTGGTTCTATCTATGAAAACACTCATTTTCTTCTTCCCCACGATGATCAATTAGAAGGTCGCGCTATTGCGTTCATATACTATCTTTCCGATCTAACTCAACAAGATGGTGGCGCTCTTGCTCTCTATGATTCCAAGAACAACCAGCCAACAAAAGTTGCTAAACGTATCATCCCTCAATTCAATACGTTTGTTTTCTTTGAAGTATCATCTAAATCGTTTCATGAAGTAGAAGAAGTTATCAAAGACACACAACGTCTTACATTCACAGGGTGGTTTCATCATGCTTAACTCCATCTACCTTAACAAAACTGTACAAAAACAAGTCCAACACGCATTTCAAACTGCAATGCCATTTCCCTCCATTACTTTGTACGATATCTTCGATTTCGAAACTCTTTCATCTCTTTCTCAGACTCTTCTTGCTCTCCCTCTCAAACATGAAAAAAATCCATTGCTTTATTCCTATGCAACTGCATCTCTTCCAATAAAAACCCAGAATGATCTCTCTTCACTTCTACTCCCATTCCTTTCTTTTCTCCTCATCAAAAAACTAACTAAACTATCTCTTACTGCATATAAACTCGCGTGGAAAGATTACCAAATACTTCATGACTCATTACAACAAACACAATTCTCAGAAATCATCATTGACCTCACTCCTATTTGGAATGATAACGCTGGCGGTGTAATCCATTATGTTGATGGATCTGGAGATTATCTCAATGTACCTATCAAAAGTAATACTCTTACAATCATAAAGAAAGACCAAACCATCAATCAATTCATTGAGTACATCAATAATCAAGCGAAGAATCAGAGTAGGTTATTTTTAATGGGGAATGTGGAATAGAATTTCGCATATAATTATTAAATACAGTAAGATAATTTCTCAATATGATCACACCACTGCAACGTGAGAGAATGGAACTTGCACGTCTCACGACCCGAGAGACAGAAACAAATTGCGTTGGTACCCTGCTTTATGTTTTGGGATTGGTGAACAAGGATAAGTATGTAGATGAGGATCATCTTGAATGGAAATATTTTCTAAATCTTCTTAGAATTTCAAATCTAACACAACCAACTCCTGGTGCAATTGCGGTTATAAGCTCAGCTCCATTATCTCCAGCATACCATGTTGGTCTTGTCGCTGGAAGTAACCCTACAATAATATTTCATCGTTATGGGGTGAAAGGACCAATCTTAGAACAGGGTCCATTAGATTTTATTGAACGGTTTGGCTTAAATAGGAGTCCGTTCTATTATCTCCCTCATCTAGAATAAAGTGATATAGGATGCAATTCAAACCTCTAACCAAAAAAGTTAACATCCCTGTTCTTGGTCTTGGTACCTGGAAAATCGGCGGTGAAAGAGAAGCTGATTTCTCAAAAGACAAAGAATCGATCGACGCAATTCAACAGGCTATCAAAATGGGTTATACTCATATCGATACGGCTGAAATTTATAGCGGGGGGCACACTGAAGAACTTGTAGGCAAGGCAATCCAACCATTTAACCGCAAAGATCTTTTCATTACAACTAAAGTCTACAAAACCAATCTGCGTTACAAAGATCTGCTTGCCGCAGCAGAAAAGAGTTTTAAACGTCTTAACACTAAATATATTGATCTCTATCTGATTCATTCCTACAATCCCAATATCCCTTTAGAAGAAACCATGGATGCGATGGCTAGACTTGTGGATGAAAAGAAAGTGAGATTCATTGGTGTTAGTAATTTTTCTGTTGAACAACTAAAGAAAGCACGCAAATATTCTTGGCATCCTATTGTCGCAAATCAAATAGAATACAATCTTATTGCCAGAAACAACGGAACATCATCTGTAAATACTCTCAACATGGAATCAGAGATAATTCCCTATTGTCAAAAAAATGATATCACTATCATCGCGTATCGTCCATTAGCTCGCGGCGATAGCGCACTTCACCAACACCCATTAATCCTACAGCTAGCACAAAAGTACAATAAAACGCCCGCACAAATCGCACTGAATTGGTTGATTGCAAAACAAAACATTATTACGATAACAAAATCAACAAACCCTAATCATCTCAAAGAGAATTTGGGAGCAATGGGGTGGGAATTATCCTCGGAAGATTCAAAATTATTAGATGGTCTACAAAAGGGGGAGAATGAGAATAAATGATTGGATCAGTAGTTTGATAACCTCTTTAAACCATGAGCTTGAATAATCATTCTTAGAAACATTTATAAAACACCTCCTTTTCCACAATTTAGATGAAACGAAGTTCACGACGCTGGAAGAAAAAAGGGCAAATGCGCTGGAAATGGCAACGCAAAAAGCTCAAAAAAGCCAAACGTAGACGTAAGATCCAAGCTAGTTAGGATTTTCTCACATTTCTACTTTCCCTTTTTCTGTTTTGTTCAATTTTTTATGGTTTTGCTATTCTCCACATAAATTCAAAATAAAGCTTAAATGAGTCCGCTACTTTTTGATTACGCACCCGAAATGCAATGGGGTTCTTCATCCATAGAGCAATAAAGATCGTATCCTTGTAAATATTAATAGTGGCGGGCGTTTCTTGATTCAAAAATCGATTCTCTGTGATCGATGACTTCTGTTCATATTTGAATGTATTTCGCGCGCTTTCGTTATAGATTATTTTCCACTTCATCTTCTTCTGTTCGCATTTCATGATTACACGTTGAATAAATACATCCGTGCGCTTGCGATCTTCTCCTGCATATGCTCCTAATACATGCCAGATTTCTCCTTTGCTCATTTCTTTAATGCCCTCATTAAAAACGGTCTCCATGCCCTTCCAACCACGAAAGACTTCTGCATCTGTATCCTCAGCGCCCATTTCTTGCAGCACTTTCAACTCGGGAAGATACTTTCTCATTTCCTCTTCTTGTTTCTGGATGTTCTTTTTTTTATCATCTAAGAAATCAATCAATCGTTCTGGACTGACTGCTTTGAAATGTTTAGTATTGGCAACGATCACATGGCTTACTAATCCTTTGTCGGCTAATCTTTCTAGTCCATCATACACTTTGGATGCATGGCATTTTGTTTCTTTGAGGATTGCTCCTGTACTTGTTGATCCTAGTTTCAACAGTGCCAGGTAAATTTTGATCTCATTTTTGGTAAGTCCGATCTCTTCTAAGATGGTTTCAACAGTCATTTTTAGATTGGGGAGTTTGTGTTTATTTAAACTTTGTTGTTATACTCCCGTTAGGGGTGAATAATATTTAACTAGTTGGCATTTACTTGATATTTCGGTTTGGTGTTTGGAGACGGAAAATGACAAAAGAACAAGTAGGTATTAACGCGTTAGATGTTTTGGTCCAATTACACCAACGAGTGGAAACAGATGCACGAAAAGTTGGCATTTCTTCTTTGAATGAATGTAGGGCTGGTTCTATTACGCTTGGGCCAGAAATTTATCAAGGGATGCACGATGTGTACTATGGTGGTGTTAAACAGTTTTTACCAGAAAGATACACAGCTCTTCACGAACTCGCCACTCAATTATACAGTAACCTTGAACGAGTCGCTAAGGAAACTTATCCCTCCAAATAAGGTTTCGTCTCTGCTCTCGGTACTCCCCGTTTCTTTTTTTCTCTACTCTTTAGCGGTTAGCATCTTTCGGCTTGTCGATGTATTTCTCGTTGCAACGACCGTTTCCCGGACGGAGCGACCCCTCGGCCTCTTGGTATTTTATCTTGCCAACCCTCACCTTTGGACGCTAACCTTGCTAAACACATTTCTCTAAATTCCTCATTTTTTAACCGCCAACTCTTCATCTGTCGTCCAAACCGAAACCTTTATTAATAACTGTCTTTCCCAAACTGCTACATATGTGCGCTCAATTAATCTTGAGTGTGAATTGGTGATCCACGAAATTCCAAATTAAGTAATAAGCAAAGCGATCTACGACCAATAACAATGATGTTTTCTAACATCTAAGGATATAATTCTAATTCCCGTTGATCCTGCGGGAGATTGCTGCTATGAGAGTTCGACTAAGCCATGCAAGTCAGAGGCCAGCAATGGCCAGGCTGAATGCTCAGCAACACGTCAATAATCTGCCCTTAGATCTGGGATAACCTTGGGAAACTGAGGGTAAACCCGGATAGAGAATTGATACTGGAATGTTCTTTTCTTCAAAGGTAACGTCTAAGGATGAGTTGGCGGCCGATTAGGTAGTTGGCAGTGTAAAGGACTACCAAGCCTACGATCGGTACGGGCCGTGAAAGCGGGAGCCCGGAGAGGGGTACTGAGACACTGACCCCAGCCCTACGGGGTGCAGCAGGCGCGAAACCTCTACAATGCACGCAAGTGCGATAGGGGGACTCTCAGTGCTTAGGCATAGCCTAGGCTTTTGCCAAGTGTAAATAGCTTGGCGAATAAGTGGTGGGTAAGACGGGTGCCAGCCGCCGCGGTAACACCTGCGCCACAAGTGGCAATCGCATTTATTGGGCCTAAAGCGTTCGTAGCCGGATCGGTAAGTCTTGAGTGAAATCGTTGCGCTCAACAAAACGGCGTGCTCGAGATACTGCCAGTCTAGGGACCGGGAGGCGTTAGGAGTATTCCTGAGGGAGCGGTAAAATGCTATAATCTCAGGAGGACTACCTGTGGCGAAGGCGCCTAACGAGAACGGGTCCGACGGTGAGGAACGAAAGCTAGGGGAGCAAACCGGATTAGATACCCGAGTAGTCCTAGCTGTAAACGCTGTGAGCTAGGTGTTGCATATTCTTTTAGGAATATGCAGTGTCGGAGTGAAGATGTTAAGCTCACCGCCTGGGAAGTACGGTCGCAAGGCTGAAACTTAAAGGAATTGGCGGGAGAGCACTACAAGGGGTGCGGCGTGCGGTTTAATCTAACTCTACGCAGAGAATCTCACCAGCAGCGACGGCAGAATGAAGGTCAGATTAAATGTCTTACTTGACGAGCCGAGAGGTAGTGCATGGCCGTCGTCAGCTCGTGCCGTAAGGTGTCCTCTTAAGTGAGGTAACGAGCGAGATCCATGCCCATAATTGCCAGCGGGTACTTTAGTATGACTGGGCACATTATGGGGACTGCCTTGGAAACAAGGAGGAAGGTGTGGGCAACGGTAGGTCTGTACGCTCCGAATCTGCTGGGCTACACGCGCGCAACAATGGTGAGGACAATGGGATGCAACACCGAAAGGTGAAGCTAAACCTCGAAACCTCATCTTAGTCTAGATTGAGGGTTGTAATTCACCCTCATGACAACGGAATCCCTAGTAATCGGGTTTCATCACGACCCGGTGAATATGTCCCTGCTCTTTGTACACACCGCCCGTCAAACCAACCGAGTTGGGTTTGGGTGAGATGCAGCTTTTAGTTGCATCAAATCCAGATTCGGTGAGGTGGGTTAAGTCGTCACAAGGTAGCCGTAGGGGAACCTACGGCTGGATCACCTCCTTTTTTTCATTTTTCGTAAAAAATGAAACGAAACAAAAAGGAAGTTACAAAGAATGATAACTCATTTAATGTCGCTTCCTTTTTATTTTCATGTATCCTGATTGAAATATCCTGGGCCCGTAGCTCAGGGGTAGAGCGCCTGCCTTGCATGATGGAATATTTCTATCTCAGAAAGCAGGAGGCCTCGGGTTCAAATCCCGACGGGTCCATTCACGTAAGTGAACATGTTCCTGAACTCTATCTTTGAGGGATGGCACAAAAAAATCTTCGAGAATACTGTTCTCGGCGGTTTTGGCTGAGCATGATGGAGCGAGTATTAACTCCGCGATATCACATCATAGTAATGAGCCATATGTAAATCGACATATCTTAGGTTGCAAACCTTAAAAAAATTTAAGACCTAAAATTAGTTATGCTGCTAGGTGGATGACTAGGCTCGTAATGCCGAAGAAGGACGTGACAAGCTACGATATGCTCCGGCGAGCCGCAGGTAGGCTTCGAACCGGAGATTTCCGAATGAGACTTCTCTTAATAGGCCCGTCAGGGTCGGGGAACGCAAGGAATTGAAACGTCTTAGTACTTGCAGGAAAAGAAATCAATTGAGATGCCGTTAGTAACAGCGAGCGAACGCGGTATAGTTCAAACTGAATCCGTACTGGTAACGGTATGGAGATGTGGTGTTGTGGACTTTCATCATGACCTTTTTCTTGACTCGAAGTTTGTTGGAACACAATACGTTACAGGGTGATAGTCCCGTAGAGTAAAAGTAGAAGGTAGTAGAAAGTATCCGGAGTACTGTACCTTGAAATTGGTGCAGGAATCTGGGGGGCATTAACCTCTAAAACTAAATACGTTACGAGACCGATAGCAAAAGAGTACCGTGAGGGAACGTTGAAAAGAATCCTTAATCGGGAGTTCAAAGAACCTGAAACCTAGCAGTGATGGTAAGGTAGGGCTTTTAGGAGTTCTACCGTGCGTTTCGAATAACGTGCCAGGGAGTGTACTTATGTGGCAAGGATAACCTCAAAAAAAGGGAATCCATAGCGAAAGCAAAACCCCGCAGGTAACGAGGGGGGCGGTATGAAAGTGCCGCAAGTCACATGGGTACGACCTGAAACCGGGCGATCTAACCCTGGGTAAGGTGAAGCGAGGGTAACACCTCGTGGAGGCCTGAAGAGGTGCTACGTGCAAGTGTTCTTCTAACCTGGGGCTAGGGGTGAAAAGCCAATCGAGCCCGGCCATAGCGGGTTCCCACCGAAATTGACCTTAGTCAAGTCTCAACCGAGATTGTCATGGCTGTAGAGCGACGGATAAGAAGCTTAGGCGGGGAAACCTGTCGGTTTCCTGTCCAACTCCAAATGCTGTGACATCGTAGACGTTGGGAAACAGGGAGTCTTGGGGTAAACTTGGCTTCCGAGAGGGGAACAACCCAAACTACAGTTAAGGCCCCAAAATGTCAGCTAAGTGATAAAGGGTAAAGGGCGTTCGTGATCTTAGACAGCGAGGAGGTTGGCTTAGAAGCAGCCATCCTTTAAAAAGTGCGTAACAGCTTACTCGTTGAGATCGTGAGCCCCGAAGATTGACGGGTCTAAGCTGATTGCCGATACTGTAGACCACGATAAGTGGGTGTAGGTGGGCGTCTGTATAGGGTAGAAGCGTTTTCGTAAGAAGATGTGGACCTTTATGGAATGAATATCCTGGTGGTAGTAGGATCTTAGCAGAGTGTGAATCTCTGCCATCGTAAGGGCAAGGGTTCCTTGGCAATGCAAATCAGCCAAGGGTTAGTCGGTCCTAACCTAACTCCTCACGGAGTAGAGGGAAAGGGAAAGCTGTTAATATTCAGCTACTATGCCAATATACGCGGTGACGCAAGCTTTATATCCGACGTTTCGGAATAGACTGACACATCGCGTCAGGTGTGTTAATAAGAATAAGTCTGGGGAGTATCATAATGATGAGAACCAGAGTAAATCTTAGAATAGCGGGCCTATGGTTCGTTCAGTTGATATCTGGAATCCCTGAAAAGGAAATAAAGATAGATTTGGTATAACCGTACCCAGAACCGACACAGGTGCCCCTAGGTGAGAAGCCTAAGATGTGTGAGAATAAACTAGCTTAGGGAATTCGGCAAATTAGTCCCGTACCTTCGGTATAAGGGATCCCTGGATTCGTATCCGCATGGGTGCGATTTCAGGGCTCAGTGACAAAGATGGTCCGACTGTTTAACAAAAACTTAACCTTCTGCTACGTGGAAACGCTGTGTATAGAAGGTGACATCTGCCCAGTGCCAGTACTTTAAGCCTCGTTCCAACGGGGTGAAGAGCTGGTAAACGGCGGGAGTAACTATAACTCTCTTAAGGTAGCGAAATGCCTTGCCGTTTGAATGACGGCCTGCATGAATGGTGTAACGAGATCGTCACTGTCCCAAGCTAGAGTCTCCTGAACACTCTTTCCTGGTGCAAAGGCCAGGGATTTCCAGTGGGAAGCGAAGACCCCGTGAAACTTTACTGTAGCCTGTCGCTGTGATGCGGTTTGTATTGTATAGTGTAAGTGGGAGCTGTTTGATGCTACGGACGTCAGTTGGTAGCGTAGGCAATAATGTAACACCACTCTCTATGGACTACATCACTCACCTCTTTGAGGGACAACGATTGGTGGACAGTTTGGCTGGGGTGGCACACTGTCGAAAAGATATCGATAGTGCCCAATGGTTGGCTCATTCGGTTTAGAAATCCGAAGTAGAGTGCAAGGGCAAACGCCAGCCTGATTGGACTTTAACCATAACAAATTCCAAACGCGAAAGCGTGGCCTAGCGAACCTCAATGCCTTCTTAATGAGGGCTTGAGATGACTGAAAAGTTACTCCGGGGATAATTGAGTTGTCGCGCCCGAGAGTTCATATCGACGGCGCGGTTTGCTTCTTCGATGTCGGCTCATCCTATCCTGGCGGTGCAGAAGCTGCCAAGGGTGGGGGTGTTCACCCATTAAAAGGGTTCGTGAGCTGGGTTCAGAACGCTGTGAGGCAGTTTGTTTGATATCTACTGGAAATGTTGGGGGTCTGAAAGGAAGGATCTTTTAGTACGAGAGGAACGAAGGTTCGTTGCCTCTGGTCGATCGGTTGTCTGACAAGGCACGCCGAGCAGCTACGCAATACGCGATAAGTGCTGAAAGCATCTAAGCACGAAGCGCTCCTTGAAAAGAGACCCCTTAGGGCACGGCAATAACAGCCGTTTGATAGAAGCGGTGTGTAAGTACGAAGGCAACGACGTATTCAGCACGCGCTCACTAACGTCCACACCTTTATGTCGATTTACATATGGCTTTTTTCATTACCTCCAGAACTTGTTCTGGTGGTCCAGAAATTCGCAAGAATTTCACGGACACATTAAGGAAGTCCCCTTCGGGGGACTCTCTTTTTTGTTTTCTTCTTATCATTGGTTTTAACACAAGTAGTCGTAAGACTATTGTTTAGATTCTTTATTGTTGAAATTATTTTTAGTAGTGAAAGTGTTTTTGTATTTTAGATTTAGAACGTGTTAGCGAGAGCACTAGAACCCAGCTCACTCTTTACTACGACTGGCTCACCTCTCACCGTCACACAAATTTATAATGCCTTGGACTTTCTCTCTTCTATGGCTCGTTTGTATAAAACGATTGACTCATATCACTTAAGCTATCAATTCGTTCTTGAACTTTACAAAGTAGTTCATAAATTTCCCGCTTCTGAAGAACATAACATCACATCCCAAATAAAACGCGCAGCCGTATCTATCTCTCTTAATATTGTCGAAGGAAGTAACAAAGCCAGCCCAAAAGAATTCATTCATTATCTCAATACTGCATTTGCGTCAGCAAAAGAAGTAGAAGTGCTCATTAACCTCTCTAAATATTTGGGTTTTCTTTCTACTAGAGACTTTGAATTTCTCGCTGCAAAATTAGATGAGATATGTGCTAAACTCTTTCTTTTTACACGTAATATTGAACAAAGAATTAGTGGCCGGAATCCTAAGTTTAGGTTCTTCCAGAAATTTGAAGAAAATTCAAACAAATAAACAATTGCAACTAACTAGTAATCTTCAATCCTACCTCTCAAACTGATGCGTTGTCCCAAACCAAAGCATTGTCCGAAATTCATTCGTTTCAAGATCAAATGAACTTCTACTCTCGGCACTAAAGATCCCATATGATGCACCCATATCAAATATTCCCCAATACTGTGTACAATCTTGGTCGCGAGATCGCTCAGCACCTACTCCCCAAAATTGTAATGCAGGTCGCGGTGAATCAAGATGTTGGACCGCTGGCATTTTTTTCCAAAACATCGCCTGTGCATTTGCACTATCAGCAGTTTCATCACGTTGGGCAGACAATTCTACTCCCCATCGCCCATTAACAAAATCAGCATAAGGTCGTTGCCATTGTTGAATTGGTGCAAAATCACCTACATGAGTAGAACGCACATCGTAATTAAACGCATCCAGCGTAGTGAGTGTCAACGACGGAGAAACTCGCACATGAAATCCTTCAGGCCCATTGTCATAATGATATACTTGATTTAAAATACCAAATTGGGGAGTAGCTCTTTTCGTATCTTTATCTAATGAAACATCTGAATCAACAAGCCATCCTTGCGAACTAACATAATTTCCTTCTCCAACAATACCGGCACTTACATAAAATTGTTTAGACATCCATCCTACAAAACCGCGAGTCAGTTGCGTGTCTTTATTGCCAATGAGTTGTATATCTCCTACAACCCCCCCTAATTTATGTCCTATGTAGCGTGTTTCAAGCAACGCTAATTTTTCTCCAGCAACATACAATATCCCGGGTCCAACCATCGTGTTAACATATGGTTCTAATAATAATTGTGCGCCAACTTCATTATCACCTTGTGAATTAGTCGTCGTTGCACCAAATGCTTCCAATGCCACGGGACCAAACGAAACGGTACGAAATCCTGCTCGGATTTGATCATCAGGATTGCCGGCAATACTCTCGGGGATACGTTGATATTCTAATGCCGCAACTCCTCCCTTCTGTGTTAAAAGTGAAAGACGACCTAATTGATCTCCATCACTTTGGCTCGTCAATCCAAAGAAAAGTGAAGTGGGGCGCTGTAACTGAGTATGTTGTAAAAAATCATACGGTGCTTCACTCTCTAATGTCTCTTCTAATCTTGTTGGTTGTAGGAGTGTTTCCTGTTTTACAGTAGGTGCATGAATGGGGATAGTAGATGGGGTAGGGATCGCCGAAGGTGGAGCTGTAGAAGTAGGGGCTGGTTGTGAAAGTGCTGGATCTGGAAGTGATCTCACCTGCACTGGTTCAAAATCTATTACTTCTCCACTAGACGGAGCTGGAGGAATAATCGGTAATTGAGAAGGTGGTGCAGAAGGCAAAATCGTGCTTGCACTTACGGGAGCAGGTTCACTTGATGGTGCCGGCACTTGAGCTGATGCTACTGCATATGATAACCCAATACTCATTACCACCGGAGAAACATATTTCATAATACTACCTCAACTATTCTTATCGTGAAGTGACAGCATTTAAATTGATTATTATACTCTAATCTACATGTCGCATTACAATAAACATTATTAAAGAGATATAGCCCAACAGGGTCATGAGTTCTTATCAAAGAGTAGTATCTACTGTACTGCTGCCCTATGTAACAATGGCATTCACTGCCTGTGGTGAGGATTTTGAGCAGTCCGGACAAGTAGGCTTTAATCAAAACGATCCTTCTCCAATCTATAATCCTGCACGATGTGATTCTACTGTTAATTGTGCCCCAGAACAACCTGCTCAACAACCAAGTCCAAATCCTACTCCTCAACCGCAACCTACTCCACACGATGCCGGAACATTAGCTGACATTGTCGACACAGCCATTCCGCCCGATGCAAGCTGGGCAGGTTTATGTGCAGCCTATGGAAATGCCGGTGATGGAAGCGCATGTACTCTCTTTGATACTGCTTCCAACGAATATGATGATCGTGGTCAAATTGGCTGTGGTCGTCGAGGAGAGTTTTGTTGTTATGATCCACGTCTTGATGCAAACGCTGCTGGTCTTCCTGCTGACTATTGTACACCTGGCAACCTTGCACCATCATTTCCACGTCTAGCTTCAGATGGTCAATGTGTCGATCAACGTGCTTTTGGCATTGAAAATTGCGTCGCGTATGTAATGGATACTGATGGCAAATTCAAACGAGAAGAAATCGGTGAACCAAGTTGTAATACTCAAGGAACTGCCTGTTGTTATGTTGATGTAGGAACTGACGAAAAATTATTTCAAGAATGTCAACCACGGGGAAACGTCACTTTATATAATCCTCGTGAACAAACAGATCAATAAAATCTTATTTTAGAGGTAAGGTAGAGTTTGGAAAGGTGTTTATTATGACAGATCAAGGTTCAAAATTTTCTAGAGGTAAAGGAGCACCTCCAGCAATTCCGAAAGGTGACAGGGTAGAAGTAGAGTTGTTAAATACGGGTCAAATGGCGAGATTAGGCATCATTGAAGAACCACCTGCAACAATCTATTACCAAATCATGAATGGTCCTGTCCCAGCAACGACGTTAGAAGATGTCTCACGAATACTTGCAAAAAATCCTAGTGAAATGAGACGTAATGCTGGTTTCTATGACGAAAGAAATATCGTTCATGAAGTTCCTCGAGGTACCTATGCTCTAGCACGACCTGCCGGTAGCGCGAGTGGTCCGGAACTAGTTCGACATAATGATGATGGCACCATTGTCTCTACTCCTATTGAAGAAATAATTTCTAAAGGGTTAAGAATACGTGATGAAGAAAATGCTCGAATCACTGCGCAACTTGCAGCAGAAAGAAAATCAAAATTAAAAATTGGTGTCGGTGCAGCAGGAGTAAGTCTAGTCGGAATCGCAGCTTTAGTTAGTGCTGTTGCTCTCTACACACATACAACGACAACTGATTCAATTTTTGCAAATTCACAAAATCAAGCAAGAGAACAGTACGCACTCGCAACAGCTGATCTTACTCAACTCGCATCAAGTGCTCTTGCGTTAAATAAAGACGTCGCAACCACCCGAGAAGCAGTAATTAATACTTTAGCATTAGTTCGAGAAATAGATGCTGACTTGGGCAATCTCGATCACTGGAGAAGTTTGATGCAAGAAGATGTTAGATTAGGCAGAGAAGACCTTGCTGGCATAACTACTGAATTTACAGATCTAAATCAAAGATACACTCGCGAGATTCTTCCTATTCAAGCAACAACAAAAGATCAATTAGAACGACTTGGTTCGGATTTAGATATTTACAAAGAACTTCCTGGGATGGCCCAAGGTGTTCGTCAACGCGCTAAATGGGAAATTAAATCCTATGCTTGGCTTGTTGAAGCTGCAGCGAAGAGTTCTGCTTCACATCGTCAATTTATCAGTTATATGGGCAGGTTCCAAAACACTATTGGTCAACGCATGTATCGCGAATCACAGGCTGAAATTCGCGGATTGCTTGCTCAAGAAAGTACAACTCCAGCAGCATATCACACTGCGATGGGAGATTTAGTTGGCAGTTTCGTTGATTTTGGTCCTGTACCTAAGCAAAATTATGCTAGTGTTGTCAATGGTGATTTGCGACTTAAAGCATCAGATTGTGCTGACGCAAAAAATAAACTTGTTTTAGTTGTAGGAATTGATCCAAAAATGAGTGATCGCCATACAACACTTATGCGTGATGTGATTTGTACGAGTCCAGAAGCAGGAACGTATGTCGTCACGTTAAAAGGAAATTAATTTATTAATTTTCAATTTTTCTTGTTTTTTATTCTTCTAACACATCATCCCCCATATCTTTGTAATCTTCTTTCCCAAACTCCCACACTTTAGCAAACCAGATTTTTTTATTACTACTCTTAACATCCCGTAAGATCTTAGCATACTCTTTACGCACTTGCTCAAGAGTATCAAAGTAAAGAGGTTCAAACATCTCTCTTTGTTGAAAAGCACCTTCTCCTTCACATACACCCACAATGAGCTTGTATTTGTTGTTCATTAAAGTCTCTTAAGACTTCCCTGCTAAAAATCTTTCGAGTGAGAATATGTCAACAATATGGAAACCAATTAAATTCTTCGGTACTATAGGTTGGTTTCCTATTAGAAATCCAACACATTTGCCGAATTATTTTATTGGATTTCTATAAAATAAAAAAATAATCATTAAAAAATCCTACATTAAATCATCATTCGGTCTTTCCCAAGCTGGCCACGTTCGTGCTAAAGTTTCAATTAATCTTGTCTGAAGTGTTTTCTTCGCTGGCCCACACAGCTCAGCAACCAAAGTGGTATAGATCCCAATGAATTGTCTGTGATTAATTCTTCCAAATGGTCTTGCTTGAGCGCACTCTGTAACTCCTGCTTTCAACAAACTTACGCTAAAATCTAATCCATTTGCCATATCATGATAAAGTAAATCAGAAACATCAGAATGTGAAATTCCATTCCTATTTGTGCTAAAACCAGCACGAACGGCGAGAGTATATTTCTCCCTATTCACTACTATATTTCCTGAAGTCACTTGCTGATAATACTCCCTAATTTTCTCTTCAAGAAATTCTTGATAGGAACTAACCCCCAAAACAATTTTACTAAAATCAACTCGATCTTGCATGCGTCCAGTATAGGGAGTTTTTGGGCCGATTTTCAAATCTAATTCAAACTCTGGTGAGAGAGAAAGGTATGCTCTCTCAATTACAGAGATCATGCTATAATACTCTCGAGCCAGACCACTTGCACCTAAATCAAGTTGAGCAGCCAACGCTGCCGGAACTCTTTGTAAATCTATATTGTTCACTTTTTCTCCATAACATCTTTCTCTTTCTTCTCCCCTTCCACAAACGCTCCCGCTACAAGTAACGGAAACGCAATCGATGCATCACAATGAATTTTCACCGCCGGCGCATCCGGCTTAACTTTACCCCAGGTAATTGCTTCTTCAATGCGCGCGCCACTATCTGATCCATCAAACTCTTGTGCTGTGTTAATATACACCGCATAATCAAAACCTTCTCGAAAAATATTGGCATTTAATGCGAAATGTTTGCTAATCCCACCGCCAACTAAAATGCCGCCAGTCTTCTCGCAGTTTAATACAATGTTGACAATGTCTTTCATTTCTTTGGTGATATCAAGCATGAACTCTGGGTGACTCTGTTTGAAAAAATAGATCAAATCTCCCAATGACCCGTCAATTAAACCTGGACAAAAGATGGGAATATTATTCTTTGCCGCCCAATAAAGTATAGAACTTTCATCTTTAACAGCTAATCCTAATTCGCGAATAAAATCTTTAGGACACATGACCTGTCCGGTCTTTTGCTGTTTGGCAAACGCTTTGGCAAAGACATCTTGCATGAATTTTTCAAAATAGGCAAATCGATCATTAGGCACGAAAATATTTCCAGTACGATTTACACCATTCTCAAACATCATTCTGCCAGAGACATCGAAGCGGCCAAGAACAAACGGTTTCAAACATTTGATAATATCCTCTTCAATTCCGCCAGCCGAAGTAATCAATACATCAACTTTTTTGTGTTTCACAAGATATTTGATAACCTCGCGGTTACCACAACTCACTTGATTTGACGTATACGAAAGAAATATCGTTGCTTTCTCTCGACGCATTGCTTTCACTACTTCGATACCTTGCGAGAGATGGGTAGCTTGAAAGCCTTGCTTAAAAAGCGATTTCAAGAATAACTCAAAATCAAGACCTTTCTCGAAGTCGTAGCCTTCAATGATAGGATGACCATCAAGTGTCATCGTCTCTTTAGGCATATATTGATGATGATGTGCTGCATCAACAGGATGAGTAACTTTTGTATTTTTCATGATTGGAAACCTCCGCTGTGGGATTGTCGTATGGAATATAAACCTAAAATTATAAATTACTAACTATTGAGAATGAGTGATGATATTAACTTCCAGCTTTACGAACGGAATCCATAATGATCAAAAATGACTAGTTCTTTAAAATGATTATGGAAAAATCTATCTAAAAAAGAAATCTATAAAAACAAACCAAAAAATAACTACCCATGAAACTCATAACCGAATTTAAAGAATTTCTTGCAGAATACAAAGTTGTTGGTCTTGCGGTGGCATTTATCATTGGTGCTGCTGCCACAACTCTTATCAAATCGCTTGTTGATAACATCATCATGCCCCTCATAACGCCTTTTGTTCCTGGTGGAGCTTGGCAGACGGCAACATTTTCTCTTGGTCCAATCGTAATCGGTTGGGGGGCATTCGTCGGTGCAGTAATCAACTTTATCATCATTGCCTTTGCAGTCTTTTTGATTGCAAAATGGGTTTTAAAAGAAGAGAAAGTAACAAAGAAATAAGAGGTAAAAACTATGTTTCAAACAATATTGTGGATATTAAGTGTCGCAGCGTTCTTGTACGTTTTAATTGATATACTCCAAAACCAGAAGAAAATGAATCAGAATCACAAGATAATCTGGATCATCTGCGCATTAATCTTCAACATCATCACTGCAGTAGTCTATTACTTCGTGGTTAAGAAGAAATAATCAGGCATAGAGCAGAGTGCCTTTGTAAAAACTTAATTCTTTTTCAATTCTTTTTTTCATTTCATCTGAATTCCCTTTTCCTGTAACTCCTGGTGCATCAAAAAAGGATGCAGCATGGATCAGATCAATTCTTTTGTTTTTTAGAAACCCTATACCTGCTTGCCACAAATCGATACACTCTGTTTCAAACTCTTCTTTGAGAACTTCTCTATGTGCATCAATACCTATGACTTTTGCGCCCGCTTCATGCAGCAACCGTCCTAACCACGGCTCATAGGCATACGAAGGGGTATCAAATGAAACTGTGCTTCCACAACCAAGATCAACAATGATCTTGTTCTTGACATTTCCTTCCAGTGCCCACAGTACTGCAGGTAATTGTCTGGCTAATGCAGGAATGGCTCGTTCGTAATACAATAACTCTTTTCCTTTGCAATACTTCTCAATTAACACTTTTCTATACTGTTGTTCAAGATGATGGGCAAGATCAGAAAAAGAAGAAGGGATGGATGTTTGTGTGTAATCGATCCAGAGCATAATTATATAGATAGAATGATCCTTTTTAAGTTATTATACCTTTTCCAACCCCCATATCCTAACAGCTACCTTTAAGAACCCTAAATTCTTTCCTATCCCTATGAAAAGAGGGACGGATCAAAATATTCTCCACGAGTTACTCTATTCTTCAAAAAACCGTCTTGCTCTCTTTAAATCAATTCCTCTCAATAATCAGGGCTTTACTTTACTCCAACTTGCCCGTAAAATTCAGCGAGATATTATGCATCACCTCAGCGATCAAGAGCTTTCGAGAATTCTTAATTACCTTGACCCTGATAAAATCACTGATCTACTTCAACTTCTCGAGAAAAAACGCCAAGAAACCATTCTCAAAAAAATCAATGAATCCATTCGTGATAAAGTCACCACCTTACTCAAATTTGATCCTAACACCGCAGCAGGATTAATGAACCTACAATATCTTGAAATACCTCTCCACTTTTTGGTTCAGGAAGTCGCTGACCTGCTTCGCAAACATGAAAAACGAACTGGCAAGATCCCTACTCTTCTTGTTGTAGAAAGAGGCTACCTTCAAGGCGAGCTTCCCATGCATTCTCTAGCGCTTGCCAATCCTAAAGAACGCATTGACAAATATGTGCATAAAATACCTGTCATCCATCACACCCAGAATTATGATAAAATCATAGAAGTATTTCGTGAACATCAACATCGCAAAATTGTCGTTCTTGATAAAGATAAAAGTATTATGGGAATTATTTATCCTGAGGATGTATTAAGCCTTATTGATGCAAGAACTGGTCATAGTCTCAAAAAAGCAGCCGGTGTGCATGAAGAAGAAGAAGTGTATGATTCTTTTGCTAAAAAAGTAAAATATCGTTGGACGTGGTTGGTTATTAATCTCGCAACAGCATTTCTCGCTGCATCAGTTGTCAGTCTTTTTTCAGATACAATCTCTAAATATGTTTTACTCGCAGCCTACATGCCTATCATTGCTGGTATGGGTGGAAATGCTGCAACACAGACCATGGCAGTATTTGTTCGTGGCATTGCGCTTAAAGAAATCGAACTCAACAAGTATGCTCTTGAAGCGATAAGCAATGAAGTTATTGCAGGAGTTATTAATGGTTTTATTACTGGTGGAATTGCTGCGTTGATTGCAGTCTTTTGGAATCAAAGCCCCATGCTCGGCGTTGTCGTAGGTTGTGGTATTTTGATCAATCT
Organism: Candidatus Woesearchaeota archaeon; assembly: GCA_016188115.1. Taxonomy (NCBI): domain Archaea; kingdom Nanobdellati; phylum Candidatus Woesearchaeota; species Candidatus Woesearchaeota archaeon. The sequence goes on from JACPIK010000002.1 coordinate 221,822, forward strand.
AATGGTTGCAGGTTTCTTTGGTGGATTAATTCCATTAATCATGAAAAGATTAGGTAAAGATCCAGCATCATCAGCAACGATTTTTATTACGACCGCAACAGATGTATTAGGATTCTTCGCGTTCTTAGGGTTGGCAACGTACTTGTTGATGTAGGGGTCTAGGATTCACCCCAAAATGTTATAAAGGAGTAGTGCTTCTTGTATAGGATAAAGAGGTGTAATGATGTGATTATTTCATGATCGCTTAAGTGATATATCTATAGAATTAAATAAGGGTAATCCAGAAAAAGCAAAACAAGTTCTAGATCGACATATCAAAGCAGAACACCAATTTGGCTCCGACTTAGCAGGATTACAAAGTGCAATTGGTGCGTATCAAAGTGACTTGAGTGGATTACAAGAGGCTTTAAATCTTAAATCTAAATTAGCTAATACCTATCGATTTGAAATGGCAAGAAGATTGGTTGAGGATGCACAGAAACACATTGAAACAATTGAGATTCTTATCCAAAAATTAAGAAAAGACGAAAGAATTGGATTACGATAACGTTTTTTTTAGTTTCTTTTGCTTTAGTTTCTTTTACAATTCATCTAACTGGAGATCCAATCAGTTTCGATTACTCTTTCACAACCACAAACTGCCCATTCTCCACTTTCTTAATCATAAATGGATACGAGACATCGCCAGCTGCATCAAATGAAATTGGCCCGAAAATGGAATCGCTATTATGTACCAAATTGAGATGAGTACGGGCACATTCTTCGTTCGCGTTACAATCTTCAAATGCTTCTAGTAATAATTTCATGGCAATATAGCCCTCAGCAGAATATGTACTTGGATCTTTACCATATTTTGCTTTATATTTTGTAACAAATTCTTGAACCACAGGATTAGGCGATGCAACGTCAAATGGATAGGGATAAAGCATCTCTTCTGCACCAGCACCGGCGATACTCACCAGATCAGGATGTTCGACAGCTCGTGTTGAAACAATAGGTATAGAAAACGATAACTCTTCTGCTTGTTTGAGAATGCGACCTACATTTTTGGCATCTGCAGCGATATACAAAACATCGGGCGATGCTATTTTGATTTTTGTTAATACTCCACGTAGATCTTGTTCTTTCGCATCAAACGCTTCTTCTAAGACAATTTTACCCTCCGAAGCAACGAACGCATCCGTAAACCCCTTTCGATGTCCTAATCCCATGTCGTTGTTAAGATACAATATTGCAGCAGATTTGTAATGATATTTACTGATAACATAATCAACAATTGCTTTGTTCTCAAGCTCTGCACGAGCAGTTGTTCGAAAGGAGTAATCACTCAAACTGGTATAATCTGGAGTAGAAGAGAAAACTGCCATTTGAAGATTATGGTCCTGGTTAAGTACTGGTTGGAGAGCAAGACTAACAGGGCTCATTGCGGTAATCACAGCAGCAAGATCGGTGCGTATTGTTATTTTTTCATATGCGCTCAAAGCGACTTTGGGATCAGCTTGATGGTCTTCAATAAAAAGATTGATCGTCAAGTCTTGAGGCTTTTCATCTAATGCGAGCATGACTCCTTCTTGTGCGTCTTGACCGTATGCAGCAACATTAGTAGTAAGAGGAAGAAGCATTCCGATGTTAAGAACATTTTTTTCTTGTGTCGGTGTTGAAGAACAACCAAATAAAATAAGTGATAGTAGCACAATAGCGGGAAAAATAATTTTCGGTTTCATAGCATCAAAAATCAGAAAAATAGTATTTTAATTATTGTCATAATAATTACTTACGACAAATTTAAAAAGAGTGGTACTAAATTATAATTATGGATGCTTCGATTCTTGAAAAGATTGGTCTTACTAAGAATGAAGCAAAGCTCTATCTCGCCCTTCTTGAAATGGGTTGTACTGCCGCTGGTCCGTTAATTAAACGAATGGGGATGCATCGAGCACTAGTCTACGAACTTCTCGATCTTTTAATTCAGAAAGGGATTGTTTCTTATGTTATTGCGGCAAATCGTAAACTCTTTCAAGCAGAAGATCCACAGCGGTTAGTTGAATTTGTTACCAGTAAGAAAGATGAGTTAACCGATCAAGAGCAACAGCTTGAAAAACTTCTTCCAAGTCTGCGTGCACATCGAAAACTGGCTGCACAAGATCAAGAGGGGTCAGTCTATAAAGGAAAGAAGGGTATCAAAGCTGTGTTCGAGGATATGCTCCGTATCAAAAAGCCCTGGCATGTGTTTGGTGCCACTGGCCAATTCAAAGAATATTTCGGTCCATATTTTCTCAATCTTCATAAGCGTCGTAGCATACAAAATATTCCGCTCAAAATTATTTTTCGAGAAAGTGTTCGTTCTCAACAACGTGAGAAAGAGTTAGCCAAAGCGCAGATTCGCTATCTTCCCGTAAAATATCTAACCCCTTCCACGACTTTTGTCTATGGTGATACTGTGGCAATTCTCATCTGGGACGTTGAACCGATGGCCTTTGTCATTCGAAGTAAAAGCGTTGCGCAGTCGTATTTGGCGTTTTTTGAGATCTTGTGGGAGAATGCAAGGGGTTAGGTGTTCCTAATCTTTACAATTTCTTTTCCATGTGGATAATATCATCGCCGTCTTTAATCCCTTCTATGCCTTTTGTCTTTGCGCATTTTGTAATCCTAAATCCGAATTTGTAATAAAATGGAACCGCCCGAGCACTTGACCAATGTACCCATAAAACCACTTTACGCAGTTTCATCGATTCAATAATACTCATCATTTCGCTAAATAAAGCGGACCCTACATTCTGTTTTCGATACTCTGCAAGAACCGCAATATCATTAATCTCTGCAACAGATTTTGATTTCAATACAACTGATATTGCTCCTACGATGCGCTCATCTCGTTGATCCACTAAATTGAGTTCAGCAAAATTAAGAAGCCCTTTTTTTGTCCAAGCAAGAATTTCTTCTTTTGTAGCATAGAGATTTGCATCTTGATACAAGTCAACAACAGCATCTAAATCAGAAAGAGTCATCCTCCGAATTGCCATATACTTATTTTTTTTGTGAGTAGAGATTATAAACCTTATGTGGAAATAAACTCTGTGGAAAAAGTAGGTAAGCAGCTCAAAGGTCGAGCTTTTTTCTATCAACATCGAAACCGACAAGAGGGTTGCTTCATCCGGAGAACACACAATGAGGAAACTACCTCATTGGCGTGCCAGAAAAGCCGTCGCTTTTCTGTGCATGTCGGTAAACGAGAAACACAGTAATAAGCGAGAAGCTGCTTAACCCGAGCAAAACGAGATTTTCTACAGAGCTGGGGAATCTAAACAGTAATGTAAAGAAATTGTCCCACTCTCATATGCTGAGCTTGTATTGCTCCTGCGCACGACATGAAATAGAAATGCCATTTGCGTCGTTCTTGTTGTGACATAGAAATAACTCCTTGTTGCAATGAGTCTTGAAGATTTTTATCCCACGCTACCAATGTTGGGTGGTAATGGGGCGTTAATTCTTGAAAATGTGGATGTTCGTTACTATATGGCATTAAAGTACCCTGTGCTGCTCTTGCAATGTGTTTTCTTGGAGGAAGTTCACCATTTGGGAAGATATGTTTATGCAACCAAGGATTCGATGCTGGTGTTGAATAAGGGGTGTATAAAGTGTGAAGAAGAAATGTACCTCCTCGTTTGAGACTTTGATCTACTATCCTAAAAAAAGTCGAATAATTTTTATGACCAATATGTTCAAAAATCCCCACGGCACTCACTGCATCGAATGGTTCGTCTAAGAGTTTTGGGATGTCTCGATAATCTCGACACCATACTTCTACATTTTTCACAGTTCTTTGTATGTGTTCTGCTTGCTCTTTGGATAGAGTTACAACTGTTGGCTTCACTCCATATCTCTCACTCATAAATCTGGCAAGACCACCCCATCCCCCGCCGATGTCCAATACTCTTTGACCTTCTTGTAACTTTAGCTTTTGACAAATCAGATCCATCTTCTGTTCTTGTGCCTGATTTAGATCAGCAGTGTCATCAAATAATGCGCATGTATATTGAAAAAACGGATCGAGAAATGCTGCATACATTTCAACTGGCAAATCGTAATGCTCTTCGATCACTTTCCTCGAGCCAGTTCTATCTTGGAAGTTAGCAAATTGGCCACGTACAATTCTTAGGCTGTTGTAGGCAGGTGCAATCTTTTGATAGATGCCTTTTGAGAGAATATCACAAACTAACTCATCAATTCGCAGGTGGTCCCATTTGCCCTCAATATAAGAATCACCCAAACCTAGAGAACCACGTAACAACACATCACGTAAGAAAGAAGGGTCATGAACTTGAATTTCTGGTCCGAATAGTGATTCAAAGAGGAGTCTTGAAAGCGACATGGGTCACTTTTTGTGTTTATCATTATTTAATCTTAACGATAAGATAGTCGAAATTGAAATAGTTATATTCTTATTTTGTTTAAACTCTTAATTAACTCTCAAAGTACATTTTTCTCAACCTATCAACTTCGTCCATAATTGGAATATCAACTCCTCTTTCTACAAGAATGTCAAGTCTTTCACCAATCCAGGTGATCCAGATATCGCGTTTACGTTGTTTAATCTGATTTTGGAGTTCCTCTAGAATAATATCCCAATTGGGATTTTGTGTTGATGAGATACTTATACAATCAGTTAGATCGCCTTCTCTTTGGGTCATCGTTTTGAATAAAAATATGTCTTCATTTGAGCAAAGAAATACAGTAATGTGGCTTAATTCAATCACTTTTTCTGCTCTTTGGATCATACTTTGCGATAGAGAGAACTTCCCACATACTTCTGTTTCAAATAAGTCTATTCTAAAATCGTCTCGTTGAAATATTTGATTTAGGTTCATATTGGCGTATTCTTTACTGGGAATTCTTACAACAAAATTTATTTTTTTAAGTGAATTCTGGATTTCAAAGAACGCTTCTTTATTGGCAACAATTAGATCAATATCTTTTGTTGCAGCTTTCATTCCTCTCTTAAGAAGAGCAGCTCCGCCAATAACGTATACGTTCACTTTTGTGTTTATTGCATTATTGAGTTCTACGAATAACTTCTCTATTTCAGTGAATGTTTCTATCATGTTATATCTCTATGTTGTACACTTTTGCTCTGTCTTGTATTTCTATGAGTGTGGGATAGCCGTCGATCTTTTTTCCGGTGAATATATTTTGGAGATTTTCCACTATTTGGTGCTTTACTTTTGAGAGTTCTTTTCTATATTTTGCCAGAAACAATGCGATAAATAGTAACTCTCGTATTTCACCGGTTTTTTCTGCTACGTACAGGGAATGGAGGAAGATCTCTCTCTTGCTTAGTTGCCTTTTTGGAAGGTGATAGTAGTTTGTAATTAAGAGCAATTTGATGCCATGATCTGCATAGGCGCTAAACGCTGTTTTTGTAGCATCAACATCTTCTTTTATCGAAAAAATGATCTCGTCTTTTGTCTTAAAATAAATTGTTGAGTTGGCAGGGATTCTTGGGTCAACAGATACTTCGTACTTACTTATTTCTTGGATACATTCTACTAAATGAGGCCATATCTTTTCATTGAGTTTGTAGGTTCTTTCTTTAATTTCGAGTAGGCTCATCTTTCGACCTTGGTTAATCTTTTTTAGAACAGTTGTTTTGTGAAGACCAGTTTGTGTTTCTACTTCTTTTATCGTTTTTGGCTCTTGTAGTGAAAGAAAAATTTGAAGACCGGTGCCAGATAAAGGTTCGCAGAGGTTTTTTGCTGTTGAAAGGATGTTCATGAGTAAATTGATGTGGGTTTTTAATTCTGGCTCTAAGGTACTCTTGTTTAGCGTGAGAATGCCTTTGAGGTTCAATGATTGGGCGATTCGATATATTTGTGATCTGCTCATTTTGAGAGCTTGCGCTATTTTTGTGATGTTTCTATTGCCATTTCCCAGCTGGGAGATGACTTCTAGTTCTGACTTGGAGAATGTGTTAATTCTTCCAGGGTTGGGGGCCATTAGTATATGAAAATGCGAATAGTATATAAATGATTCGCAGAAATGTAGACTTTTGTGGATGTGGAGATGGAAGAGTTAAATTAAGCCTGTCTACTTTTTTATTTTAGATAATACACATTTAAAGAATGTCAATGCGACAACTATTACTATCACTTCCAGCAGAATTTTCTCAAATAGATGTCCATTTAATTTATCTGACATTAGAACTGCCAGGAATATACTCCCGAATCCACCTGCTGTAAGGTTACTAATATAATTGAACCAATTTATCTGTGAGAATAATATTCTCATTAGGAGTAGACCGCCCCCTGCAAGCAAAAATAGTGTAATAATCCCTAAACGTATTTTTCCTTGGAAAATAATACCTATTGATAAGCCTGCAAACATTCCAAGAATTAAACTATAATAATATTCCTCATAATTATCGGTGTTTCTGGATATAGTAATTTTGACCACTATCATATACAAGAAAGATCTGTTTAAATATGTTATTAATTAAGAAAGATTTATATCAAATTAAGTTTTTGAAAATGGATGGCACTTAGCGTCTCGGAGCTTATGGTAACCTCCTTGTTTTTTATTACTGAAGTTATACTTGTTTATGTAGTGGGGTTTGTTCTTGCATATCGGATTTTCAAAAGATTATTCAGCCTTAGTCGTTTTATTTCTTTACTATTGGGCTTCATCTCTATCTTAGTTTATTGGGTTGTTTATTTTATTATTAAAAGTAAAGTTGTCGATCTTGTTTCAATTTGGTTGTTAAGGGAATTAATCGGCTTGATGATACCTATTGTTTGTATTATATTTGCTGTAAAATTAATTAGGGATGAGAAAGAAAAAGAAAGAAAAGAATTTGAAGAATTACAAAAATCAAAGGGTCTCATAAGATTTATTGATCGTTTTCGTAATGACCGGTGGGGAACTCCAGAACAAGTTAAAAAATGGCAAAGAGAAGACGAAGAAGCCAAAGAAAAAGAAAAAGTAATCAATCAAGTAATTCATGAAATTGAGGTATTCAAACCTTTAAAAGACTACGGAAAAGAAGAATTGTATCAACACACTTTAGCTATTCATTTAAGATCTTTTTTTCCAGGAATTGAAATAGAAAAGCAGATCGGTTCTTCTAGGCCAGATATTGTTGTGGGAGATGTAGCGATTGAAGTTAAAGGGCCAACTAGTCATCAAGATTTGGATTCAATTGCAAGCAAATGCATGAGATATAAAGAACATTTTGGTGAAATTGTCATAGTCTTATTTGATGTTCAGGTCAATGGTCGCTATTATGACGAATGGCTTGGTGCGTTGAATAAGAATTTTCCTAATGTTAAAGTAATCAGAAAATAGTTCTTTCTTCTTCTAGGATTCTTCTTACTTCCAGAACATTTATATTACATCTATCAAATTCCTAACCCATGGTTGAACTTATTGTTACAGAGAAACCCAGCTCCGCAGCCAAAGTAGCAGCAGCATTAGCTGATGGTAAACCTGTGCAAAAGAAGAGTAAACAAGCATCCTATTTTGAACTCACTCACAACGGTAAAGATATTATTGTCACATCTGCTGTGGGTCATCTGTATGGATTAGTGGAAGAAGACAAAAAGAGTTGGGCGTATCCTGTCTTTGATGTCAAGTGGGAAGCATCCTACAAAAGTGGCAAAGAACTTGCGTATGTGAAAGATTATATTGATAACATTGAAGCGTTGGCAAAGAAAGCAACGGATTTTACAATTGCGTGCGATTACGATGTCGAAGGAGAAGTAATTGGATACAATGTTGTACGTTTTGCTTGTAAGAAAAAAGATGCCAATCGTATGAAATTTTCCACACTCACCAAACCAGATCTCGTTGAAGCATATGAGCAAAAGATGAAACATCTGGATTGGGGACAAGCCTACGCAGGAGAAACTCGTCATAAATTAGACTGGTTCTATGGTATTAATCTCTCTCGTGCATTAACTGCAAGCGTCAAAGCCGCCGGCTCATTTAAAGTCATGTCCGTGGGACGTGTTCAAGGTCCAGCACTCAAATTATTAGTAGACAGAGAACGAGAAATTCAAGCATTCGTACCTGTTCCGTTCTGGTTGATTCAGTTATTAGGCGATTTCAAGAAAGCTGACATTGAAGCATTTCATCAAGCAGATAAAATCTTTGACAAGAAAGAAATGGAGAGAATTATCGCCATTACAAAAAATGCTAAAACCGCGCTTGTAAATTCCGTCAAACGTACACAACGTCAACAGGCTCCTCCTCATCCATTTGACTTAACCACGCTGCAAACAGAATCCTATGGTCAATTCAAAATCACTCCTAAAGAGACTCTTGATATCGCGCAAAATCTCTATCTTGCTGGAGTAACCTCGTATCCGCGTACATCTTCACAGCAATTAGATCCTAAATTAGGGTTTACCAAAATTCTTCAAGAACTCTCAAAGCAAGGGGCTTACAAAGATCTCTGTTCACAATTACTTAAAGAAAAATCACTTGTACCAAACAATGGACCAAAAACCGATCCCGCGCATCCTGCTATTTATCCAACTGGTCTTGCACCAAAAGCACTTAATCCTCGTCAACAAAAAGTCTACGACCTCATTGTCAAACGCTTCATGGCGACATTTGCCAAACCAGCACTACGTGAAACCATGGAGGTATTATTGGATGTTAACAAAGAAATATTTGTTACCAAAGGCACACGGACTCTCAAAGAAGAATGGTATGCATTCTATCAACCTTATGTGCGAGCTGAAGATACTATCTTACCAGACCTGAAAGAAGGCGATCACGTTACTGTCAAAGAAATCAACCAAATTAGTAAAGAAACACAACCACCTTCACGCTTTAATCAGTCATCGATTATCAAAGAACTTGAGAAACGCAACTTAGGAACCAAAGCGACCCGCGCAGATATTCTGGAACGTCTTTTCCAACGTGGGTATATTGAAGGCGTCCAAATCACCGTTACACAATTAGGCATGGAAACGACGAGGTTACTTGAAAAACATGCATCTGCCATTGTTGATGAACAACTCACTGCCGAATTTGAAGAAGATATGGATAAAATTCGTGAAGAGAAGAAAACCCCGGATCAGATTTTGGAGCGGGCAAAAACATTCCTTACCAAACTGCTTGCTGATTTTAAAAAGAAAGAGAAAGTCATTGGTCAAGAAATTCTTGTATCCATTCGTGAAACCCAAGATACCCAAAACTTCATGGGAACGTGTACTAAATGTAAAGAAGGCAAATTGATGGTTCGCCGTGGTAAATTCGGTCGTTTCGTTGCCTGTGATAAATATCCTGATTGTTCTACTACCTTTGCTATTCCTAAAATGGGTCCTGTCAAAGCCACTGGCAAAGAATGTGAAAAATGTCAAAACCCAATTATTGAAGTAGGCAAAGGACGTACTCGGCGTGTAACATGCATCAATCCTGATTGTGTCAGTCGTGGTGCAGCTGTTGCTGTTGATGCGAAGAGTGGCAAAAAGTATCCTGAAGAAGGCATGAAATGTCCAACCTGCGGCGATGGCGAAATGATTTTACGCAAGAGCTTCTTTGGCGAGTTCTTAGGTTGCAATAAATATCCTAAATGTAAAACCTTGATGAACATTAAAGATGGTAAAGTAAATGTTGACAAAGTTGTGGTCAAGACTGGTGATGCGCCTAAGAAAACAGCGAATAAGAAAGTGTCTAAAGAAGTAGCAAAAGAATTGGAAGCAGTTGGAAAAGAGGGAGCAGGAAAAAAAACTGTTGTGAAAAAGACCGCCGTGAAGAAGACAGTAGCAAAGAAAAAGTAAAGTTGTTCTTCATTTTTTTCACAATCTTTATGTATTGCTTATTTTCTCTATCTTCTATGAATCCTTACGAAGAGCAACTTAAAGTCTACCTCCAAAAACACCATCTTAAAGCTCAGCATTTCTCGTTCACTCAATCTTGCCATAGTGTTGCAGAAGCAGCAGAAACTGTTGGTGCATCTCCTTCTGACTTTATCAAAAGTATTTGTTGCACCAGCAAAACGGGTGACTTCATTGTCTGTATTCTCAAAGGGGAAGATAAGCTAGACCTCAAGAAAGTCAAAGTACTTGCGGGATGTGATGTTTCCATCGCCAAACCAGAAGTTGTTCTTGAAAAAACAGGCTATCCCGTCGGGGGAACGCCACCCATCGGTTACGTTGCGACGTTCTACATTGACCAACAAGTCATGGAAAAAGATGCAGTGTATGGTGGTGGTGGTTCACCTCAAGCCTTGGTAAGAATCGCACCTGTTGAGATGATTAATCTAAATAACGGAAAAGTTGTGGACATTCGACAAGTTCCTAAAATGTAATCTCTATTCAGGGGTAACAAAACAAAATATTTATAAATAAACCGTTTGGTCTGCTTTCTTATGTATCATGCTTCACGTATTACTGCAGAAATTGAAAAAACTATCGGTCCCCTTAATCAACGAGGTGTATATTGTAACCTACGCCTCGGACCAAAGCCGGGAAGAGTTGCGGGCGATGGACTAGAATGGACTGTTGTAGGAGAACATCCAGAAACAAAATCTTCTGCATTTGCCTCTGTCACTTATAACCCCCATGACAACGCGTTTACCGTTCTTGCCGGTGGGTATCATCGCGGATTAGATCTCAATGGAATGAAAGATAGGTTACACTCAAAATTCTCTCAGTAATCATATTTTTTTTATAACAATATCACTTAATCTTCTCTCACTACGTTCTCTTAACTTACATTTTCTCCATGCCCCACCATCAAAACACATAAATATCCCTAGTGCTCTCCTTATGATATGTCTACGGAAATCTTCACGGCAGTTGTAGAACGATCATTAGGTCATGAAAGTCCTGATCAGCGCGTCCTTAACAATGAAGCCGTCAAATTCTTTGAAAGTAGAAAAGATGACACACAAAATCAACTTCGACGCCATATCGCACAAAGTCATCAAGGCTGGTCAATTCAAGGGGAAACACAAAAACCTTCATTTTTTGCTAAGTTCACCGGAAAAAGTCAAGTCACACTTGATCTTCACTTAGTTTGTAATAATCAACCACAAGGAAAAATGGTGGTAGAATATCATCCTCATAACGACACGTATTCTCTTACAACCCATAGTGCAATTACACAACTTCATCAAACTTCAGGTTTAGATTCTTGGGGTGATGTTCTCGCTGCTGCAAAAACACAGGTGGGTGCTGTTGTAGTAGGAGTTCAACCAGATGTGGGATTATTAGATGATGTTGACGACGTGCTCAAAGATATCTCCGGCAAACTCAAAGAACAAAAACAACACCTTGAAGAACTCTCTCAAACCATTGAAATGGCTGACTGGCGTTCAACACATAAAAGCATAAAAATTCTCAGTGAAAATGAAGAGAGTCTTCCCCTTGCGTACGGAGAAATTCAAAATTTAATATCTAATCTTGATTTAAGCACAGGTCTTCCCTCAAAAATTCTTCAAACCGTAAAACAGTCCGGAAATCTACTTCGTACAAATCATCTTGCAATCACTGCCCAACTTGATAAGCTCAAAAACCACATTCGTCTTACTGACCGGCAAGGATCAATGGAAGCACTGCAAGGGCTTCTCAAATTATATCAAACTCATTATGAAGCTATGGATCACGTTGAGACACTTCTACGGGGGTATGAATCTCAACGTATAGTCTCAAAAGCGCGCTAACAAAACTACAGCAAAACAACCTTAAGAAGCAAACTTTATAAACCCCCTCTCTTCTAACAGAAAAAACACAAACAGGTGGTTATATCATGACTATTGTAAAAATAAACATTCATAAAGTTCATGCAGATCGCAATCTTGCATCCCGCGGTGGACAAGTAAAAATTCATAACAATGTTTCTATTAAAGATGTAGAAGATCTCAGCTTTGCTGTTGAAGGCAAAAAAGGTCTCAAATTTACATTCAACTTCAATTGCAGCTACGAACCTGATCTTGGACGCATTGAAGTAGAAGGACAAGTTCTCTATGTAGAATCTGATGCAAAAGTCGCAGAAATTCGAAAAATGTGGGACAAAGACAAAAAAGTTCCAGGTCCAATCATGGAAATGATTGTGAATGCTGCACTTCATAAAGGCAACATTCAAGCTATCAAAATAAGTGAAGACATTAATTTACCAAGTCCCTTACCTTTACCTAAAGTAAAAGCTAAACCGTAAATTTTTTGGCATTTTTTTTTTCTAAACCTTTTTTTTAATTCATTTCCTTTTTTGAATTCATTTTCTTTAATCTGCTAATTCCACTTGTGTATTCACAAGTGGTTTACTGCAATTCTAACATTGCTTGGAATTAGCAGGGTCGGAAATTCGACCCGAGCGAAGCAAGAAACAAAGAAACTACTTTGTTTCTGATCAGAAATGAGATCGTTCTCTCATTTCTGCACCGAAATCAAGTAGTTTCTTGATTTCTTGTGCCGTCCGGTCCGCTGAGAAACGCATGGCGTTTCTGGCGTGCCAGAAATCGTAGATTTCTGTGCATATTGACCGGCGGTGGTCGAATTTCTTTGACTTATCATTCTCACAACTTTTTCACAATCAATGGCACTATCATTTCTTCATCACTCAATCCGCCGTGATGTCCTGGAAAGAAAACTTCTTCTTCGCCTTTCAAAAAGAAACGTAGGACACAATTTTCTTTGGGAATAAGTACATAATCTCCTGTTCGCTGCAAAAATTCTGGGTGCATTTTTCCTGGTCCGAAATGTTCTAGCAGCTCTGATGTCTTATATATTTTTAACACCGTGCGATATTTTTGTTGAACGTACTTTTCAAAGAACTGCTTACGCTCCGCACGTACATAGCAAAACAGTGCACGTGGTTCACCTGCGCAAGGCAACCGTAAACAATCCACAAAATGTGCATCACGATTAAGTAAAATTGTATTCTTACGAGTTGTTGTTATCTGTCCATGATCTGCTGTTAAAATCAGCAACGTATCACTGTGTTTCGTCGCTTTAACAAATTCCTCTAATCGTTTATCTAACTCCTGGAGCATCACTCTTGCTTTCTCACTCTGTTTTCCATACAAATGCGAGAGATCATCATATCCTCCCCAATAAACGTACGTGAATGTTCTTGTAGGGGATGTTTGCGATTGAGCTATCGCACTACGTAACGCGCGAAACATTCCCCCCATGTTTTGAAAAGTAATCGTTTTGTCCCATTTTACAAACAACGAATTAAATTTGCTCTTGGCTAAGTTTTTCTTGATAACAAGATTTTTTCGTACAGGAACTGCATTCAATAATGATTGAGGAAATGCGTTACGGGATAACTTTAATGGTTTTCCTGCTCGTGTTTTGGAGGGTAATATTGCACCCATCTCATTTATGTGTGGAAAATGTGTATACCAACCAGGGATGCCATGTTCTAATGGACTTAATCCAGTCATGAGTGTCGTGATAGCTGCAGCCGTTGCAGAAGGAAAAATACTTCGAGTCTTCCCTTGGCATGCTTGAACCAGAAAAGATCGTGCAGGCAGTTTTGATATTGAATCATATCCTAACCCATCAACTAGAAAAAAGATTGTATGCTGGGCAGAGCCAACTTGGTTAGTAATCAAGCTAATATCCTGATGATCTGTTTTGCCGCCAAGCCCGCGTATAACCGAAGAAATCACTTCCAGAGACGTACCAAGCAAAGGCTGCGTTGACATAATTAAAGTATATTCTCGCACTTTATATCCTTTTGGACAAAGACCATGCTCAAAGTTTTCCTTCACGTATTAATTTCTTCACAAACGAAATACTCACAACTTCCTCTTGGATATCAATAAGATAACGTAGCGAAATATAAAGATTTTCACGTATCGTCTCTTCTTTGATTGAATACAATTTCTGTCGAATAACACTTTCATCAAATCGATGAAAAAGTGTAGGATAATCAGCAAGAATGCATTTCATCGATCGTGAAAGTTCGTTCATGATCAAGTCTAAACATTCCTTTTCGATTTTATTCTTCACTCCTTCCTTTTTTTCAATGTGGTATTTTCCTAAGAAATAAACCCGATCGCCAATATTCTCCAGCTTCTTAGCCATGATCATATAATTAGTGATAATGCCTGTGTTCTGAATTTTTGATGTGTGAAGTAATGTAGTATTAATCATCGAAAGAGAAAGAATCTTGCAGATGAGATGGTACAATCGATCAATTTCCCGTTCATTAAGATCAAGATCTTCTAGGTGGGGCGTATTCTCAATACTCAGAATAGATTGTCCGATAATCAAGCTGATTCTATATAATACTTGAATTGCATCAATGCGCTCTCGATCAAGTAGAATCTTAATTGTGATCTTATATGGATCTTCATATGTCACCTCTGTACCACTCATATTGGCAAGGGTTTGGCGTACTCTCATGCGTACTGATTTTGCAATCTCTTTTTTAGAGAAAAGTTCTACATCCTCAAATCCTAAATAGTACAACGTAAACAACACCCTATCTACGCTTGTTTCTAATTCATCAAGAGGCAATGAAATTTGCTTTCGTTCAAGACTTTTCTCATCAATTGTCGTAATTAAAAGCGAACGATCACTTCGTTCAACTACTAAAAGTTCTTTGCCTTCTTTGAGATTATTCTTCACTACCCATTGTTTAGGCAGCGAAAGCTGGTACGTGGTTCCTGCAACCAATTGAATTTTTCGATGTTCCACACTCATCCTCATATCCAGAACTATATAAATTTTACTCTAACTACATAGTATATGTCGGTTAGCTACATAATTCTTGGAAACTAAATGAATCCTAGAACTGGTGAAGAAAGTCAGTTTGGAGGAAAAAATGACAAAACAAGAATTAAGTGATTTAGTACGGGGAGCTGGTGGATGGACCAAAGCAGCAATGTATTCACCTTTGGTCATGAGTGTTGCAGGCTGTACTGAAAAAGATTCAGATTATCTTGCCATTGGTGGTCTCGCCGCTGTTGCAACACTTGTGGGGGTTGGGATTTATGCAGCGCTTCGAGCAGGGTCTAATGATAGAAGATATGAAAGACGTAATTCAGGGTCTTCAGGATCGTCAGGAACAGGGTATTCAAGTAGAGGATATTCAAGTCCTTCAGCAAGTAGGAGTTCATCAAGAGATTCTACATCAAACACGACGAGTACTGATACGGGAAGCGGCTGGTTTGATTGGTCCATCTTCTCAAGTGGAGGAGATGGCGGTGGTCATCATGGGGGAGGTCACGATGGAGGTGGACATGGCGGCGATGCTGGTGGTAGCGGAGGCGGTTGCAGCGGCGGAGGAGATGGCGGTTGTGGTGGCGGTGGATGTGGGGGAGGTGGCGATTAAAATGAATACTAATCTCCTCATTGTTACCGCAACATTGGCAGAAAAAACACAACCAGTCTTTCCTTTTTCTTTTTCTCTTTTAGGAAAACGAGAGCAACAGTTTTTCGAGGATCTTGCCAACTATCAAGCACCATGGCTCTGCGAGCGTCTCATCAAGAAAGGAGAAGTCAAAAATGAAGAAGAATGTAATCTCTTATTCATAGAATTCAAGAAATACGTTGCTCTGCTTACTATCTCTCAACAATCTTTGGGCATGGTGAGCACCAAAGTTGACAATGTTTGGCATGAATTCATTCTCTTTACCAGAGAATACATGAAATTTTGTGATCAATTTTATGGAAAGTATATCCATCATCAACCCTATACCTCATCTAATAAAGGGGATCCAGAAGCAGATGTACGATTTCATCGTTGGTATCATAAAGTATACGGCACTCTTCCTGCAATTTGGAAATAGGGCTCTATTTTCTCTCTTTTCGGGTAATATTTGTTCTATTTGCTCTTTTAACCAGAACTTGTCATCTTCTTCATATGACCTCACCATTATTATACCATAATCTTTATAAAACGCTAAAACGCCTACCAAATTATGAACACAGCAGAGACACCTCCAATAAAATTGAAAGTTATGGAAGCAGTTCAAGATGATGTCAACAAAGGCATTGTCAAGATTGATTCAAGCTTCATGCGTCAAATAGGTGTTGCGCCAGGCGACTTCGTTGAAATCAAAGGTGAACGCAAAACTGCTGCTAAAGTAGATCGTGCATATCCTGGCGACATTGGTCTAAATATCATTCGTATGGACGGAAATATTCGTCGTAATGCTCGTACTTCTATTGGAGAAATGGTCGAAGTTGCTAAAGCATCTGTCAAAGTTGCCAAAAAAGTATCCATTGCTCCCGCGCAGAAAGGTGTCCTCATCAAAGCGTCCCCTCAGATTTTCAAACAGGGGCTTCTCGATAAAGCACTCGTAAAAGGTGATATCGTTTCATTAGGTCGAACTCGTCGTCGTGATGCCGCGCCAGGCAATGAATTAAGTGAACTATTTTCCATGATGGAAAACGAACTTGGTCACTTTGCTGGCTTTGGTTTTGGTGATCTTAAGTTCATCGTCGTCGATACACAACCACGTAATGAGATCGTTCAAGTAACAGCAGAAACTGAAATTATTTTTAATCCTCAAGCTGTTGAGTTAAAAGAGGAAGAAGGGCTCGGTCTTGGTGTCAATTATGAAGATATTGGTGGCTTAAGTGAAGAAATCAAAAAAGTTCGTGAAATGGTTGAACTACCTCTCAAACATCCTGAGATTTTTGAGAAACTCGGAATTGAAGCACCTAAAGGGGTCTTGCTTCACGGTCCACCTGGGACGGGAAAAACTTTGCTTGCGAAAGCAGTTGCATCAGAAACCAATTCTCATTTTATTCTCATCAATGGTCCAGAAGTCATCTCCAAGTTTTATGGAGAATCGGAAGCCAACTTACGTAAGAAATTTGAAGAAGCAGAAGAAAACGCCCCATCAATCATCTTCTTTGATGAAATTGATGCCATCGCCACCAAGCGTGAAGAAACACGCGGCGATGTTGAGAAACGTGTTGTTGCCCAATTGCTTGGTCTTATGGATGGCCTAAAGAGCCGTGGCAAAGTCATTGTTATTGCCGCAACTAACATGCCGAATCTTCTTGACATGGCACTACGTCGCCCAGGTCGCTTTGATCGTGAAATTGAAATTGGCGTACCAAATAAGGAAGGGCGGTTAGAGATTCTTAAAATTCATACGAGAAACATGCCTTTCTCTTCAAATCGATACCCTGATATTAGAGCATCAGTTGTTTTAGAAGAGTTAAATGACAAAATTAAAAATCTCTCACAAAATATCATAGAGAAAAAAGACGAGCTTGAAAAATTATTAGAAAGAAAGAAGAAGACAGACCAAAGTGTTTTATTTAAAGTTCTAGAATCTATTCGTGGCTTAGAATCTGATATCAAGAAAATAAATGAAGAAGTTACCGAGATAGAATCATTAATCAAAGAATTAAAAAGTGATCGTCCACGTATGGTAAAACTAGTTGACGATCTTAGAAAGATAGAAGAATCCAAAGCAAAGTATACACTTGATGATCCACGAAGAAAGCTGATTGAAAATAAATATTCTGAAGATTATAAGAAATTTGATAATTTAGGATTAGTTGAAACCATTGATACAAAGACCAAACAAAAAGAAAAAGAAAGAGATTTAATGGAGATCTCGAAGATAACTCATGGTTTTGTTGGTGCCGACTTAAACTCACTTGCCAAAGAAGCTGCAATGATTGTACTGCGTGAAGATGTTCTGCCTGAAATTAAAAAAAGAGGACTACGGGAAGATGAGCCGTTCCCTAAAGAAGTACTAGAAAAAATAGAAATTAGGTTGCCTCACCTTTATCAAGCTCTTAAAACAGTTCGACCTTCCGCCATGCGTGAAGTGCTTGTTGAAACACCTGATGTGAGCTGGACTGATGTTGGTGGTCTTGAAAGCGTCAAAGAAAAATTGCAAGAAGCAGTTGAATGGCCGCTTAAAAAACCAGAAGTATTCAAACGTATGGGTATTCGTCCTCCTCGTGGTATTCTTCTCTATGGTCCACCTGGGACAGGAAAAACCTTACTTGCGAAAGCAGTTGCCAAAGAAAGCGAAGCCAATTTTATTTTAGTCAATGGTCCAAGTATGTTAAGCAAATGGGTTGGCGAATCGGAAAAAGCCGTACGAGAAATTTTCCGCAAGGCGCGTCAAACTGCCCCTACTATTCTGTTCTTTGATGAAATTGATGCATTAGTTCCTAAACGAAGCAGCGGAAGCGATTCCAAAGTAAGCGAACGTGTTGTCAATCAAATGCTTAGTGAAATGGATGGTCTTGAAAGCCTTAATGATGTTGTCATTATTGCTGCAACGAATCGACCAGATATTATTGATCCTGCGCTCTTGCGTCAAGGTCGGTTTGACCGTATTATTCTCACACCAGTGCCAACACAAGAAGCTCGTCAAAAAATCTTTGAAATTTATCTTTCCAAAATGCCTATTGCGAATGGTGTTGACAAAAAAGATCTCGCCAAGAAAACCGAAGGCTATGTTGGAGCAGATATTGAAGGTGTTTGTCGGGAGGCTGCCATGGTAGCATTACGTGAAGACATCAAAGCCAAAGAAGTTACGGCAGATCACTTTACCAAAGCACTTGAAATCGTTCATGCATCCGTGGACAAAGAAACCGAAGATACCTATAAGCAACTTGATAATTACTTCAGCACCGCGCGCGCCAAACAAATCAAAGAAGAAAAAGCGCATTATTTTGGATAAAATTCATTAAGTTGGCGAGAATTGACACATCAAAGAGGTGTATCATTGTTTGACCAGATTGTTCAAGAATATCAAGTACCTAAAGAAAAATATGAATTATTTCATCGTCTTGTTTCTCTTACATTTCCTTTTTTCTTTAAAGAATCGCCTCACTATCAAGGAAAGTCTGTTTTTGAAACACAACAAGATGAACAAACTGTTAGAGTGAGTGTCATTTACTATTGGCGAACAAAAGATGATTACTACACTTTTCGCCGCTGTAACCCTCTTCGTCTGCAAATTTTAGAAAGTAAATTAGAAATGATAGTTCTAAAAGAAAAAAATTAATCATTCCATGCAACATCTGCATAATTTAATTGTATTCTCTCGGAAGTTTGGTCTGGAGTCGGTTTTTGGTCCAGAGGCAATGCCTCAGTTATAGCAAGGAGTCGTATTCTCGCTTCAATATTTCCGGTTTCAATATTTGAATCATCCTCGCTACAAAATTCATTACGAAAGGTAGTTTGTCTTTCAAGAATCTTTGACATTTTGGTATCGGGGGAGTCATTTCCCATCAAAATACTTTCCACATCAGCAAATTCTTTAGAATAACACTCTCTCACGGTACTATACGCAGCCATTTTTAAAGAAACCTCAAACACTTCATAAAATAAATCCCGTCCGATGAGAAGAACAGTATGCTCCTGTTCTAATGCTCCTATCCTTGCGCGTAATGTTGAGCCTTCATCATGGTTATCTCGTAATAACTCATATGCTCTTTTCACATGCGCTTCGTATGTAGTAGCAATGTCTTGGTAAACAGCACGTTGGGCTTCTGCAACAAAAACATCTGCCTCATCATCTGGGCAGCTGGTGACATCCGCATCATCAATAGCAATATATCTATCTAACAGTGAAATTTCATCTCGTAATCTATCTAAACCAGAAAGCATACCTGTTTCTTGTTTCTCAAATTGAAGTAATTGCAAAGCGTACTGTTGAAATCCCTCATAATTTGGTTCGATAGTACCTGACAGATAGTTCTTGTCATTATCCATATGGTCCTGCAAAGAAGCAGTGCTTTAAAAAACTTTAGTTATATTTATCACTAAATAGTAATAAATAAAACGAGTGATCTGGTCTATCTTTCACATCTCCCCTTTCCGCAAGCTTTTTATGCTTCAAAAAAGTAATTTCTATATGGTTTCACCCCTTTTGGAACAATTATTCCCCTTCCTGGCATTCATCGTTGCAATTATTGTCCTTTTTACATTATTGTGGTGGTTTCGAGTTTATAGAAAACGAAATCAACCAAAATCGCTTCCCTCATTTAATCAAGACATTGCGTTTAAAGATGTAGATTTTTTCACTGATTCCACTTCCTCCAGCTCTACTCCTACACCTCAGAAAAATCCCTCACTCAGAAAAGATAAACTCAAAGCAGAATTAGACATGATCGATCAAAAACTTGGTATCATGGAGCCAACATACATCCCTGTTCCCCGTATTATTGAAGAACTACCTTTAGAACACCGCAAATCTGTTCCTGTTAAATCGCAAACACCGCGAATTATTACAAAATCTATTAGACCCTCAAAAGATGCACAGTTAGCACCTACAAGACCACGCATTATTACTAAACTCAATCCCTCTTTCTCTTCTCGTTCTTCAATTGAATTAGTATCACCAAAAATTGAAAACGTAGTCCGGAGGAATGATTCAGTCAGCATTACATCGAAACACCTTTCTACATCGCCAAAAATAGACCCTAAAGAATTCGATGATTTAGCACAAGAAATCAATATTTTAAGACGAAAATTAAGATAGGTCAGAAATCTCTTTTCAAATTAAATCTGACTATTCCACTGGTGTGTTCACCAGTGGTTGAGAAGCGGAAAAAAATTCATAGGGGTGGTCAGGGTCCGAACGAACGACCCGAGGCGTAGCCGAGCATGCTCTCGGTCTATTGACCGAGAGTGGTCGTGAGTGATTGACATCCCTCAATTCTCCAAGAAACTCTGCAGCGACAAATTCACTAAATTCTCTTTGGCTTGTTGTTCTTTAAACACAGGATTAATCTTAAAGAAAATGTGATCTTGGACATATGTTCGTAGAAGTGGAATCCCTTTTTCCGTTAACGATGATAAACATTCTTGCACCGTTGGTAAAGGCACACCTGTTCGTTGCGCAATCTCTGTCCAGCATAATGGTGTGGTTTCCGTATACAAAACCAGAAATATTTTTTTCTCTAGTTGTGTTAATGGGATTAGTTGAGGTTTTTCAGCACAAGGGACAGGATCAACTTTAAGTTGTAGTAAATCAAGACGTGCTGCAAGCTTCTCCGTTTTGACTTCTAACTCTTGTAAATAATCAAAGAGGGCTTGAATTTCAGAAGTATTTTCATTGATCGCAGCAAGATGTTCCTCCAGTGCGTGTCGAACTTTACTAAAATCATATGACATAGATACAACTACCTCATGAATGTGATATGTGAAAGAGTATGCTCGCTCTTCCTCTTTTTTTGGACAAAACGTCCTCACTATTTTAGTAGAAATTACTCTTTCTACTTGCCACCACCCAATCTTAAATGATTGTTATCATCTTTAAATAGATTTCGATTTTACCTTATCTTTATCACGCTACACCATATGCAAAAGTTGATATACGCGAACATCTTTCTTCATAAACATGGGACACATTCCTCTTTCAGAGTATCCTCCTGAAATACTTGCCTATCTTAGAAAATATGAACAACAGGCAACAAAAGGGCATCGCGAACTTAAAATCGCAGATGAGATTTTTATTCAACATTTAGAAAGACATATTGGTCGGCTCTCCATCCATTTGAATTTCCCAATCTTCACTAAATATCATCGTGAGGAACTTATCAACGATATTAAAGCAGAACGAACAGAACTCTCCAAATTATATGAGAACGTGGGAAGTCACAGGAAAGACATTACTCTTATTCAAAATGCTCTTCATCTCATTCATCAACAGGGTGCTTCTCCTGGTGTTGCTTTGGAGATGGATGATGAATATACTGCAAACAAATTAAAAGTGATGATTGGTGAAGTCATTGATTTCATCACTGCCATGATCTCTATCCTTGATCGGGCTATTGAAATTATTCAAGAAAGACCAAAAGACGAATACACTGATAATTCTATTCTCCAACCTATTATTCAAGACCTTAACCTCGTTTTAAAACGGGCACGTGAGCTCAAAGATGAACTCGGAGATTTAAGTGCGCAAGAAGTGCTTTTCCAACGAGTCGTAAACGCATTT
The DNA here is from genome assembly GCA_016188115.1 of Candidatus Woesearchaeota archaeon. Lineage (NCBI taxonomy): Archaea > Nanobdellati > Candidatus Woesearchaeota > Candidatus Woesearchaeota archaeon. The sequence goes on from JACPIK010000002.1 coordinate 243,708, forward strand.
GTCAAGAAATTATATGCTTCATAGGCTAAACATATATAAAACCCCCTCTGATCGATACACCCTATGGGTGGGTTATATACTTTTGAGGCTGCTACTTTTGAAGCCACAGCAGGTTCACACTATGGTATCTTCATTGATCAGCAGACCAGACCCTCTTCTGTTGATCCTCATTCTGTCGCGGTTTGGTATGTGGCACGAGTACAGCGTGATGGAAATTCTATCGGAAGTCTTGATTTAGGCATGGAATTAATACGAGCTGGAGAACCTTTGGGAGTAACCCAACTTCTTCGAGAACAAGTACCCATTCGTTTACAACAACTACAAAACAGAATTACTTCCCAAGGTGCAAGCTTGGACATAACTATTGTAAGCCCTTCAACAACAACAATCCAATAAGCTCTCAATTTCTACTCCTCATTTCCATTTATTTTCTTTCACTTCTCTACTTCCCTGTGATAAATCATCTTTATAACTTGTTCTCGATTAATTAATCATATGGGCTTGTTCGATCGATGGAGTCGTGATCCACAAATTAAGAAGCAATACGAAATGCGTAAAAGAAAAGAAGAGATAGATAACATCATTCGAATTCTCATTGTTGATATTACCAAAATAAGTCAATTTCAACGTGAATATTGTCAAGCACATTCTCCTGCTTGGAATCGTACAGCTATTCGAGCCTACAATAATAATGTTCTTGATCCACTCAAACGATCAATTCCTCTGTGTGAATTAGCCTATGCAAAAAAATTCATAGCACAAAGACCTCTTGCTAACTCACTTATCAATGATGCCCGTCATTTAGAAAAAAAGATGGCGACACTTGTACCTCCTGATAATAATAAACACATTGAAGCGCTCAAACGTCCATTATTATTAGCTTACGACGAACTCACCAAAGAAGAAAAAAGGATCGAATCTACTGCGCAGATTGTTGCTAAAAGTCATGCTCAACAACTCTTACGGCGAAATACAGGGTATACAAGCGCATCAACAATGTCTCATCATACTATTGTTGAAGAACAAGCATTTATTGAATCCGATTTGCGACAACTAGGAAATCATATCACTAATGCGCAAGCATCATTAACCCGATTATCTCAACGTGTTGGGAAAACAACCGTACGCACAGAACTAGTCGAACTGCGACGTAATGTGGTTATCCCCTTCACTACTTTTACGACCATGCTTAAATCACAAATTGAAAGTCATAAAATATCCCTAAATCCCAATTTTGAAAATAGTGAAACAATTATGAATCGACTTAACAGATTTCTTGAAAACGTACAAAAGGTAGATTCTTCAATCATTATTCCCAATAGCGGTTCTGATTATTACAAATCTTTAGTCGTGTGGTATAAAGCAATCCTGCCAATCTTACAAGAATATCAACGAGAGTTACATCAGCGTTCACGTGATCTGGTGGCACCAAAGACGAGTCATACTCCAGCGCCTCCTGCGCAAATACCATTAGAAGACACTGGCTAGATATTTTCATCCCTCTCATTCTCCTCTTACTCTTTTTCCTCCTTTCTTCTTCTTCTTCCTCCTGCTTTCTCTATTTCCTTCCTTCATTTTATTACTCTCTCTCTCTCTCCCTCTCCCTCTTCTCTCTTACTTCCTCTCCATTTTACCCTTCTCTATTTGTCACCATTCAAACTTCTCACCAAAGATTTTTAACTCTTCATAAATTCTAGTCTATCATGTCCATTCGTTCTAAACAGGATCTCGCTGTCTATCTTAGTAAACTCAAAAGTTTTGAAAACCCCTCCATGGAACTAGAACAATACGCCACACCATCTCAAATCGCGGCGACGTGGGTGTGGGATATGGCAATGCGTAGTGAAATTGCCGGCAAACGGATTCTTGACGCCGCGTGTGGTCCTGGAATCTTAGGTATGGGTCTGCTTCTACTCGGCGCGCGTCATATCTACTTTCTTGACAAAGATCCAAAAATCCTTGCCATCTGCAAACAAAATTACGATACTATCTCGCAAGAATATGACATTGGCACTGCTGACTTTCTCCCTGTTGATATCCGTCTCTTTGATGGTGAAGTTGATCTTGTTGTACAAAATCCCCCATTTGGCACGAAGAACGAACACATCGACAAAGTCTTCCTAGAAAAAGCATTCAGCGTTGCGCCATTAGTATATAGTATGCATAAGACCTCGACCAAGTCATTCGTCGAAGCAATCGCGCGTGATCATGCATTTAGCATTACGCAAACCACTCGCTATGATTTTCCCATCAAAGCCGCATTTGAATTTCATACTAAACCTGTTATGGACGTTGACGTAACATTATGGCGATTAGAAAAGAAAAAATAAGAAAACACACAAATAAAAAACCAAACAAATAGATAAAAAAAGTGTTCTTATTCAGAGATGCTCATTTCTTTCCGCTAAAGTAAACTTGCTCACCATTGTATGCCCGCAATCGCACGCCAGAATTTTCAACTGTCGCAGCTTCCAAGCGCCCAATAACTTGGGCGTTTAAACCCATGGCGTGAATTACATCCCTTGCGGTATCCTCGCTGGGTGTAGTAACTAACCCTTCAATACCCATGCATAATGATTTATACAAATCAGTGATGTTCAATGCGGACCAATCTGCAAGTTTTTTCTCTGCACTAGACAGAACTGGCAAGTTATCAACAGAGACATACAACTCCTGTGTAGCTAATGGAACAGCTAATTTACCATCCCATGCCCCTCCACTTAAATGATAAACATTAGTAGCTAAACCCTCTCTCACTAATTTCTCAAAAACCGGATACAAAATTGTAGAGGGGGTAGTAAGAAAATCACGCACATCTCTGTAACGGTCATTATTATGCCACGCGTCACCACCTTGTTTTGTCATAATGCGTCGACGCAAACTAATCCCATTTGATCGCGGTGTCGGGTTTCCCCAAATGGCAATTAAATAATCTCCAGCACTACTTCGTAATGGATTTCGTAATCGTTCTTCATCAATCGTGCTGACTACCGCAGCATTCAGATTGAATCCTTGTGTAGCATTGTATCCTGCCAAACGCCAACCAATATCTTCAGTTTCAAGAATGCCATTAATCCCTAATTGTTTCATCTGGTGCTGTAATTGCCATTGTATTTTAGCAGGAATTGGGCTCTTCCAGTTTCGTTGTAATTCTAACAATGCCACGACTGCTTGAGCATGTGCCCCTTTCTTAATCGTATCATCAAGATTCATGGCAAGCAAATCATCAACAGCTCTTCCATGTTTTCGCACGCGTTCATATAATTCTGTTTTCGTTCCTACTCCATCACAATTGATGAATACTGGCTGTCCTTGAGGGTCGAAGACAATGTAATAATCATTAAAACTGGGTCTATTCAAAGATGGTTGAGATGAAAAAAATGGTTGCAATACTCCTTCTTTTTGAGCAAGTCGATCAGCAGGGATTATACTAATCATCACGCCACTCATATTTCCATTTCCCAGCACGCGATCTCCTAACACTGCGTATTCTCCATTAAGGATGGCAACATGATGGCGTTCACACCCTTCATTTAATCCAACAGCAGCCTGAGCAAGCATATGCATATCGCTTCGAGAAGTATCAATAATATTAGCTAATCCTACTGGTGTGGCACCAATACGCTGTGCCTGTGCAGCTAATCGATCAACCAAAGATCGTGCATGGTCCTCAAGGTGTCGAGTTTCTCTCCCATATGTTCCGTGAACAACAACCAAATGATCGCGAGGAACACGTACTACCGGATATCCTGCAACAAGATCAATAAAAGAATTATTCCGTAATGTGGGGAATGTTTCTTGAGCAAGGAGCCTCGATCCTTCGTCTCCCTTTTGAATTACATCTTTCACATAATCCCAATTAGTTGCATTCGCGATTGCACATCACCTATTTTAATTCCTAATTCTATCTTTTAATACTTTAGCCACCCCAAACTCGTAGTCAAAAGATAGAGTTTTGAAAAATTGTGTAGCATCACAAGGGTGAGGCATGATTAGAGTACATTGAAAAAGGTCGGGGGGATGCAAGAAATACGAGGAACATCATATTTCTGCACAGAAATGAAGTCGTTGCTTCATTTCTTGTGGCCCCATACGGGGTCGACCGGTATATTATATTAACAAACGACATGTCCGAAAGATGCTACACAAATTGTAGTTTTCGTAACCATTATATATCACTACTCTCTTTCCAAACATCGAGGGTTAGATGATTATTACAATCGACACAAAAGCTGATTCCGTCAATGACATTCGTAAAGCTATTGCCTTCTTGCAATTACACATTGAAGATGCACCGGATTTTGGTTACAAATCCTCTCAATCCTCGCATTCTTCCTCTATCACCCCTGTCTCTTCTACACCAGTAGACACAACCTCTATGATGAACATGTTTGATGACAACTCAGAATCTTCTTCTTCTTCTTCTTCTTCTTCCTATGCCTCGGCTTCCACAACAGCTGCAAATCAACGCATCTCCGATGGATCAGCACCCGACTTCTCTTCATTTCTCAATTTAACTAAAAAAGAGAAATCTGGTAGTTTGGTTCCACCTGCTCGGGCCCAAATAGAATTCTACTAATTTTTCTTCTACAAATCACTTTTTGGGAAAATAATTGAAAAATAAGAAATAGTAAAACTAGAAAACTTAATACTCGTCATCCTCTTCGACATCATCATCGTCATCAAAATCGTCGTCATCATCATCAGGATGTTTTGCTGCAGTAAGTTCCCATTCACTAGGATATTTGCAAAGTAGTTGTTCCATGTGTGTTCCCTCCCAAACTTCAAAGACCTGGCTTCAGGTTACTCCCAATTGAGACTTTTCAAATATAAATCTTTCCTTTAAAATCTATGTGGCTAACCTACAGTAAGAATATTATTGCAAGTCCACCTACTATCAGAACTGAGAACAAACTTATCACTAATTTTCCAAATTTTGGGCTTCCCATACTATATGCTATTGCCCCTTTCGTACCCATATTTGTAATCACTGCAAGAAGAATTCCATTCCTTGCTGTAGTAAAGTCCAATGTCTTGCCTGCTAAATGTGATAGCGACAACGCCGCTGCATCTACATCCGCAAACCCCGACAAAGCACTCACAAAGTAAACACCAGTATGTGATAAATAAATTCCTGCCAATTTAATTATTGTTAAAGCAAAGCTTAGTAGTAAAGCGAAACGTAATGCTGGCCATAAAGAGAAAGGAGTTCCCAGTTCAATATCTTGTTTAACAGGTTTGGCTTTGTGCCAAAGGAAATAACATAATATTAACGTAATAACCGCTAAAATCCCTACTGGAAGTAACATCTTAATCAGTAGCTCACGGTTAACTGCAGCAACTTCAATTAAAACTCTTCCTAACATAATGCCATTAGCTAAGAGAATTCCTAAAGAAAGGGGACGATAAAGTGATACTTGTTTTTTACTTCGTGTTGCAAAACTTGTTGTTACAGCAACACTACTTACTATTCCACCCAGAAAACCTGCAAGGGGGATTCCTTTTTCACCATATAACTTCATCAAAATATATCCCACAAAACTTATTCCTGAAATTAAAATAACCATCAACCAAATAATATATGGATTAAACAATTCATGCGGTCCATATCCTTGGTTTGGAAGAAACGGTAAAATCACAAATGCAATTATCGCAAATTTAAGTGTGTCTGTCATTTCTTGTTTACTCATATGTTTCGCAAGATTATGTAAAATAGAACGAGCATACAAAATGGTTGTAATTGCTATCGTTACCAGTGTTGCAAGACGCAACTCCCCATATACACACAATGCTCCTACAAAGAATACCACAAATGCCGCAATTTCTGACGTAGCACCAATGTATTTTCGTTCATGTTCTGCAATCGCAAAATATCCCGCAATCACAAAAGCACCCAAAAGAATACTTGCTACCACAAAAATCCAAATATTAACTGATTGTCCAATATACGCTGACAACGATCCAAATATTGCAATAAGCGCATATGTCCTGATCCCTGCATGCTTATGTCCTCTTCCTTTATATCGGGCATATTCTCGTTCAAGACCAACGAGAAGACCTAAAGCTAAAGCAATAGCAAAACGTAATAAAAGAGCTGTCTCAACCATCTAACACCTGCATATCAGAAAGTATATTTTGCTTATTAATGTTTAGGTTTGCAGTGTATGACCTCTACTCTTTGGGCTAAGTTTAGCATATTGGTACTCATGCTTTTACTTTTACTCTTAATTATGCTCTTATTTTAGCTGTAAAAGAAGAACGCCATATTGAGAAATAACAGGGTCATTGCGAAGATTTTCACCAAAACCTTGTGGAACAAATGCATACACTTGTCCCATAGCATTGATGGCAGAATGCAGATCACTAGCCCATAATTGCGGGCTTGTTCTATCACCAAAGGCCGTAAACGCATTGATACCTTTAGTCGGATCTGAATTAAGCGCAAATTTATGATCAGCTCTTCCCACTATATTCTCAAGAACACAATTTATATCTCTTTCTTCTACTCCTCCCTCTACTACAACAATTGCCGGTGGAGTAGTCAAATTAGGGAGATTATTACTACTATTATTACTATTGCTATTCACAATATAACCGCATCTCTCAGCTTGATTTACAATAGTACTATACTCCTTTCGCTGTGAGTCAGGTGCACTTGCAAAAGAATTATTCCATTGCGAACGAAGAGAGTGTTGTGTATCTTCCGATAACGATCGCCATGTAACTGCTGCTGTAACAAAACCAACTGCTGTTACACATCCAACAGTATAAGCAAGAGTTACTATTCGTTCGACGGTAGATTTGAACATATCTCGCTTTTTGAATCAAATCTTTAAAAATGTTACGAATTAATTACTAGAAAGGGGTGAAAGTAAAAAGAGTCACCTCCTCAAAACCTTCCAAAAATCTACTTAGAAAAAAAATCACCCAATCCCTTTTGTTCATTCATTTTCTGTCCTTTTAACTTATGGATCATCTCATCTTCTTTGAGCAGTGCTTCCTGCAACTCTCGCGCTCGTTGCAAAACTTCAGCAGGCAATCCTGCCAATTTTGCCACATGAATTCCGTAACTCTGATCTGTTCCTCCTTCAACCAATTTGTGGAGAAAAATGATATCGCCTTGCTTCTCTCTAACAGCAATATTAAAATTCTTGATTCGAGGCAAATTCTCTGCCATTTTGTTTAAAACATGATAATGTGTCGCAAATAATGTCTTCGCGCGTATCTTATGGTACAAATGTTCTGCCACACTCCACGCTAACGATACTCCATCAAATGTGGAAGTTCCTCTCCCTATTTCATCAAGCACCACCAAACTGTGTGCCGTTGCATTATTCAAAATCGCTGCTGTTTCATTCATCTCGACCATGAACGTGGATTGACCTGAACTCACATCATCATACGCACCGACACGAGTAAATACGCGATCGACAATACTCATAGACACTTCTTGTGCAGGTACAAAGCAACCCATCTGCGCCATCAATACAATCAGTGCCGTCTGACGCATCACGGTGGACTTTCCTGCCATGTTTGGACCGGTGATAATCATCATTTCTCCTGTGTTAAGAATGATATCATTGGAGATAAACTGCCGCTGTGTTGTTTCAACAACGGGGTGTCGTCCTGCTTTAATATGAAGAATATCCTCATCCAAAACAAAATGTGGTCGGCAGTAATGCTGTTCTACACTTACTTTAGCCAGAGTCATAATGACATCCAATACTGCCAATTTTTGCGCAATATCTTGCAGGGGTACAGTCACCGCAACGAGTTCTCGAAGAATATTTTGATATAACTCTAATTCTAGTGCAACACTTTTTTCCTCAGCAGTAAGAATTTTCTCTTCTTCTGCTTTAAGTTCGGGCGTGATATAGCGTTCTCCTGCTGCCGTGGTTTGCTTGCGTATATATGTCGCAGGCACGGCACTCACATTCTTCTTAGTAATCTCAATGTAATATCCAAATACTCTGGTGTATCCAATTTTAAGTGAATTTATGCCTGTTTTTTTCTTCTCCTCTTCCTCTAATTTCTGAAGATATTCTTTACTGTGGCTTGCAATAGAGAGTAAAGCCTCAAGTTCAGGGTTAAACGTAGGTTTGATTACGCCACCTTCTCGAACCAGCATTGGCGCATCATCCCGAATAGACCGTTCTAAAAGAGTAGCAATCATCGGCAGTGTATCAAAAGATGCAATCTCTTGTAATAGCGGTGCGCTGTACTTTTTGAGATGTGCTTGAAGCAGGGGAAGTTGCACAAGACCCTGTTTAAGACCAAGTAAATCTCGAGGAGTTGCCGTGCCATAATGCACTCGACTTACGATTCGTTCAATATCCACTACTCTTTCGAGAATTTCTCGAACTTTTTCTCGAGAAATCACATCTTTTGCAGTCTGCTCAACTGCATCAAGCCGTTGTTCAATCGCAGCGATATTAAGCAACGGTGCTTTAAGCCACGTGCGTAATAATCGTGCTCCCATCACTGTGACCGTCTTGTCAAGAACTCCTAAAAGAGTTCCTCGAGAACTTCCATCACGCAAGTTGCGCACTAATTCTAAATTACGAAACGTGCTTGCATCCACTACCATCGTAGAAAAGTTATTTCTGGTAACAATTGTTTTGATGTGAGCAAGATTATTTTTTTGGGTATCATGCAAATAAGATATCAATGCGCCGCATACACTCACCGTTTTTTTTTGTTCTTCTAAACCAAAATTCTCGAGATTTTGCAGTTGAAAGTGATCTAGAAGAACCCCACGTGCTTTGTCAACTTTGAAATAATAATCCTCTCGTGTCGTACAATAACATCCTGCTTGCGCCAACGCATCACATAACTCTTTGTTTACACCCAGACTTTGGGGAATAATGCACTCTTTTGGATTAAGACGTGTAATCTCGCTTATGAGCAATGGTAAATCTGAATATGATGAAGTAAAGAAATTCCCTGTTGAAATATCACAAAACGCTGCAATATACTCTTCTTGATGTGACGTTACTGCCATCACATAATTATTTTCTTTTTCATCAAGCAAGTTTGGCTCAATGATCGTTCCAGGTGTAACAATACGCAGTAAACCCCGTTTGACAAGACCCTTTGCCTGCTTGGGATCCTCAAGCTGTTCAATAATCGCTACTTTGTATCCTTTCTTTACCAGCCGTCCTAAATATGTCTCCAGAGCATGAAACGGAATTCCTGCCAATGGTGCGCGTTTTTCATTCTGCCCGCGAGCCGTAAGTGTTATTTCTAACTCTCGAGACGCCGTAATCGCATCTTCGTAAAACATCTCATAGAAATCCCCCATACGCAGCATAATCAAACAGTCCGGATATGATCGCTTCGCATCTTGATACTGCCGCATACCTGGCGTGAGCTGTGATGTGGGCAAATCGAGAACAGAAACACTACGAGAACCATTGGCTCTCTCTTTAACACCCTCGCCCGTTCCCTCACTACTACTTTCGCCCAAACCCTCTTTTGACATGGAGGAATAGGAGTCAACCCGTTTTTTAAGAATTGTGGTAGAAGAGGGGCATAATAGATCTCCTCTATTTATGTCAAGAGAATTAAGAATGTGTCAGATGGTTGTCAAATTACTTCTTTATGTCGTTTGCTTTATATGCTACATTGTGTCTATTCTCAATGGTAATTAAATCACCTAAGAGTAGTAAAAATGGTAAATTTTATATATGTTGGTCCGTTTAGGGAGTTAATGAAAGATCTTCCCTCAGATTCTTCCTATCCTTCCCCTTCTATAGTAGATTCTCCGGCATATAATCTTCAGTTAGTAGATGCGAATAGGATATATCATCATCAGGTAGGGGAGACACTATGCTCACTTCTAAATGGTTCATTTCCAGAGATCACTATTGTCACTACGGGTAGCGATGGAAGGTACGAAAAAGGTCTTTATGAAACTTCAAGAGTTGAGTTAGTTGTATTAACTGATGAAGTAGGAAACTCAGAAGAATTTTTTAGAGTTCTAACACCATTTTTTAGTAAGCACCCTGAAAGAATTTATCCTGATTTAGAAATTAAAAGTTTAGCTGGAGGTCCTCTTAGTTATTACCAAGATTCTAGTGATAGAATTTTTCCTACTCGTATTAATGATGCGGTAACATTATTTGGTGATTCCAAAAGAACAGAGCTTGCCAAATGTTCTTTGTATAGGGAAGTTGTGTCTCAGGGATTAGGTACAAAGATATATGAAACATTTTCTGGAAAAAGAGCAGGCTTTCAAAGAGTAGTTGATGAACAGGGTTCACAAAAATTTAAAGGAGAAAAAATCTCGAATTATTATGTTGATGGAGAAAGTGTAGTCTCTTGTCTAAGTAGAGATAAAAATTTGCTTTCGTTCAAAAATGGACCTTTACGATTTGTACAATACAAAATAATGCAAGAGGCTATGAAGTTCTGTCGATCACTTACGCCTGATGAAAGAGATCAAATTATACCTCTTCTGGCTCAAGCACCAACTAACATGCGATCTCGTCTAAAATATTATAATCAACAAGGCATCTCTGCTCTTAGTACGCAAGAAACTCAAGATCTCTGTGCTAGCTATGACTATTTTGTGTGGGCATATAACCTTGCTCAGCAAGCACTTGAAGAGGCAGGTCAGGAGTGTTTGGCATTCCGTAAAAAAGATGTTATTCCTAGAATAGAAGACATTCAAAGAACTTTGAAAAATAGGACTCTTCTTAAAAAATGTTAGATGGTTTTATAATCTAAATATTCACAACAACCCCATGCCTTCATTCACCTACGAAACGCTTTCCTTCACCAAAACAGAATCTCACTTAGTCGTTACCCTTCTCAAACTCTTTACCACGAAAATCCCTTTAAGTGAAATCACTGCTATCGGCGAATTCAGCCTCCCCAATCCCAATACCATCACATTCAACATAGGCGATGAAGACAAAATCCAACGTAAATTCTCTTACGTTCTCGAGAATTATTTCGACCATCTCACCACCAAACTTACTGGCAATCCCGCAACCTACATTCACAAAAACTCTGGCATTCCTTTAATTGGCAATGTAGCATTTGGCATTGTGTATCGTAACTCATCCATCATTGAAATCAAACCTGTCACCTCCTGTAATCTCGACTGCGTCTACTGTTCCATCTCCGAAGGACTCTCGAGCACCAAACACGATTTTGTGGTAGAATTAGATTATCTTCTCGAAGAGTTAGACAAAATCTTGCAATTCGTCAACGAACCGTTAGAAATTCACATTGGTGTGCAAGGCGAACCATTTCTCTATGCTGACATGGATCTACTTATCGAACGCCTCCAACTTCTCGAATTAGTCCACACGATCTCCATCGACACCAATGGAACTTTGCTAAACAAAGACCGTATCGACAGATTAGCGAAATGCACCAAACTTCAAATCAATCTCTCACTAGACGCAATTGACCCAGAAAAAGCCAAAATCATCGCTGGCACTAAAAATTACAACGTGGAACACGTTAAAGAAATCATCAAATACGCTTCCCAAAAACTCAACGTCATCGTTGCTCCCGTTCTTACTAAAGGATTTAATGAAGATGAAATGGACAAAATTATTGAGTTCATCAAATCACTTCCTAAGCAGCCTATTTTGGGGATTCAAAACTTTCTTCGATATAAAACTGGTCGAAACGCTGCGCAAGAAATACCGTGGGAGGACTTTTATGCTCTTCTCGAAAAGCTCGAAAAAAAACATCACATCAAACTTAAATTAAGCAAAGAAGACTTTCATATTCGTAAAATAAAACCACTACCCAAACCATTCAATGAGGGAGACATACTCTATGCCCGAGTTAAATGTCCGGATCGTTTTCCTCATTCTATCATTGCCGTTGCCAAAGATCGCAACATTGCTGTTCCGTTGTGCGAATACAAGAAAGATAAGAAAATTAAAGTGCAGATTGTGCGTGATAAACACAATATTTTCACCGCAAAGGTAGTCTAAGTTGAATTTGTTCGTTGCTAAAAATTGTCTCAAGACCAGAGTCTCGTGTAACATAGAGCTCAAAAATGCCATATTTTGGTCTCAAAACTGCCAGAGCCCATCTATTAGGCAGATCATCTCTTTTTCGTAATTCCTTTCTATCATTATAATCGGGAAAACCTGTTCGATCAACAACCCGTATCTGTCTATCTTTTACAAAAGGTTCTACTGTCTCTATGAGATTATGTGGTCGGGGAATCATTTCTTCCACATCTGTCACATCCATGCTGTGCGTTGCAATAAACACTTCCAACGAATGTCTTTGGTAGATACGAGCAAAAGTATTATCTTTAGATTCATACACAACACCTAAACTAGAATATTTCAGACTATCAAACAGTCCAAGATCACGTGCTCCACCCCAAGATAAAGCATATGCGCGTAACAGCCCTTGCGTCATGATACTCCGAAAGAGTGATAAATTTATAAATTCTGCCCCTATTTTAAAGCTAAGAGGGAGATAGACTAAAGTTTGAAACAACCTTTCAAACCCACAAAAGTCAACACAACAATCATATTTGGAGAATAATCATGGCAACCCCCCTTAAACCAACACCTCAATCAATACTTTATGTACTTACTGATCCTAGTACTGGCGCGCGTGTCTTTGAAAGAGATCATGCACTGCGTGTTTTACAAAACACGTCTGATTATTCGGTATTTCAAGACCCTAAAGCCATCGCCGCATCTATTGGTGAGTCACCATACGTTCTTGAAGTAACTGGAAGTGGAACCGTAAATCCCCAAATAAGGATACACGTAACCTCTCAGGATGTAAGCAAACACTTTCTTATGGCTGAATTAGAAGGAAGCCTTAAAGAAGACCTAGTCTCTCAACTTAATACAGCCAGAGCAGAAAAAGTTGCAGCAGAAAAAGCACATCATGCCTTCCGCCAGCGTCTTGGTCTAGGTCTAGGTCTTGGTGTTGGATTAGGTATTGTTGGCGTAGCAGCTCTTGCAACAAGCGCATATGTTACAGGTAAAACAAAAGCAGATCAACAAGCATTTACTGCCCAATACACAGCTATCAAATCCAGTACTCCTAGTTCTCAAACTGATCTTGATGCATTAGTTACAACTATTGCCAATCTTAGAGCGCAAACCACCCAATTAGGAGATGAAATGAAAATACTTCAAGCGCAACGTGATACCTATCAAGCCGATCTCAGAAGAGTGCAAGATGATCAAGCAGCTGCCGCAAAAACACTTGAAAGTGCTCAAGCGCAAATTCAACCGCTTGCCAACATCATTCATACGTATACTGTTGTTACACAAGACCTCAAAGCGCTTCCTGATGCTATTGTTTTTCAAGCAAGGAAGTTTCAGCAGCTTCTTCGAGCAGGGAGAGATTATGAAACCTCTATTCAGAAAGGTGCAGGCGATGCAACAAAATATCTTGCTCTCATGGATGCCCAAGTACACACTCTTGCCCAGCAGCAAATCACCCGTGATCGTGCAGATCTTACAAAAATTCTCAATGGTCCTGCCCCACTCACACCAGAAAGTCAAACACATTACACTGTCGTTATACGAGATCTAGCTCAAAGTGAATGTATTGCCCAAACACCTCTTCCGCAAGGAGTTAGCTGTACTCAAAATGGAATGCAAGTAAGTGGGTCTGATCTTGCTGAGGTTACAGGGAAATTCTTTTTGAGTTTAGGATTACCTGGAGATGCAAGTACACAAGATCGTTTTAAACAGTATACTTCACCTACTCTCACTCAAATGGGTAATCCTATACTCTAAAATTTAGTCCAGAATAGATATTTTCAAATTGTTTTTCTCTTCTTCTCTTCTTTATATCATTTTTTCTTCACTTCCCTTTTTCCCTAACTTTTTCCTTCTCTCCAATGTCTCTACTCCACAACCTAAACCTTTAAATTCCCCTTTTCTTCAAACATCACCATGAAGATCTTTTGGTATGCTCTTATTTTAACGCTAACTCTGTATGGTGCAATAGCAACCCCTACCTTAGTCAACGTGACTGCGCTACCACAAGGCTGGCCCTGTGATGAGTTTAAAGTCATGCAAAAAACGTTTATTGCAAATGCTACAGATATTTACACTGGTCTTTTATGTCCGCGTGATGCCCGCTATGATTTATTTGAATGTCCAGGTGATACGTGCTCATTTATTGGACAAGCCTATAAAGTTCAAGGAACACTTCCTCTCTTCACCCCTTATGAAATTGGTCAAACCTATCGTTATCATTGCTACGCATGTGAAGGAACCTGCGCATTAACAGTTCGTGAAGGAGAACGTATTAGTCTACCTCAATTTTTTGAAGGGCTAAATGTATCATTACTAACCTCTCAAGCACCTTTCACACCAGACGGAATCTGGAACACCAAACGTGGTGATGCTGGTCATTACAATGTCACTGTTCAAATTAAAGACGCAACTAAAATAGACGAAGCGACATTTTGTGTTGCTGTAAACAAAATTAATATCCCTCCCCACATTCGAATCAATGCTACTCGAATCGTTGTTAATGAAGGTGACACCGTCACGATTCCCGTAACCTGTACTGATCCCAATAACGATCCCGTTACCATCACCTATACTGGTTGGATGTTTACCAACGAACGAAAAACAACGTACGAAGATGCAGGAAAATATACTGTTGATGTAACCTGCCTTGATAACGAGGGCGTCGGACAAAAAGCCACCGTTCATGTTGAGGTTCTTGATGTGAATCGTCCTCCAGAAATCTTCCAAGTTGAACGACGATCTTAAACTCTAAATTTTAATTTTATGTTTTTTCTACTATTTTAACAAGAGCAACTGTCTTATTATCCTGTGTGAAAGGAAATTCCAAATCTACTATCTCTTCAGCAGCATTATACAACGAAGAATGATTTGCAAGTATCTCTGCAAGAAGAGAACGTCGGCGATACCCTCCAAATTTCCCTTGAAATGGTTTAATTGCCCCATCAACCATCAGGGCAAATATATCTCCTGGTTTGACTGTGAGACGTCGAGTGTGAGCATTATATCCTTGTTCAGCTCCCACTTCAAACATTCTGCGTTCTAAACTAAATCTTTGGAAGTGATTCAAACTCGCAGTTACAACACTAGATAACGATTTGACTTCACCATCAGCACCTCTTGTTCCCCATAATTCTCCATCAATAATAACTTCGTCTCGGTCATGGTTATCAAAATCGAGGGCATCAGCTATATTACATTTTTCCTCTTTTATAATATAATCACACATTCGACTATCATCGCGCGTGAGAATGTACGCCTCGCCTTCCCTACATAAATAAATCCTGCTATCTCCTTTATTTCCTAGCTCTGCATATCCTTCTTTATGTATTGTTACCAGAGAAGTAGTACTACCAAAGTTAGTGCTAGTTGAACGTAGTTGCCCAATTCTACTCTTCACGCGTGTTTCAAAACGAGAAAGAATATCCAAATGTGGTGGCTGCTCTTGTGCTGCTAATTCTATAAATACATCGCCGGCAGTTTTACTAATTTCTTCGCCTTTGATACCAAAACCATCACCTACAAACACTCCGCCCAGATAAGGATAATTGCTTCCAGTGTCGTTCGTATCTTTGATAGAACAAAGCAGTGGTGTAAGTTTATGAGGGACATATACCTGAAGCTGTGGCTTCCATAGACATCCATCTTTATAATAAAATCCTGTAGCATAATCTTGATTGCTCTCGCGCAAATTCTGATACGTAAGCAAGACTATCTCTACTCCTAAAACCATTTATCTTAAAAAGTAACTCAAATATATAAAGAAAGTGGAATTGTTACTTGAAAGTAGGGTTATTCTTCCGGATTTACTTCATCTTCAAATTCTACAAACCGTTCTTCATCAAAAGAATAATACTTGCTTGAGGACTGATTTAATTTATGTATTTCATCCAGAAGATGAAATAAAACATCTTTAAGTTCATGTGACATACGGTCCTCAACAGGGACATATTCAACATTAAGAATTTCACAAATTTCATTCCGATCTTCTGCAGTTAAACGACCAAGTTTCTTCATTAAATCGCCACTGCACATAAGAACCTCATGTAATTCATCTTCCACGAGGGCAACTTGCTCCATGAGACTTTCAAACAATGCTCGATGAAGGTTAGAAAGGATATTTTTCTCTAAAGTAAGAGGAGCAACCTGAGTCAGTTCTTCAATTTCTACTAACGATTTATCAAAACTCTGATGCATCTCATAGCGTTTCATGTACTCTGTTGCTTTGGAAATTACCTCTAAGAGGGTTAATGCCCGTTCACAAAGGGGAAGATAATCTACTTTCTTTCTCATAAATTGTGAAAATGGTTTTCTCCTTTAAAAAGATTTTGAACTATATTCTAATTCCTCTAACTTCCCTAACTACGCCGATTTGTGTTATCTCTTCTCTGAAACTCTTCATGAAATGACCATGTACTTCTGGGCACAAGATTCTTCCAATTTTGACCTTGTTTCATAAGCCTGCGCACCTTTGTTGCGCTAATATTACTATACAGCGAGAGGGGTGTCGTTTTATACCCTCCTCTGTGAAAAACACGTAATGTATGAGGATTTCCAGAATATACATGTGTGTTTTTGCCAACCCGTTTTGCTATCTTTCGTATCCAAACAGCATCTTGCGCTACATCACGTATCGAGAAGAGGATGTAATTCTTAATATTCACCGCAGCAAGTGCCGCCCTAATTATCGTGGCGCGTTGAGACACAGTATACGGATTTACCTGCGTTTTGCTTTCTTGAGCGCTGCCAATCCCAATATAAAGTAGATCTACTTTTGACAAAATTAGTTTTATTGCTTTAAGATGACCATTATGAAACGGTTGAAAGCGACCAATAAAGAGACCAATCTTCTTCTTTTTCTCACCATTCTTCACTTTCTCTTCATTCATAACTACACTAAAGACCGCAAGCCTTTTAAATTTCTCCTCTTCTCGTCCTTTCTATGAATATTCTCCTCTTAGGTCCTCCAGGTAGTGGTAAAGGCACTGTTGCTGCTCAACTGGTAAGTGATTTTGGCTATGTACATCTCTCCACCGGAAACATGTTTCGTGATGAGATTGCCAAACAGACTCCTATTGGCAAAGAAGTTAAACATCTCTTGGATAGTGGAGTTCTTGTACCTGATGAACTTACCATTCGCATGGTTAAATCAAAAATTGTCAAAGGCAAGGATTATATTTTTGATGGATTTCCTCGGACTATTCCTCAAGCCGATGCGTTTCCTCTTATTGACCAAGTCATTTATTTTGATATTCCCCGAGAGGAAGTCGTCAAACGCTTTGCCGATCGTCGCATGGGAGATAATGGAACTATCTATAGCATGGCTCTTAACCCTCCGCCCAAAGGAGTTAAAGTGATTTTTCGTGAAGATGACAAACCGGAAGTAGTCACCAAACGCTTTGTTGAATATCAAGAAAAGACACAACCATTAGTTGACTATTACAAAAAGAAAAAAATTCTTCTTAAGATTGACGCTGTTAAAGCACCTGATATTGTGTATGCGCAGGTAAAGAAAGTCTTGGGAAAGAAGTAAATTTCAGTCAATTCCTTCTATTATCTTGCTTGTTTAACGTACCCATTAATTGTTCCTCTATGTCCTTACAACGTCTGGCGAATTGATGATACGTAGGTTCATGCCAATGAATTAAAAAATCAGACGTATCATCTCCCTGCGAACTAGGTGGTGTTGCCAGAAGCCCTTGATCGACAAATGCTTGTAATATCGGACTTGCACCTGTCCTTCTTTGAGCCTGGACAGGCGAATAAGTCATCACTAACAACGTACGTCCAATATCATAATTACTATCGGTGAGTTGAACAGCAGGAACAACAATTCCATATTCTGAATTATCTTGAATTACTGTACCAAAATGACTGAT
Source organism: Candidatus Woesearchaeota archaeon (assembly GCA_016188115.1). Classification (NCBI taxonomy): domain Archaea; kingdom Nanobdellati; phylum Candidatus Woesearchaeota; species Candidatus Woesearchaeota archaeon. Next base: position 261,571 of record JACPIK010000002.1, read on the forward strand.
TCCCTGGCTCTGATGATACCCTCCTGGAAATACTTCATGCTTACGACCAAGTTTTTTCAGAGCTGCCTCTAATCCCATGTCTTTACCTTTAAAATAATCTCCATTACTCAAATCTTTTCTAAGCTCGAAAAATTCCAACGATGGAGGATTAGTCAAATGCATTCCTAAGCGATCAATTAGTGCATAAACTGGAGGCAGAGTTTGGACAGAAGGTGAATCACCATCTTTAGTATACACAAATGGTACGTGAGCAATATTGACTCCCCTGTAATTTTCAGGGCGATGTTGTGCTAACTTATGAGCTTCCATAATCTTTTCAACACCTAAATTTGCTTCTACTCCTTCTTGATTAGGATCAATCTCTAATTTTTCTTTGATCTGTTCAGAAATTTTTCGTCTAAGGGCATCACCTAAAGGTGCAGTGTCATGTAAGAACCCAGAAAATTGACTGGGCAGTATTCCTATTTCATCACAAAATCTGTTTTGTGTTCTATATCTCTCACTTATTGCTAAAACCACTCTTTCACGTAATGGCCTAATAACATCGTACGATCGCGGAATACTAATCACTGTCATTTTATTAAGAATTAATCTCTATTTTATAAATATTACTTATTTAGTATTACCTGCTAGTAGTGACAAATCAACAGTACCTCACTCCGTCAACCACCATCAACGCTTTCTTCATCTCTTTGACATCATGCACACGCACCAGCGTTGCGCCTTTCATCACAGCAACTAAAGTAGACGCAATCGTTCCTTCTAGCCTTTCCCGAGGACCAGCACCATTCATCAACGTCCCTAAAAACGATTTGCGCGATGTGCCAATCAATACTGGATAGCCAAGTGTGCAAAATTCATCAAAGCGTCGTAAGATCTCAAGATTATGTTCTAAATTTTTACCAAACCCGATGCCGGGATCAAGTATTATTTCATTAATCCCAGCCGTGCGAGCAATAACAATTCTCTCTTTAAAGAAGTCAACAATCTCAGCAACAACATCGTGATACGAAGGGTCTTTCTGCATCGTTTTTGGTTCTCCTAACATATGCATAATAATCACAGGACATTGATGTCGAGCCACAACCTCAACCATTTTAGGATCACGCAGCCCAGAAATATCATTAATAATATCGGCACCTGCTTTCAATCCCGCCTCAGCAACTTCCCATTTATACGTATCCAATGAAATCGGTACATCAACTTCACCACGTAACTTTTCAATAACGGGGATCACACGTCGTAACTCTTCTTCCACACTAACTGGATCTGACCCTGGACGCGAACTCTCGCCGCCAATATCCAGAATATCTGCTCCTTCTTCAACTAACATTTTAGCATGTTCAACAGCGTTCTCTACAGAAAAGAACTCTCCTCCATCGGAAAAAGAATCTGGTGTGACATTAACAACACCAACGACCAATGTTTTAGTTTGATGTAGATTAAGCATGACGATCACATTCCACATTTTCAGAAGGGGAGTAACGAAGCACTTTGGCATATCCTTCCATTGCAATGGTTCGTTCTAATCTCTCGCACACTGCGTCGAACAGTACTCGTTGCTCTGGAAACTTCACTAATTTTTCCAAAGCTTCTTGACGCGTATGCCACCCCCCGTGGCGATGATCTTTTTCGAATATCATCTCGGCATCTTCATCAATGAGCACAGCAAGTCCATATGCAACAGCGATGGTAGGTGTTTTTTCAGGTCCCCGTACTGTTTGATATGGTTCTGTTTGAAATAAAGTTTGAATAAAATAGTGTCCCATGTCAACACCAATCTCCTCATGAACTTCCACAACCACTTGAACTAACGGGTCTAACCCCTCCAATCCTCCCTGTAAATTAGTGTGATACCACTCGCCCCTCGAATTTCTTTTCTCAATCAGAAAATATTCCAGTCCTTCCCTTCCTTCCCGAAAAATAATTGCTCGTACAACATCTCGCCGTTCTAAGTCCATACCCCACTTTTTCGAACTCTTCTTTAAAAAATATCCTTCTAAGAACATTTAAATAAGTGGGTCTCTAAAACCAACCAAAAGAGGAGAAAAAGCGAACCCAATCCAATGCAATTCAAAAATTTTACTCTTGATCCATTTCAAGAAGAAGCAATTCATGCTATAGAACAAAATTATTCTGTGGTTGTCTCAGCTCCCACTGGTTCAGGAAAAACCCTCACGGCAGATTACATCATTGATAAATATAGCAAAACCAACAAACGCATCATCTACACCGCTCCGATTAAAGCCCTTTCAAACCAGAAATACAAAGACTTCGCCAAAGAATATGGTGATGATCACGTAGGGCTTATGACTGGTGATGTAGTTATTAATCCAACTGCTAAAGTAGTCATTATGACCACTGAAATTTATCGCAACATGGCTATTAGTAAAGATAAAGATCTTGATAACATAAGTTATGTTATTTTTGATGAAGTCCATTACATTAACGACATTGAACGTGGGTACGTTTGGGAAGAATCAATAATCTATAGTGTCCCAAGCGTTCGCTTCCTTTGTCTAAGCGCAACCATTCCTAATGCAAAACAATTCGCAAACTGGATCGAAGCAATCAAACAGCACCCAGTTAAAACTGTTATTTCTAACAAACGTAATGTTCCATTAGAACATCAATTTTATGATTATGAACTAGGAATTACCACTCTTGAAAAAATCAAAGAGGCTCGAAATGTTCCCCAATACCGCGATGTGATCCATAAAAAAGGGGCAAAACGAGAAAGGGTGCCAGAACCAAACCACATTGATCTTGTTCGTGATCTTGGAAAAAGTAAACTTCCCTGTCTTTTTTTTAGTTTCTCCCGTAAAGATTGTCAAATCAAAGCTCAAGAACTCGCTAAGCGTAATCTCTTTGACAAAGACCCTCGCATTACTGAGTTTTTTCGTCAAAAAATTGAAAATGCTCCTCCCGACGTTAATAAACTTGCATCAACACTCTTAATTAAAGAAACAATTCCCCAAGGCATTGCGTTCCATCATGCAGGTCTTCTTCCAATCATTAAAGAAGCAGTTGAAGAACTTTTTTCTCGTGGCTGGATTAATGTTCTTTATACTACCGAAACCTTTGCCGTAGGTATTAACATGCCAGCAAAAACGGTTTGTTTCAACAGCTTACGAAAATATGATGGTATAAATTTTCGTTATCTTAACACCAAAGAATATTTTCAAATTGCCGGTCGTGCTGGTCGTCGTGGCATCGATAAAATTGGTTACGCTATTAGTTTGATTTTTCGACCAACATTTGATTATCATGAAGTCAAACGCATCACTGAAAAAGATAGTGATCCTATTAAATCCCAATTTCGACTTTGTGTAAACACGGTTCTTAATCTTATTGAGCATCATCCCGTTGAAGAAATTGAACATATCCTGCGATTAAGTTTTGCTTCTTATCAAAAATTTGGCAATGCCTATGATACTGTTCCAACAAGTCTTCTCTTAGCTCGATATAACAGCATCTATAAAAAATTAGAAAAACTAGCCTATGTTGAAAAAGGTGCTTTAACACATAAAGGTCACTTTGCTGCTCGTATCTTTGCCGACGAAATAACCCTGGGCGAAATCTTTGCAACGCCTGTTGCTGATGAATTTGATGAATACGAAATACTTCTGGTGTTGGCATCAATAGTCTATGAGCCACGTGAAATGAACCAATTTAGCAAACAGTTCCTTGATGAGAAATATAACCATGCGCATAAAGTTCTGATGAAAGAAGAATATTTACATCATGAAAAGAAATTTTATTCCATGAAAGAGATGACTACCCTGATTTATCCTCTTTATAACGGCAAAAGCTTCTTTGAAATTTTAAAGTTAACCAACCTGCTTGAAGGAGACCTCATTCGCTTTTATACTCAGATTCTAGATCGATTAAACCAGATTCGTAAAGCTACAACTAATTTTAGATTATTGAATAAAATTAAGAACTGCGAAGGTGTCATCCAGAAAGGTCTGGAAGGAATTTACTTGTTGGATTAGGGATGTAGTTTTTCGATTAATTCCTCTCTCTGTCTCAAAGCAAAGGCATATAAACTTAAAATATTTACCTAGTATCATGAAAAAGGGTGATCCTAAAGTCAGTCCTCTCAATTTTCAGGAAAAGTATTCTAGATTAAAAACAGAAGTTCTTATTGGTGTGATAATTGTGTTTATAATCATTATTATTGTTGGCGGTGCGGTCATGTTCTCAAGTCCTGATGTAAATCCAGATCCAGTAGAAAGTGATGGTGAGTCTAACCAAAATAAGGTACAAATCGATGGCGAGCTAAACCAAAAGAAGAATTTTATCTGTGATTCACCAAACCTGAAAATGGGTACTGTGTGCTGTCTTGATATAAATAAAGATAAAGTGTGCGATACCCTAGAAGCAGAGAAAGTTAATTCACCTGCATCGGGGTCTGCCTCTGCGAGTGGGTTGCCTGGTGTTACAAAAGGAAATATTGTTGAAGGTAATTTAGTTTGCGATTTGCCTTATATCAGATATGCGCAAGGCTGCTGTCTTGATGTTAATAGTAATCATATTTGTGATCTAGATGAAACTCAAGTATCACTCTCCTCTGAGTCTTCTGAAGTAATGGTTTCTGGATGTACCAATCTAGATGCAACAAACTATAACGATGCAGCAACAGTAGATGATGGAAGTTGTGTGTTATCTTTAGGCACTACTCCTACTCCTACTGCCACTCCTACTCCTACTCCCACTCCTACTCCTACTCCCACTCCTACTCCCACTCCTACTCCCACTCCTACTCCTACTCCCACTCCTACACCTACTCCTACTCCTACACCTACACCTACTCCTACTCCTACACCTACTCCTACACCTACTCCTACTCCTACACCTACTCCTACTCCTACACCTACTCCTACACCTACTCCCACTACTACTCCGACGCTGGTTTCTGCAGAGAATACTGGGGCATTATGTTCTGATGGACTGGATAACGATCAAGATGGAGCTGTAGACTGGCTCGATAGTAATTGTGAAGGAGAATCTTGTGATATGGGTTCAAAATCAGGTAAGATAATTTGGAGTCATAGTCCAGGTGAAGATCAAAGCATTGCTCCGCCTGCAAACTCTAATGGTGTTAGAAGAATTGGTTGCTGTGCGGCTACTGCCTGTCGTACGAGAGATGGAGCGGGAGAATGTATCCCTTACGACCAACCGTATACTTCAACGTATGGCTGGATTTGCGGCGATGATAATAATTGGGACAGATGCGGAACTGGTGCTGGTACTAACAAAGGTGATGGTGCTGTTAGTGATGGAGGGGGACATGTTTGTGAAACGAATCCAGTAGGTTGGTCAGAATATGTTGCTCCATGTACTGATAGTGATGATGGATTAAACGTTATGGTAAGAGGAACCACGACTGGTCCAGGTAGTCCTACTATTTCATTAATGGTTACGCGTGTGGATAGTTGTACCGCTTCTGGTAGAGTCCTTGAACAATTTTGTGCTCAAGGACTTTCTGGACATTCTTATGTAAATGACCAGGAAATATATTGTCCTTCTGGCACAAGTTGTGTCTCAGGAGCATGTGTGTCTACGGCAAAAAACTAATTTTAAGCTGCTCAAGAAAGTTAAGAACTAGACTAACCATTCTCGGAGGCCTATACTCCTGTTAAGAGATTCTTCTTACTTAATCTTTGTAAAAGAATATACTTGTACTCTAATTTCTCTATCTCCCAGAGACAATGAAGATATTTATACCCTAAAGCCTCTTCTTTGACTATGGCAAGTATTTATCTTTTCGATCTTGATGGTACGATCATCAATCCTACTATCTACAAAGAGATTTATCATGAAGTTCTTTTAATGATTGCAAAAAATAAAGAGATCTCGTTAGTGGAACTGGAATTAGAAGCAAGTAAAGTAAGCTTACGCAAGAATTCAGAAGGAAAATTCGATACTGGCGAGTTATGCAAACATTTTGATCTTATTGAAGAGTATTACGACATCCTTGGACCAAAAATCACCGCTACTGATCTTGCTAACAAAGAAGTTTTAAGTAGAATGAATAAAGCAGTTATTGCTGGAAAAAAAGTAGGTATTGTATCTAACTCATTCACCCGTACAATCCTTCTCTATGTCAAACGATATAAACTTCCCGTTGACTTCGTTTTTAGCGCTGAAGAAGCTGGATATCTGAAAAGTGATATACGCTTTTGGCGTGCGTTGATCAAAGCCCATCGCTTGCCTCTTGATTGTGTAGTTGTGGGAAACGATCCGATAGAAGACGTCAAAATGCCCGAGAAAGTCGGATTTAAAGGAGAGATGGTTTGAATTTGTAACTTTAAGTGACTTATAATCAAAAGTTAAATTTTCTAATAATTAACTACTTACTAGTAATAATAAACAAAATATTTTTAAATAACAACCCTAAAACAGTTTACAATGGCTTTAAATTTCATTATCCCTGATGGTGCAGCAGAGGCGTATACGCTAGCACGTCTTTCAAATAGAAGTGAGCAGCTTGCAATGCAAGTACTACCAGGTGGATTAGAAATCTGTGTGGACCTAGGCAAGATTTACGGTACTATTTCAACAAACATACGTGCAACTCATCAGGAAGATCGACCAGGAAGTTATACTGGAAGTACTGTAAAAAAATATGTTTTTGGAACCCAAGAAGCAGATAATTTCTCTCGTGATGGTCCAAGAATCTTTAATCCCTTACTTGAAGCAATACTTGCAGATAGGGATAGATTTAGTTATCGCTTACATTCAAACGATATTGGACGAAGCCAGATTTATGAACAACAAATAGATGGTGCTACTATTGAGATAAATTGTGATTTAAAATCAACTCAAAGCTTTAGGGTTGATTTAAATGGTGATTTTACCACTGCTGAGCAAACTCAAAGAATGATGTTGGAGTACTTTAGAACAGTTTCAGAAGTTCTCCAAGGTGTTTACTCTCAAGCAGGTGTTAATTTGGGTGAGATAACTATTCCGCTTCGACTTATTCGTGCTGATAAAAATCGTTTTCGAGCTGAAAAAGATATTGTTAATCTTTCAAGTTTAGATGCTGCAACAAAGTTTAGAGACGAGAACGCAAGCTTTGAACAAATTATTGGTCATGGACCTGTCAAAACATACTTACTCAATATGGCAAGAGCTTTAAAGGAAGGTTCTTACAAAGCATGGGGAATTGCTCCTCCTTCTGGGATTATATTATATGGTCCCCCTGGAAACGGTAAGACGAGTTTGGCTCGTGCTCTTTCAAATGAGGCTGGATTTGTATTCCGTCACGTTGATATCCCCACTATTCTTTCAACATATCAAGGAAAGACCGCCCAAAACATTGAAGCGCTTTTTGATCTACGAGCAAGCGGAACTACGATCTACTTCTTAGATGAAATTGATTCATTAGTACGCGGTAGAGCAAATGCCCAAAGTAATGGTTCTGTCGAAGTTTTAGGGACACTCTTAGAGAAAATGGATGGCATACGTAAAGGGGGAGCACCAGTCATTTTCTTAGCATCAACCAATGCTTTAGATCTAGTTGACGATGCATTCCTACGGCCAGGTCGATTTACCTATCATCTTGAAATTCCTAATCCAAACGCTGAAGATCGTCGACAATTATTAATTCATTATGCTCAAAGACATCGCACAAGAAATGCTCCAGTAACCTTTGCGGACGAGTTACGAGTAGACAGAGTAGTAGATATAGCCGAAGGGGAGTCCAGTGCTTTTATGGAAGAAATAGTACGAGCTGCGGTAGAATCAAGTATGTTTGACAGTTTTAATGGTGAAGCAAGACCTCTTACTGATGAAGATTTACTTACTGCAGCAGAAACAGTACGCAACATGAGATACCAACAAAGAAAAGGTAAAAAAGTTGGTTTTAGTACTGCCTCAATCTAAATTATCTTCCTCAAACTCGTCTCTCATCCCTCTCCTTAACCAGCTCCTTGACAAACCCTTCCACTGGCACATCAAAGCGAACTTCACCACTTCGACTACGCACAGCCAGTTTTTTGCCAGCCATTTCTTTATCGCCAACCGTCACAATGTAATTGACGTGTTCAACCTGCGCATCACGAACTTTCTTGCCAATACTCTCGACACGATCGTCAATTTCCACACGTAAATCTTCACGACGCATAAGAGAAGCAACATGTGCTGCAAAATCTTTGTGTGAATCATTCACTGTCAAAACCTTCACCTGCACAGGATTCAACCATAATGGAAATTTGCCAGCGAAATGTTCAATCAACACAGACATAAATCTCTCCAACGATCCAGAAATAGCTCTGTGTATCACAACAGGTCTCTCCTTCTTGCCTTCTTCATTCATGTATGATAAATTAAATCGTTCAGGTAAATTAAAATCACATTGAATCGTTGCTAACTGCCACTCACGTCCCAATGCATCTTTAAACATGAAATCTAACTTAGGCCCATAAAATGCCGCTTCTCCTTCTCGTCGTTTATACGGCAATGCATGTTCTTTTGCTGCTTTCTCAAGTGCCGCTTCAGCCGTTTTCCACACGTCATCAGATCCTAAATACTTTGACTTATCTTCCCCGCGTACGGACAGCGACACCCAATAATCTGTGTCCATATGTAGCGTTTTATAGAACGCACTAATAATCGAAACAATCGTACCTACCTCTTGTGTAATCTGTCCAACTCGACAAAATAAATGTCCATCGTCTTGTGTAATCGCACGAACCCGCGATAACCCCGTCAACTGTCCAGATTTTTCATCACGATACACTGTTGCTGGTTCAAAGAAGCGTACTGGCATGTCTTTGTAACTGTGACTAAACGCATCATAAATTTGCATATGGTGTGGGCAGTTCATGGGTTTCAAAACGAAGTCATCAACCTTCCCTTTCACTTTGAACAACTCATCACCAAATTTATCCCAATGACCTGATGTTTTATACAATAAATCACGAGCAATATGTGGTGTCCAGACTTGTTGGTACCCTTTATCTTTATGTAATGACCACAAGTAATTAATAATCTCCTGACGAATAATCATCCCTTTAGGCGCAAGCAAAGGCAATCCTGGTCCAACTAACTCGCTAACCACAAACAGACCCATCTCTTTGCCAATCTTAAGATGCGATCGATTCTCTGCTTCTTCTCGAGCTTTCACGTATTTCTCCATCTCAGCAGTGGAGCCAAATGCCACGACATATAATCGCGTCAACTGTTCATTGTTGGCATTATTTTTCCAGTATGCACTCGCCAGATGTGTAATCTTAAACGCACCAATCTCCTTCAACGACCCAACAAATGGGTCTTTAAACTGTGATGTAAACGTAAACTCATTCAACTTAAAGCCCGCTGCTTTCGTCCCTAAATCTGCAACAATTTCTTGCTGTAATTTTTCTTTGACATCTTTAACTGCAGCTTTTCCAAAAGTAGCACCAGATGCAATTGCTTTCGCAACTTCTTTCTCAACGCGAACCAAATCCTCTTGTCGTAACTTCGCGCCAGCCATGTCTACAAACGCTTGATCCTGATAGAAGCCACAGCCGCCTAGAGAAGAGGTGGGGTACATCTTCTTGAGTACAGCACCAACCAAAATAGCAGCAGATAATTTTACCTTCTCTTCAGCAGACAGCTTTTTCTCTTCAGCTACAAACGCTTCATCTTTGGCTTCTCGTTTAAGATTAACAACTGGTACTGCCGAATAGTCCGCAATCTGTTCCTGTCGTGGTTTGGTTAATCGCACATAATCTTTTGTTTTCAAGACCATCGAACGATCAAGACGAGCCGCATTAAAGTATAACTCTTCATTTTCCAAAAGACGTGGATCAACAATTAATTCTAACTTAGCATTAAATGAGAATGGAAGAATCGTTCCAGAAACACTTGCTGCTAACTCTTCAGCGATTTCGGGCGTCGCAAATGAGGCATATGTTCCTTTGAATAATTCTTTAACCGCATTCAAATTAAGTTTCGCATCACCAGGAACAACGCCAAGAACAAATCGTTTCTCATCCTTCGCAGTTTTAACCATTACTACCATACACTTTGCCGCTTGAGATGGTTTGTTCCCCCGCATCGGACTCACCAAATCAGTACGTCCTTCTGGTGCATGATCAATAAGTTGATAGTGGGCTTTATTTTCATCAAGATAATTAAGAAGTTTTACATACGTTGCATTTGCGTTAGGGTCTTTCTTTTCTGTAGCACGAACTACTTTCGGGTCTAATCGCGTAACAGCAATGACTTTTTCTGTAACTGCTTCTGCTTCCGGTCCAAACTCCCGACTTAACTCAGAAAGCGGATGACCCTTACACGCAACCGTAAATGACTTATACCAGCCAAACGGAGCACGAAAGACAGAATACTTCTTACTCAATATTTTCTCTACTTTCTTCAAGAATTCCTCAGCATGTTGGGGAGCAGCAAGAGCATTACTTAAATGAGCATAAGGGTATAACACAATCTTAGATGCTTTGACTTGTCCTAAAATATTCTCAACCTCGGAGCAATAGCGAGCCTCAACAGCAGCTAAATCGGCTTCATCCCGTTTCTCAACTGCGCTAAAAACAACCAGACATTCTTCAATCCGCTGTTTTCCTTCTTTAATTCCTTCTTCAGCCTTGGCAAACGCTTTCTTCTTGGCTTCAAATTCGATATAATCCGCATGAATTGTGAGTATTTTCATAATGTCCTCCATTCTTGAGTAGTTTTTAAACTTAATTATCATCAACAGCAGTCAAGAACCAATAAGAATAAAGAACTCGACTGCTTGTTTACGCAGTAGTTATAGTGGTTGTAATAGTAGAAAAAAATGAACGCATTAAAACCATACTTTTAAGTGATTGGTTTCTAATCTTAAATGTTCTGACACAAAAAACACTTTAAAATGGTATTTTGACCAAACCCCTTAATTTAATTCATAACGCTTAAATAGCACATCAAAGTAACTAGCGAGTTCAAACATATGACGCATATACACATTCAAGACCAAAGTGGAAATATTTCTGATCTGCTAAGAGATGATGGGGAGTTAGGGCCTGATGGTGCTAGTAATGATTGCACACTCCTTGTTGTTAATCATGTGAAAGCTGGCGTATTGTTGTATAATGTTTTCAATGAGAATCATGGGCTTGCAGTGTATTTAGAATTTGACCCTAATCAAAACCCTCAGCGAATGGAAATTGAGAGAGGTGCGTTGCGTTACACACATAATCAACCTATGGCTTCTCTAGAACCAGAGTTTCACATTAAAGGTGCACATCGTCTTAGTGAGACTATAGCTCACCCCCGTATTGCTTATGCTCGAAAAAAAGGGATACCTCCAATTTCGCATGCCAGAGCAAGTGATTTCGGAGTTCACGATGGCTGTTCTGATGTTACTAATCTTAACCTAGGGGATGGCGTAATAAATGTAACTATTTTACGTGAATTAGAGAGAAATACTTTATACTTCATGCTTGTAGGGCAATTCTCTAATGAGATGATTGAATCTGGTCCTTTAGTTCCCTCTCAAAATATTCCACTCCCCTCTAATCTTATTGGGGCAACTGCTGGGATGGGGTATATGTCTAGAACCAGGGCAGCTTATCATCTTGAAGGATTAAAACTTCAATACTTTAGCTAAAATCCAAACCTTCTTATATCTCGTTTCCCTTCCTAAGCCTAATGAAAAAACAAGAAACCATACTCGTCTGCAGTGCGCATTCTGATGACTTTGTACTTGGGGCAGGAGGAACTATCAAAAATTATACTCAAGATGGTAAAAAAGTTATTGCTATTGTATTTTCCTACGGCGAGAAGTCTCATCCTTGGCTAAAAGAAGGCGTCATTCAAAAGATGCGCTCCAAAGAAACATTCGAAGCCTGTAAAATATTAGAATGTCAAACATTTTTTTACGATTTAAAAGAACTCAAATTTCTGGAAGAATATAAAGAAAAAAATGTACTAGTACAACTTGTAGATCTTATCGAAAAAGAGAAACCAACCAAAATCTTTACGCATAGTCCAGAAGACCCTCACCCCGATCATAAAGCAGTATATGCAATTACTCTCGAACTATGGGAAAATCTTTCTCAAAAAATCAAGCCGGAACTTTATATCTACTCTATTTGGAATCCTGTCTCCCTACAAACTCGCTATCCTTCCTTGTATGTTGATATCACCAAAACTTTCAAAGCAAAACTATCTGCACTAAAAACCTTCCGCAGCCAAAAAATCCACGTAGCCTATCCCGTCATCCTCTTGCTGTATCGTACCATTAAAGATGGGTTCAAAATTCGCAAACGATTTGGAGAACATTTTTTCCGAATACGCTAATCCACATCACGACAAATTCAACACGTTATCAATATCCTCCCACATTTCCCAAACCCATGAAACCAAAACTCCTCCTCGTTGCCGACACATATTATCCTAAAGTAGATGGAACCCTTCGGTTTATGGAAGAGTTTTTACGTCGTGCTCATTCTGATTTTTCATTGTCTTTGTTAGTGCCAAATTTAGGAAAAACACCTCCTTCCCATTTTCCTATAACTTTCATTGAACCTTCACCTCTTTTAAAAATCTCTGGATACCCCAGTATGAAACTTTCTCGTTCTAACTTTTTATCACTGCGCAAATCAATCCAAAATGCAGACTGTGTTTTTGTACAAGGGCCAGGGTTAGTAAGTTATGCTGCTGTTCTCTTTGCTGCAAAATATAAAAAACCCTGTGTGTTCTATCTTCATGTCATAGCTTGGGAAGCTTTTCCTCCTTTTTTTCCCTCGTTCTTTCGACCATTGGTGCGTTGGTTTTTTCGTCATTTTTCCGTATTCTGTTTTAATAGGTGCAGTCGTGTCCTCATTCCCTATAACGATCTTCGATTTCAAGCAGAAAAAGCCGGCGTGCGTATTCCTATGAGTATTGCTAAATTAGGTATTGACATAGATCGTTTCCGCCCATATGAAAACAAAGCAGCCGCGAAAGTGAAGGTGGGATTAGATCCATCTAAATTTGTCATAGGGTATGTAGGAAGAATCTCTCAAGAAAAAAATATTCATATTCTGCTTGATGCATTCAAAAGATTATCGGATCAACATGCCGTAACTTTAGTTTTAGTGGGCGATGGTTCTAAAGAACACAAAGAAAAATTAGATCTTCCACTCAATTGTAAAGTGACTGGTTTTGTTTCTAATGTGGAATCATACTTGCAAGCAATGGACTTGTTTGTAATGCCTTCTCTTACTGAAACCACTTCTCTTGCAACTCTTGAAGCCATGTCTTGTGGATTACCAGTGATTGCCAGTAAAGTAGGATTTATGGCTCATTATATTGAGAAGGATCATAATGGTGTCTTTTTCTCTGCAGCAAACTCTGCTATACTCGCTGCTAAAATTGAGAAATTACGACGCGATCCTCAGAAAAGAAAGTTATTGGGGGAAAATGCTCGTCGAACCATCGCCTATTCTTATTCCTGGGAACGGTCTATTAATCGGATTAAACGGCTTGTGTTAGATGTATGCTATAAACAGTAATCTGGATCTGGTGACCCTATAAACAATAAATCCCAAAATCTCTTTGGCAGAAGCCTAAATAGCTTTGTTCCATCAAAGTATATATACCATAAGGAAAAAGCTTAAAAACTCACCAGAAGAGGCAACCCTATGAAAGATAATGAATATGATTCGGAAAACGACGATCTTCAAGACGAAGAAGTAAGTGTTGAAGAAGACGAAATCTCATCACAAGAAGATGGATTCATGCGCGGCTATAATGATGAAGAAGTAAGCAAAGAATGTGCTGAATGTGGTGCTGCCGTCCAGGAAGAGAAAGCTATTCTCAAAGAAATTGAAGGCGAGAACTATACCTTCTGTTCACGAACGTGCGCTCAAGACTTCGAAGATAGTATGAAATAAACATTTCATTCTCTTTTTAGGTGATTTTTTCTCTCGTTTTTCCTTCTTCTGGCATTATAATAATAAAAATAATTCCTGCAATGATACCTGTCTTAGTAAACTAGAGTATCTCTCTAAAAATCAGGGCTATTTATCCTAAAATTTCTGGCAATGTTGCTTGCTCTTTCCCGACTTCTTCTGCCTCTTGATTGCTCTTTAAATATTGCTTAACTTCAACATCTTCCTCAAACGAAATTGCTTGCTCGCGTGCACCGGCAATATCTAAAAATGCGTTGCCTTTCACAGTAAGATATACTTTATCTTCTGTTGCAAGCTCCAATGCGAGTGCTGATGTAGGTCCCCATAATATCTCTTGTTCAAATGGGATAGCTGTGTTCATATTAGCTTCCAAGACAAAAAGGGGCATGACTCCAGAAGATATTTTCATTCCCGTACTTTTCTGAATAATATCATACGTGACTTGACGCACAGGAACAGAAAGATCAGATGGGTTATGCAATATTAATTCGGCTTCGATTGTAAATGATCGCAGACCGATATTGCGAAGTCCTTTAAAGTTGAGATCCTCAAAGGTGACGTTCTGCAGACCGTAGCCAAGATACATGAATATACTTCCAGCAAAGATAATGGTCACAACAACGCCAATAATTGCTTTCCCAAGAATATTCATACAACTATATGGGTCTCTATTCTTTATAACTTTTACCCTATGCTTCCAATCAATGTCAAACTCTGGTCATCAAACACATGCATTGGCAAATATGAATGCTTGTAGAAACTATAAAATTCCATGACTGTCGATCTTTCAATCAAATCCTTGAAATCTTCGCGTAATTTGGTCAAAATATATCTCATTTTATTTTTATCAAAAGATTCTACATCAATCTCCATATCCCAATCTCCTACTGTCTTATGGACAATGACTACATTCTCTGTTTTAAGCAAATATTCCATTAGTTGAGCCTCACGTTCTGGGCTAAGATTATGGAGACGTAAAAAAAGGCGTGCTTTGGCGATTCCCAACTTCTCAAAATTGATTGAATACCGAAATCCTTTGAGAATATTGCGTTTCATCAATGATATTACTACTGACTTGGCTGTTTTAACATTTAAGCCGGATTTTTTGGAAAGTTCGGTCAGACGAACAGTGGGCTTGATTACAAGTTGCTTCATAATCTCAAGTTCTTTGGAATTAAACTCTTCGCGGGGTCGATCTCCTCCCACAATCCGGTCTGTATGGATATTTTGAAGCTTATCATTCTTAGTTAGATAATGTTTTGGGGAAATATGTGTGACTAAATTAAGTAAGATCTTGTAGTTATCTAGCGTAGGGATCTGCCGAGTCAATTTTTTAAGCTCTTTATTGAATTTAGAAGGGTTAGGTGAAGCAAACTCCGCAATAAGGTCATATTCACCCGTTAATTCATAAACAGAGACTACAAAAGGGTTATTTTTGAGTTCTTCAATAATTTTGGTTTTTTCACCCTCACTTACATAAGCTCCTTTAAAGTATACTCGAAACAAAAGAAGACCAAAATAAGAATAATCAATAACACTGAAAGGGTTGTATAAAATCTCCTCCTTTTGCAGAGATGAAATGGTGTATTTTAATCGCTGCGGACTCTTACGTAAATGAACTGCTAATTCTTTAAGACTCATTCGTGCGTTCTCCGTAAGAAGATAGACCAGGGAAGTATCGACTTTGCTCATTCAGGTCTAAATATTTTTATTTATTAATAAATTTTTCGTTATTTTTGGAGAAAAGTAAAAAAAGTCCAGCGATAAAGTTAAATATAGGTATTAGTATACTAGTTGACTATGGGTGAAAAAGGGTTAGAGGGATTAGCAACAGTAGCATTCAATGAGATGTCTGCTTCACATGTATTCAGTTGGCTCACTCGCCTTAATATTGAAGATAATCTCACTTCAGCCCTTCCTGGGATTACCCAAAATGGTAGGTATAGGGTAAACGGAAAAGAATTACGTCAAGGTACTGAAAGTCCTTTTGCTCATGGTTATTTGGTAGTTGTCGATGGACCTAATCTTGTAGATCTCTTAACAAAGGGCGGTGCTTTATTAGGAACGAGACGACCTCAATTCCAACCAACGCCTGATTACGATGCTTTTGCAGGCTTCCTGCGTACTACTTCAGAACAGGATGGGGTATATGGTCATGTTGATTCTCAAAGTACTACTGCGCGCCTGCCTAAAATGGCTAATAGTTCCTGGTCTCTAAAGCAAGCAAGAAAAAAAGAGTTGGGATATATTCCTCCTGATCTTGTTCAATACGCAAGAACAGATCCATTTACCTCTCAAGATGTAGATGATCTTGTTGGAACCAAAACTGACCTTGCTGTCAATTTACCTCGTGCCTATAGATTAAGTGATAATCCTGCAATAGCCTTATTTCAACGAGCTGCAAGTTTAATCTTTCCAGGTTATGTAGTAACTGATAACAAAATTGAAGCAGTACAACTGCGCAGAACTATCTCAGATTACGACTCTAATGGAAGAAATTTAGGCACTGGGACTGTACTTCGTTGGACAGAAGATGGGTTAGCGGAAAGAAGTTCCCTTGCCTGGATGCCTGATGCTGATCCTGCACACTATCTTGTAGAGGGAATGCCTATAGTACTTATTCACAATCGATACCAAAGAGGGAGTGAGGGTGTTAGACTCTTTGACACAAAAATAGTTACGGGAATTGAGCCGGTTCGACCTGTTGCGACATCTTCTATCGACCAAGTCGCTTCCCCCCCCTATACGCAGGGACGATCGGCTCAGTTTTCCCATTATTCTTCTCCTCCTCCGCCTGCATAGGTCTATTTTTTAGTTTTTTTTCTGTTAAATCTGACTATTCCACTGGTGTGTTCACTAGTGGTTGAGAAGCGGAAAAAAATTCATCGGAGTGGTCAGGGTCCGAACGAACGACCCGAGGCGTAGCCGAGCATGCTCTCGGTCTATTGACCGAGAGTGGTCGTGAGTGATTGACTTTAGTGCTGATGTGAGGCAACTTTCACAAGATTTAAATATCATATGATATTTTATTCATATATGGAACATACTTTAGAAACCTACGATCTCTTCTTCGGTTCGCTGGCAAATCCCAATCGTGTCCAAATTCTCAACATCTTACGAGATGGTCCTAAGAACGTCACGCAAATCTGCCAAGTCACTGGTTTTGAACAAACCATGGTATCACATAACCTTAAGCGGCTGGAACGCTGTGGCATGGTCTTTGTAGAACCAAATGGTAAGCAACGAATATACTCACTCAATCATGAAACAATTAAACCACTCATGGAGATGATTGACAAACACATGTCGCAATACTGTGTTCATGTGCTTGGGGCGTGTCACCATGAAAAATAATAATGATTGCTCTTCACATGGTGGGAATCTCCACTCCAACGAACATTTTTTTGACCACGGTGCGGCTCGCTATGATCGAAGAATGATTCAATTTTGGATGAAAAAATATTACCGCCCTGCAATTAAAGAAATTACCGCTCCAGGATCTATTCTTGATGTGAGTTGTGGAACGGGAAACTTACTTCAAGAGTTATCTCAAAGAGATTATCAAAATTTACAAGGCGTTGATTATTCATCCAAGATGGTGGAGATTGCTCAAGCTAAACTCAAAGGCATTGCAACTATACAAAAAGCAGACGTACACCATCTTCCTTTCAAGGATAACACTTTTGACTACGTCGTCTCAACTGAAGCATTTCATCATTATCATAATCAGCAAAAAGCAATTCAAGAGCTTGCACGAGTAACAAAAAGCCAAGGTAAAGTAATTGTCTGCGATATCAACTTCTCTTTCAAAATAATTCATAGATTGTTTCATCGCTTTGAACCGGGGCATGTTAAAATCAATAGTAAAGAAGAATTCAAAATACTTTTTGAAAAAGCTGGACTTACAAATATCACTCAAACACGTGATTCTCTTTTCGCTATCAAAACAGTTGGAGTGAAACCATAATGTCGAAAACAACGCTTAAAATCTCCGGTATGCACTGTGCAAGTTGTACTACCATTATCACGAGAGCACTCACAAAAACACCGGGAGTAAAATCAGCTGCTGTAAACTATTCCACAGAAAAAGCAGCAGTTGAATTCGATGACAAACAAACAAAAGTTGATGATTTAATCGCTGCTGTCAAAGGGAAAGGATACAACGCAGTCGTTTTCGCAGCAGGTTCCATTCAACAAGAAGAAAAAAACAAACGAAAAAAGCTTGCACAACTCAAACAAACTGTTATTCTGAGTGCCATCTTTTCAGTTCCCGCACTCTTGCTTGGGATGCTTTTTATGGATGTACCTTATCGACTAATCATTCTCTGGGTTCTCTCAACACCAGTTCAGTTTTATTTTGGGCGTAGTTTCTATCAAGGTGCCTGGGCTTCACTTAAAAACAAATCTGCCAATATGGATTCATTGATTGCATTAGGCACGAGTGCCGCATACTTTTATTCAGTATACATTGTTATCTTCAACCCCATGGGAGATCAATACTTTGAAGTATCTGCAGTCCTTATCACACTCGTCTTACTTGGTAAATATCTTGAAGCTCTCGCAAAAGGCAGAACCAGTCAAGCTATTGCTAAACTCATGAAAATAGGGGCAAAAACTGCTACAGTAATCAGAGACGGAAAAGAAGTAAAAATTCCTATTGATAGCGTGGTAGTTAGTGATCTAGTCATAGTCAAACCAGGAGAGAAAGTACCGGTTGACGGCGTTATAACTGATGGCCATTCTTCTATCGATGAAAGTATGGTTACCGGAGAGAGTATTCCCGTAGAAAAAAAGAAAGGTGACCCTGTTATTGGTTCAACAATTAACAAGCAAGGCAATTTCACATTCAAAGCAACCAAAGTGGGGAGTGAGACTACTCTTGCAAGAATTGTCAAACTCATTGAAGAAGCCCAAACCAAGAAAGCACCGATCCAACGCTTTGCAGATCAAATCTCTGCATACTTCGTTCCAATAGTCATCTTTATTGCACTACTCACTTTTACTGTGTGGTTCTCCATTGTAAAAGCAGAAACGAGTTTTGCCGTAATTGCCGCAGTTGCCGTTCTTGTGATTGCGTGCCCTTGTGCATTAGGTCTTGCAACTCCTACTGCAATTATGGTTGGAACCGGTAAAGGTGCGCAGCATGGTATCTTAATCAAGGGTGGTGATGCACTTGAGACCGCACATAAAATAAAATATGTGGTTTTTGATAAAACTGGAACCATCACCAAAGGCAAACCTGAAGTAACTGATATCATCACTGCAAAAGGAATTAACGAAAAAGATTTTCTGAGCATTGCTGCTAGTATCGAAAAGAAATCGGAACATCCTTTAGCAGAAGCAATTGTTAACAAGGCTACAATTTCAAAAATTGCTCTTCAAACTGTACGAACATTCAACGCAATTCCTGGACATGGCGTAGAAGCAAGTATTGGTACCCAAAATTATAGTATTGGTAATCCTGCATTGATGAAACGCAATAATGTTTCACTCACGGAATTTGAAAATACTATTCGTACTCTTGAGCAAGCAGGTAAAACCGCAATGATTGTTGCACAAAGTCGTCGAGTAATAGGTATTATTGCAGTTGCGGATGAAATTAAAGAAGATTCACCTAAAGCTGTTGCGTTACTCAAGAAAATGGGCATTATCCCTTATATGATTACGGGTGATAATGAACGCACCGCAAAAGCCATTGCTGCAAGAGTTGGTATTGAAAAGTTCTTTGCGCAAGTTCTTCCTGAAGACAAAGCCGGTTACGTTAAGAAACTACAACGTAACGGCAAAGTTGCCATGGTTGGCGATGGGATTAACGATGCACCTGCCCTTGCACAAGCTGATATTGGCATTGCCATGGGTTCAGGCACGGACGTTGCCATGGAAAGTGGCAATATTGTCCTGATGAAAAATAATTTACTCGACGTACCAAGAGCAATTCAACTAAGTCGTCTTACCATGAAGAAGATCAAGCAGAACATGTTTTGGGCTCTTTTCTACAACGTGCTTGGCATTCCGATCGCAGCAGGCGTACTATATCCATTTACAGGCTGGATGCTTAGTCCGATTATTGCGGGGGGGGCTATGGCACTTAGTTCCGTGAGTGTGATCACAAATGCATTACTATTAAAGAGGAAAAAACTCTAAAATCGATCAAAAATGAAGAGATGATTAAACATGGCATATGAAAACATTTATGGTAATTGTGGTATGATGGGTGGATTTGGCTATGGTGGCGGCTGGGGTTGGTTTTTTATGATCCTTACTGCTCTCATTTTAATTGGACTTTCAATAGCCGTTTTCATTTGGCTTACAAAACTATTGCGTGAAAGACAAGAAAATACAATTCCTGTCAAACACCAAGAACAACATCTAAAACCTAAAAAGAAGTAAGGGCATAGAAAGAAACCAATACCTACAAAGAAACCAATAAAGGTGAACATCAATGAAAAAATGTACCTATTCCATTAAAGGCATGCACTGCGCAAGTTGTGAAGTCGTCATCGAACGTGCCCTCAAAAAAGTGCCGGGCGTGCACCATGTCAACGTCAATAAAGCCAAAGAGCAGGCTATTGTAGAGTGCGAAGAAAATGTCTCACAAGAAAAACTTCAAGAAGCAGTTAAAGAAAAGGGGTACACTCTTCACTCTTTAGAATGTGATAACCCCCAAACAACAAATACATCAGTACCAAAATCTAAACGCTATCTTGAAATCGGGGCTGTGAGTATTGTTCTCATCGGGATTTATTTTCTTTTGCAGTATTTCAAATTTATTCCCGCGTTAGCCGTTACTGATAGTATGAGTTATGGCTTTATTTTTGTGCTTGGTCTCATCGCTGCGACCTCAACGTGTTTAGCAGTATCGGGCGGATTACTTCTTGCCCTCTCAACGAAATTCAACCAAGCTCATCCTAACCTCACAAGCATACAACGTTTTCGACCACATATTTTTTTCAATGTTGGTCGAATCCTTTCCTACACTATATTTGGGGCGGGAATTGGGTATCTTGGTTCACTCATTACCCTCTCACCTGCATTTACTGGGTCAGTAACTATCCTAGTCAGTATTTTAATGATCATTATTGGTCTGCAAATGTTGCATATCTTTCCTTGGTTAGATCACATTCAAATCAAGATGCCTAAGTGGATTGCCCATAGAATCCATGAAAAAAGTAACGATCAAGAGCACACGAAACATCGCACTGCATCATTTCTCTTTGGTGCAGCCACGTTTTTCTTACCGTGTGGGTTTACACAAGCTCTGCAACTCTATGTTCTTGCAAATGCGAATCCTGCAATGGGCGCTCTTACCATGCTTGTTTTCTCATTGGGAACCCTCCCTGCATTCATTGGCATTGGTGCGCTTTCAAGTATCAAGAAAGCATCTTTCCAGCGTCATTTTATGACTATTGCTGCAGTTGTCGTAATCTTCTTTGGAATAGTGAGTATCTCATCAGGTTACACGCTTGTACGTTCTAACATTGATTTAGGATCAGATCCCACTTCAACAATTCCGCCTGTTCCCATAATCAATGGCGTTCAGATTGTCGAGATGACTGTGGATGGCATTGATTATCTTCCCCTAGAATTTACACTCAAGCAAGGCGTGCCAGTTGAGTGGAGAATTGATGGAACAAAAGCAGAAGGATGTACTCAAGTCATCGCGATTCCTAAGTTAGGCATTACCAAGCGACTCTCAACAACTGATATTACTATTGTCGAGTTTACTCCTCAAAAAGCAGGAGAAATTCAATTTACCTGCGGCATGGGTATGGCCGGACCAGGAACATTTAATGTTATTGAGTAATAATTATTCCATACAAGGTGAAACCACATGACGAAAACAACCATAAGTGTACAAGGGACCCATTGTCAATCGTGCAAGATGCTAATTGAAGATGTCCTTAGTGAAATCTCCGGCATTAAATCTAGCTCCGTCGATTTCAAAACCGGCAAAGTTGTCATTGAGTATGAAGGCAAGTTAGATACTGCAAAAGTCAAAAAAGAAATTGAAGCAATAGGGAAGTATAAAGTAATAATTTAAGATTAAGAGCTGAAAGCAACAATATCAAAAGGTGACAATATGGATAAATTTACTTGGGGCATGATTGGTATATTAATTATAAGTGTCATCGGCATGACAATTTATTTTGGAGGTGGGTCAATCACAGGGAGTACAGTAAAAGATGTAACTGTTGAGAATGTCAAAATAGTTGAAGTAGGGTTGACCAAAAGTGGAGCATATACGGATCTTACATTAAACCTCAACGAACCAGTCGTGCTTACAAATGATGGAACATTACGAGGATGTAGTACTTTTATTGTACAAAAAGATTTAGGACTACGTGCAGACATCTCATCAAAAGGGCATCCATTTACACCTACTAAAACAGGCACATTCACATATACTTGCTCAATGGGAATGTATCTTGGCACAATGACCATTAATTAGGAAAATGGTAATAATCTAACAACAAATCTAGTAATACATTCCTTCATTTCATCAAAAACATACTTTTTTATACTTCTTTTCCCAACCTAAATCAAAAAGAGGTAGTTATGATTAAAGCTGATAGCAAAAAAAATAAGACCTTAACAACGAAATTTTTTGTAAGTCTATTTGCTATTATTCTAAGTACTGCTCTTGTTTCATCACAAGTTCAAGCCGGTCTTCTCGATCCTATTATTGATCCCATTCAAGCAGAGTGGGATCGCTTTACCGATCGGGTTGAAAATGAATTGGAAAGCACTCCCATTGGCAGAGAAGTAAGTCGTATTGTAGAAGATGTTGAATCTGTTGCACGAATCGTAGAAGAATTTGAAGGATTAATTACCATGGCAACCTCATCAATTCCCGCAGTTGCATTAGTTAATCTTGCAGTTCAATATGGTCATGATCCAGAATCAGTTCTACCACGTTTTAATGAACGGGTTGAAGAAGTTAAAGCACGGCACCATAGCGTTCAACTCACTGAAGTTGAAGCAGCCGCAATTTTACAAAGCGTTCTTGAAGAACCTCCTATGCCTGATGGTGTCTATTTAGGAGATAACTGCATTATTGATTTTAGCCAATGTCCTGACGAAAGCACTAATCCTTCACCACGTTCTCGTGCATTTTATTGGGACTATTCTTGTTATACCCAAGGTGTTGTTGATAAATTAGTTGTGCCAACCCCTCAAAATGCGAATCAACGTCGGGCAGTGTGCACTGCATCCTGGATAAACATGTGGAATAACGGTCAACTGGCTACTTCCAAATTTCCTGCATCCATTCAATATGCAACCTATGACTGGCAACGCTGTGCCCGAGTCTATTTAACACAAACAGAACAAGACCAATTCCTAGCACAACGCGATAGTATTTGCCAACAACCCATTGCTAAACATGACTTAGGTGAAATCTGTGTTGTAGATTACAGGTCCTGTTCGTACGGTGTGTATGGTGCCTATAATGCCAACCGTGTAGGTACCATTACCTATGGTGATGTCATAAATCAAAATTTCCAATTTCGTCGTGAATACGCCTGTGATACTACCTATGGTACGTTTGCATTAAAACCACAGTTACGAGACAGCTGTGCCAGAGTCTATGTTGGAGATCGTGAAGTTGCAGAATTTATTGATGCTAATCCAGAACCAGTGCAACAAGTTCCACAAAATCCTCCTCAAAAAGAAACTCCACCTCCTCCACCTGCACAACAAGGTTCGCCAACAACACTCCAAGGAGTCTTTACCCGTACCATTCGGACCGTTCCCCTTCACGAACTTAATCTCGCAGCTGTCCAATCTCTTCCTTCAAGAGAAGTGTATGGTCGAACTGGTATTATGAATCTCGCTCCTGATGTCGTAAAACAAAAAGAAGCAGTAAAAGTTAAAGTAGAACAACTCATTGCGCCAAAAAAATTAAATCTTGATATTATAGTAAATGAAATTCGCGGTCAGCAACTCCCTTCGCCCATTGATAGTATTTTTGGCAATGAAAAGATACACGTTACAATCACGCAAAATGATGGCAATAATGTCTTACTATGTATAACAATACAAGATGGAATTGTTACAGAAGCAGGGTCCTGTAACGATAATGACTCATTTACTCCTACTCTCAAAGTTCAAACTTCTCAAGCAGTTCTTGAGTCACTCACTGGTCCTGCAGATCTTACAGCGGCGATGAATGATGGCAGAATTACTTACCAAGCAGTTGGCTTAGGCAAGAAAATTAAATTTGGGATTTCAAGTCTTCTAGCAAAAATCTTTGGATAAGTAAAGTAAAAATCAGTTCCATTCTCGACAATCTTATAAAAAAAGCCCTAATTATCACAACAATGATCGCGTACCAAGCCTACGACCCTTCTCATTTCATCCACGCACAAGATATCTCCCTCTCCACACAAACGCAACTTCTTTGTCAGCAAGCGTCCAAAGTCTATCAAGAAAATTTCAATGGCAAGACATGGTATGGTCGCTGTATCTTTTTAAGTTGGTATTGCTCCATTGGTGATTGTACATTCTGCTTTAGATCTACCCAACGGCATAAAGTGCAACACGCCGCCGATTCCAAACGATCTATGGGTTCAGCACTTCTTGAAGCATTCTTTTGTAAAATATTCCATTGGCGTATCGAGTTTCTCACTGGTGGTTATGGCATGATGCCCGCATCAGAACTGTTAGAGTACATCAAAAATGTCAGTGCAGTCTATGGGGAGAAAATCTGGCTCAACATTGGTGTAATCCCTCCTAACCAGCTTGAACTATTCCGTCCGTATGTAAAAGGCATCTGTGCATCCATGGAAACGCTTCATCCACAACTTCACAAAGAAGTTTGTCCTAACAAACCTATTGAACCATATGACAAAATGTTCACACAATTACAAGGTTTCAAAAAAAGCATCGCAGTCATTGTTGGGCTAGGAGACACCACTAACGATCTTCATTATCTCTTTGATTTCGTGGAAAAACATCAACTCGATCGTGTCACAATCTATGCGCTCAAACCTGTCAAAGGTACCCCATTCACCCAAGGACCAACGGTTGATCAATATGTTGAATGGATCGCTCGGCTCCGCATTCGCTTTCCTACACTTGAAATCATTGCTGGCACAAACCTACGCCGCTGTGAAGAAGTAGGGTATCTCATGCAAGCAGGGGCGAATGCTGTTACCAAATTTCCTGCAACAAAACAATTTGCAACGAAAAAAGCACATCTCGTTACCAAGTATATTCAACAAGAGAACAGAATCTTTACTAGTAATCTCACCACTCTTCCCGAAATAGACTTTTATAATGAAGTCGATAAACTCCCTATCGAAGAGAAATACAAACAAGAAATGAAAGATAAATTACCTCTTTACCTCAAAGCATTTAGCAACCCTGTAGATAAAGATGGTGATGTGGATGATGAATAAATACTCTACTCTCGACAATTTTATAAAGAAATTCTCACTTAAAGTCAAAAAAGAGGGTGAGTATTATGGAAACATTAGAATCAGTACGTAAAGAAATAGATATTGTGGACAACCACATTCTTGCGCAACTTAAACGCCGTATGGAACTAGTTGAAAAAGTAGGAAAAATAAAACAGAGCCAAACCCTGCTTGCAGAACAAACCGAACGGGAAAATGAAATCATTCAACGTCTGCTTGCTAGCAAAGGAAGTCTGCCATCAAACTTTATTATTGCCGTATGGAGATTGTTGTTTGATCAAGCAAAGAAACAACAAAGATAGTATTAACAGTATAGGTCAGATTTTTTTTATATTTTTAATCTATCACTATTTCAATCGTATCCAAAAAGGTAGCGACATTTGCTTCTAATAATTCTCTTAATGATATCTCCTTCAATGGTCTATTCAATGAGTAAATGTAAATTAGCCTCATAAACCACCCATGGGTGATACATAAAATCGTGTTATAATTTAATGTTTTAACGTAATCCAAGAATAGTAAGAATCTTGTAATGGCATCTTCAAATTTTTCAGAATGATGAGAATAATAAAAACGTGTTAGTATTATCGTTCTTAAGTAATGAAAATCTTCAATATCATTAGTGGTAATAATTCCTTTAAAAAAAGTAACTTCCCGTAGAGAATGTGAAGTTTCAAAATTAACACCAGTTATTTTTTTTACTATTTCTGCCGTTTCCATTGCCCTTTTTTCATCAGAACAAACAATAAAGTCTATACTGGAGATAATCTCTTTATCTCTCAAAACGATTTCAGTTCTTTGCTCATCAATACTTGGGTTTACTTTTTTAAGTAATAAATTTTCAAATTCTTCAAATTTCAAGGAGGTATAATCTTTATATTTTCCTTCTAAATATCCATGTCTCATAAAGATTAATTTTTTCATTCCAGTTTCTGATCCTGTCTCACGATTTCAACATAACCGTTTTTTAACATCGAGATACCAATCTGTGTATTTCTTATTGTGTCCAACTCCTCTTGAGCAACCCCTATTACGGGAAGACCATAATCTGATAAAATGGTAAAGAGATGAGAACCAGGTCGTACATTATCGGGAACTAATACCACTCTTGCTTCATTGGGTATTTCTATTGTTTGATCAACAGAATCGACAATGTGTCCCTCTTTTCCTATTTGAACATACATCTTCTGTTGCGGGAGCGATCCAAACACTAGTTTTGGTCTTTTCTCATAGGTTCTAAAATTGCCGGATTCAAGGTCTGATCCAAATAAGGGATCAGGTAATAATTTTTTATCTTTGATTTTCTTACGTAATTCAACTCTATACATTGCCAATCTTGGTGTATCTATTAAATGACTCAATTCACCAAAATCTAAATAGAAAACATCTTTCTCAAGACCACTTAATGCTCCAACTTGTTCATAGAGTTGTTTCAAATGGTCATAATCTCTAAAGAGAGTAAACTTCACTTTTTCTCGGTATTCTAAGACTTTACGCGTTCTACTAATCAACTGAGCAAGATTGTTGTCCGCTATTTCTCTTCCCTGTTTAAAATGACGCTTGGGGGGAAATCCTCTCGGTTCAGATAATTCAAAACTTCCAAGATATCTAAACTCCTCTTGATCTTCTAATTCAAACGATCCAATGCTTTCATCATATACTATTGCATCACGTAACTCTTCAGCAGATTCTTTGCCATATAATCTAGTAATAATCCCAAAAGAGTGTTTTTTTTCTCGTTGTAAAGCCTCAATGTACATTCGTACGTCTTCCAATGCAAAAAAAGCTAGCCGAGCTGCTTTAACATACTCCTTAGCACTGTTTACTCTAATGTCATCTACTAATGTAGTTATATCTCCTATACATGCCTCAATTGAATCATATACCTCTGCAAATTTCTTAAGAGGTGGTTTTTGAGGAATTTCTACTGCCTCAACTGCGTTTCTGTTACGCGCAACTAACTCTTTAAATGGTTCAGAATCTAAACCCACTTGTGTTGCTTGATGAGGAAATTGGATGTAGAGACGAAGTTCTGGATAATTTAACAGATCCGGATTTTCTCTTACGCAGGGTAAATATATTTCATTAACAACATTAATTAAATCTTCTTTCGATATTCCTTTAGGTCTAAACTGAAGAGCATCTCCTGCAAAATTATAATACACTTTTCCATTTAACATGATGGTCCAAGGGAAAATTTCCGTTCCAAGGTCATATCCTAACTCATTTCTTCCTAATTGGACTGCGCCTAAAATCTCTTTACCATCACCTGAAAAGATATAATTAAACGTGGATGCACTAAGATGGGTAGCGTTTGCGTTTCCTAAAATCTCCCTATAATTTCCTACTCCCAAAACTAACTCATCTAGACCTTGATCTTTTAGATGTTGTAAATCTCTATTTAATCTTCTTCTTTCATGTTCGCGCAGGGCAGCATCCGTCGGATTTGGCAATGGTCTTGCCTGCAAGAAAGTCATTTCATTTTCAATTACTGCAAATTCTATATCTGTTGGGATTCCAAAATAGTGTTCAACTTCTCTTGATTTGGCACAAACCTCTCTGATGAACTTAGGATTAATAGGGGAACCCCGTATACTTGCTTTCTCACCTGAGAATGTCACCTCGGTTTCTGATGATTCCCCCTCAACAATTCGTTGGACACATGCTCCTCGACCTCCAGAGATTAAAGTTTGACCATTTAGATTTGAATACGCTACACCAGAGAACTGCATTATTTCACTTAGATCTGGTTGGATAACAACGCTTCCAAAATCATAATAAGAACGAACTTGAAGAATCGCAACTTCTAAATCCTGGTGTGCTACTCCTTTTAATGTAAGAAATTTTCCAGCCGAAGTTTTTGTATGCCCATCTTCTCCTGCAGCACTACTTCGCACAACATAAAGCCTATGTTTATCTAAAAGATTTATATCTATGGGGCCAAAAGTTTCTGGTATCCTAAATCCTCCTTGATAAAGGAGTTGTAAATGCAACCTCTTACCTCCTTGACTTTCCATGCTTTGTTCATTTTCCATATTTTGCTCATCTTTGCCACCGATAATCACTTGTTTTTATTGTTGCCATCACAATTTAATAGTCAAACCTCCTATTTATCTCCGCCGTCTCATTTGCAACATTTTATAAATAAAAGCCACATTATAACAAAATATGTCACAAATAGAACAAGACTTTCGTCTATTTCTTAGCAAAAGACCTGAAATTGAAACCGCGTATCAAGATGGTCTCATCAACCGCCGTTCACTCGCAAGATACATCATCAAACAAGGCGTTGCAAAATCAAACCAAATGGAAGCAGTTATTGCCATGATTCGTCGCTACCCCTTTGCAGAGAAAGTCCGACCACCTAAAGACTTCTTTAACCAAATCAAAATCCACATCAAAGACAACATTGTTATTCTCGATTTTGAAAAAGAGAAAGAACTTGTTCAAAAATTACAAAAGCTCATCACCACCACAAATTATGATCGAGGAGACACTCTCAAAATTGTGGTTGGTTCATCTTCAGTAACTGTTTTCTTAGATGAAGACAATCTCCCTAAAATTAAAGACCTCCTTGACAACGTCAAAATCAAAAAGAAACACTCTCACATCTCAGAAATTAGCCTTCTCTTTCCAGCAGAGGCAAATCAAGAAAGAGGTATCGTCTCAACCCTCACGCGCGAACTAACCATGAACAATATTGTAATTACAGAAATTCTCACTGCCACATCAGAATTATTAATCTACCTCAACGATGATTATACATTGAAAACCTATGATCTACTAAAACGGTTGCAGAAGGGATAGGCTTGTTCATAAAATAACTTTTTTTACAGTCGTTTGTTCCCCAAGTTTTTTAAAGGACTCAGCATCATATTAAAAGTATGTACCAGCGTCTCATAAAACCAATTCTATTTCGATCAGATCCCGAAAAGGTACATGATCGGGCAACCAATACGGGAATCTTTCTAGGAAAACATGCGTTCTCCAAAAAGATTATCTCTACGTGCTTTGCCTATTCTCATCCTTCACTAGTTCAAAAGATCCACAATATTACATTCCAAAATCCTGTTGGCTTAGCCGCAGGTTTTGATAAAAACGCTAATCTGATGGATATTCTTCCCAGTATCGGTTTTGGATTTGAAGAAATTGGTTCAGTCACCGCAAAACCCTGTGCAGGAAATCCTGCTCCACGTTTGTGGCGTGTTCCTGAACGCAAATCTCTCGTAGTGTATTATGGTCTTAAAAATGAAGGCTGTCATGCCATTGCCAAAAAAATACACGGACGTACATTCAAATTCCCTTTGGGCATAAGTATTGCAAAAACGAATTGTGCAGAGACGTGTGATGCCCAAGTGGGAGTAGATGATTACGTAGAAGGCTTTCGTGTTCTTGAACCCTACGCAAATTATCTTACTATTAACATTAGTTGTCCTAATGCCTATGGGGGTCAACCTTTTACTGATCCTAACTTACTAGAGATGCTACTTGCTCAACTTGACACAATCCCTACGACTAAGCCAATTTTCATTAAATTCTCACCAGATTTAACTCTAACGCAAGTAGATGATTTACTCCAAGTTATTAACCAACATCGAATTCATGGTCTTATAATTTCCAATCTGGTCAAAGACAGATCAAAAGCTAATCTCTCTCCAGAGATTCTTGCAAGAATTGGGCCTGGTGGATTGAGCGGAAAAATTGTCGAACCATTTGCCAACGATATGATTTCCTACATCTACCAAAAAACTAAAGGGAAATATACTCTTGTTGGTTGTGGTGGCATCTTTAACGCACAGGATGCGTATGAGAAAATCTGTCGAGGTGCAAGTCTTGTTCAACTTATTACGGGCATGGTTTATGAAGGTCCAGCACTCATAGGTAAAGTAAACAAAAGTCTCGTAGAATTATTAAAAAAAGATGGTTTTACCAATATTTCTCAAGCAGTAGGGAGTAAGAATCATCTTTCATAAAATTTTGCAGCAGAACTAAATCCACTTACTTGTGATGCAGTCTTTCCAGCAAAGACTTCTAGTTTCATTCTTCTATCTTCCAGCATCTCAACAAGAACAACACCTTTTACTTCTGAACCAGGTTGTGCTTTAAGATCGTGCGCTAAACTCAACCTATCCCAATATTGATTAGAATTCCCAATAGTATACTCTGTGGTAACAAGTTCGTATTTCACCAATCCCGATTGAGTATTAACGCTACGTGGTAATGGCGAATTACTTTTTGAACTAAACTGTAATGCCTCTCCATTAAAACCACCTAATGAAATAATAAAATGGTTTTCATCAAGCATATCTGGTGAGAATGAAACATGCGTTTCCCAATATTCTGGTTGTTTAACTCCTTGGTACCCATTGGTATTTTCTACAAACCAATTTCCCTGAAGTGTCCCATCAATGTCTTGGTCAATTTTACCGCCATAAGGTTTTACGCTTCGCAGACTCTTGGCTTGCAATTGTGTCCGTAATGGTTCAATAAATGATTCTAATGGATCAATCGTATGAATTTTCCATTTTTCACGTTCATAATGTTCTGGAACAATAAACCCAGATAATGTAACCTCTTCATCATGAACACTAAAATCGAATGTACTCGCGCGTCCCAATATATCTCCTGCGTTAACAGGAATTGCTGGATACATTGTATTTCCGGATTGGATTTCTCCAATTTTCTCTTTAATCTGAGGCGAGAGAACTAAAACATGAATATACACTGTAAAGAATGTACATGAATGATGAACAACAATCCGGTAATCTTCAATTCCCTCTCCTTTCATACTAAAATAAGTAGGCATACGTCCAATGGATGTAATAACTCCATCAGCAGGGATAAGTACATCTGAAAGACCTGCTAAAGTCGGTTCAGGTTTCCAGTTTGGTGGATAGAAATAACCATGATCGACAGGTGTAACATGATTGCCAATCATTATACCCATTGGGGTAAAAAATTCAATGTCTTCTAATCGTCTAGGTGGGAATGTAAACTGGACTGGTCCGGTGCCATCGCAGCCTTTAGATTCTGTGTTATATTGGGCTTGGTTTTGTTGATTTTGATTAGAATTAGACGGATCATTTTCATTTTGTTGATTCAAAGATGGTTGTTGTGCTAAGACCATCTCATTAAGTCTAGCTTTATGCTCCTCAATCTGATTAGCAGCTATTTTCCCCTCCATATCGTCGAGCCGTTGGATAAGTTGGTCATAATGCGCTTTTCCAATAGAGCCATCTGGTTTTTCATACCAATAATCGATTTCTTTAGCAATCTCATTAAATTGTTGTGTTGCATACTGCTCCCTCTGATTAATATCTGCTTCTCTTGTTTGCTGGTATTGAGTATTCTCTGCCAAGTCTATATTTTGAAGCAAGAAAACGCCAATTCCACCAACGAGAAATGCCAGGACTATGAATATCACTGCGGTCTTTGTATTCATGTATTTAGCCATTATTTTAACATATATAAACCTGCTCTTTCATTAAAAATTCTGTACTCCCCTTCTTAAAGCTGCTTTATATCTCTCTGTTTTACATCCTGTCCACAACAGCTTTTCTAAAGGTTCCATTATTTTACACCAGCCTTTAAATCGATCCTGGTGTTCTTCTACAATGATCTGTGCTTGGTCAGGATGCAATGAGAAGTAAAGGTCAAACAATTTTCCATAAAATCCTTGTTGGGATGCTAAATTATCTAAAATGATTGCTTTTTCGTCCCTACCTTCTAAGAGTCGATTTGTAACATAAGTGTAAGCGCATTCAATTGCCTCAACCCCTCTCTTCCCTTCATATTCAAATCTGACAATGTTTAGGTCAACTACTTCTGCTAATGCCATTTTTACCTCCACAAAGAAAATTTTTTCGTTAACGTGCTAACAGTTGACCAATCCCCAAACAAACAAATCCCCCAATATTCTAAATCTTCCTCTTTCGTCTGTTGAGTTTTCTCATGTTGTTCGACATAGGTCTTATCAATCATGGTGTGAATAAAATCAGTATGCTCAATACCTTGCTCACAAACTAATCTCTTTAACATTTTAATCTGAGAAGAATTCGCTTTCAACACAATGAATGGAATATCAGATATTGCAGGGTGAACACCTCCACTCGCATCATGATAATCCTGTAATCGCAACTTCTCTTTCTCAACACTTCCTCCTATTCCCAACGCCATATGTGCCAATGCATTCATCACTCGTCCTGTCTCAATCTTCTCGTTAAGAACGGCAACTAATTTGTGCTTAAATGGTGTGAACTCCATAGAGAAGAAAAAACCTAACTAACGTATTAATTTTGAGTAGACTATAGTCTATACATTTTTTCCTCTTCTTTTAGTCTACTTAGTCATGAATTCTTTCATCACTTTTTGTTCGGCCTTGCGTAGATGAGACAAAAAAACAGTTTTAGGCACTTTCAACACCTCACAGATCTCCTGAATAGATTTACCACGCGGCCATTCGTAATAGCCTAAATGATATGCAGAAGTCAATGCTTCCCGTTGTTTTTGTGTAATAAGGTCAGAAATAACTCTAACGCCAGAGGAGTTTATACTTACAGGATGATGTGCTTTAAGTTGTTCGTATACTTTAGTAATGTTCTCTTTGTGTGCTGATCCTAATGTCCATATTTCTTTATTTTTCTCAAAGCGAGTTGACGCAAGAGGAAAGCAATTATTCTCAAAGAACATATCTGAAAACTGCTCCATTATACGATTCTTACGACTTGTAACTCGTAAATGCAACGATTGGTCGTCTTGTGAAAGCTCTTCTACTTCCACAACATCACGGCGCTTTCTTAAATATTGTACAATCACGGGAAATTCTTTTTGATTACCACGTACTAAAAGGATATGTGCAACATTACCTTTCACCCATCGACAATCAATCGATGAGAATTCGTATTGTGGAAACTTAGTATGAATCTCTGAACCCCAACAGCCTTCATGGGTAATAGCGAATTGAACTTTGAACATGGAGTGATGATCATTGAGTAGATTATATTTTTTTCTGCTATGTAGATATAAACAAGTTCATACAGTAATTCTGATCTTTTTTTCTGCTGGTCTTATACATTCTCTAATTTTTTCTAAGGTTCTCTCCATAGAAGCAGGATGATGGTCAATCCATTGGATTTCACTAATCTTAGAGGCTTCTTCAAACCATCGACTAACATACGTTAACGCTTGATTGGTGATTTCATCTTTGACTTCTCCTAGTCCTATCACTCCATCAAGATACTTAATAAGAGGTACTATTACAATCGCTTTTTTCATTAAATGAGATTCTCTTAATCCAGCTTCTAGTCCTTGCCTAACTTCTTCTATCAAACCATGCTCTAGTGCTGCGTTTAAGCGCTTACGTATTTGTGCTTCCAGATCAATAGAAGGATCTAAACGGATACCCAAAATTGATGAATACGATTCATCTCTTGTTTCAATTAAACCTTTAAGATATTCTATGCTACCTCCTTCAAAGATAGGTTGTTGTCTGCGAGCTAAGAGATCTTCAACTGTGTCTCTTGCGTAGGTTACATAGTCTGGAATCGAAAGAGGTTCACTTGCTGCAGGAAGTATTCCATATAATCGTTTGGGTACTAAACATGCTCTTAAATCAGCATACCCTGTACCTAAGGGGAAAGCATCAATCGTAAAAGTTCTATCCATATTAACAAGAACACTACGTGCAGTTTCTTGAGCGAGCGCTATAGCAACAGCAGATTTTCCCGAAGTAGTTGCTCCTGTAATTATAATTGGATTTTGATACATACTACGACATTCCATCCATTATTTTATAAAATTTACCATTATAAAGGGATAACAAAAAAGAAAGATTTATAAAAAATTGCTTTAGAACTTATGCATATGGCAAGTGAAAGTCGTTCAACAACAGAACTGGTTCAAAGAATAAATGAGAGTCGCGGTTGTCCCCATCTAGCCAAAGCTTCTGGTATGTCTTCAACCGATCCTGCTAACCTAGATCCTAACGAGCACAAAGCTGAGTACTATCATCTTTTAGGGTGGGCTTTGGATGGTGTTATGGCTCGCGTTGCAGATTTAAGAACTAACTTTGAGGATGGATTAGTTATGTATGAGGGTTCTACTGTGGTCTCCGCTCGAGAAGGAGTGCTAGTAAAAGTAGACGCACACGCATCAAATTTCTTTCGTGCAACGTACTGGCTTCATGAAGGGGTTCATCGAACGATCGATATTGCTACTCAAGTTTGGGAGCAAAAAGTAATAGAAGATCCTCGTTATATTCGTTTAAATCAACTTGTTGATCGCGATCGTAAAGGGGTATTCGGAAATCGAACTGCCCAACAACGCATTTCCGTGGCAGCAAATGAAACAGTAAGAATTAGCTGCAGTTTTCAACGATATGCAGAAGTCTTAGTTCGTCAAGCTCAGGGAAGACCTATTAACTCTAGTGAAATGGATGCTATTTATACAAACAGTTTAACTTCCATAAGCCCTCTTACCCAGCTTCATTTATTTGAAACAGAACTTATCCAAAGGGAGTTAGGGGTAGAATGCTATGGTGGAGACCTCAAAGTATATGGGGGAGTAAAACACTTCGAGCTTGGAGCGCGGCCAAGCGTGGAAATAAAAGATTCTCTTGCAGCAGTCTTGGCTCAAACTCCTGGAACATTCCTGGATGGAATTGTTGGGTGTCCTGGTCTGAAGTATATTCCTGGAATCTGGCGTTGGTTAGGAGATCTTTCTAGAGAGCATACTTACAAATTATTAGATCGATAAACTGTATCATCTCTTCTCCATCAAATATCCTACAAAGTTATACATCGTCTCAGCCAGCGAATAGGTCAACCCTTCCACAAACGTCTTCGTGCCAATTGCATCCCTAAATGATCTCAATGATCGATTTAATCCTTCCAAATCACCTTTAAACGCCAGGGAGGTATAACTCTCAATAGCATCAACAATTAACGAAGCTAATTTCGCATTCTTTCCTATATATTTTCCGATCTCTGTGATCTTATCACCAATCAGATCAAATGTCAAACATAATGAGAACAGACGATACCCCTCCAAAGAGCGTTCGTATTTACAAATATATCTTAAGCAATACAAAATGTTTTGGTCAAGTAGTTTTTCCGATGCTCGTAGTTCTACAATAGTTCCTTTTCCTGTAGCAACCAACAACAAAAGCCGTCCCTGCTCAAGCAGCATAAAACGAATTCGCTGTAAAATTTTCTCGACATTATCTTCCGGAACCACAATCAGATTACGCAGTACGCTTTGTGATCCAGTCTGTTTCTCAATAATCATTCCCATTAACTCCTTTGAGATATCAACAATAAGTGCGGCAGAAGAATGGTTAACAACAATCAAATCATGCCCTTCAATATACACAGAAATTACTTTTTGAAATGCGGCGCTTCTCTCCAGACCACGTAGATCGACTTCAATCTCTCGCACACCAGTCTTACGTGCAGTGCTAATTGTAATCTGTGTACTTTCTTCATTGATGGACACAGTATCTCCTGCTTTCAACCCTCTTTGTGCCAACCATTTAGCAGGTAATGTAACAGTAAGTGCGTTGTCTCCTTGCTTAATCAGTTTACGTTCCATAACACATCAATCATTAACTTATATTACTTATATTCAAAATATCAGTAGAATATAAGTCTTTCGTAAACCAAACCTGTTTGGTGATTAAACATGACTCAAACCAATTATGTAATAACTGCAGCAACTGGATTTCCTACAATTGATCCACAAGGGGGAAGCTCGTCAGATTATATTGTTCATATCCGTAGTTTTCCAGAAGAATACCAACCAACAATTACGTTTCTTACTCAAACTCAAGCAAAGATGGGGGGTGAGTATATGCGTGTTCAAGATCGAATCTTTGAACAACATCCTCGAAATGGTATTAAACATCTTGATAGTGATCCAGAACGCCTTGCCTTACTTCGACTCTCAAATGATCTTGATGCTCGTCTTTATGAATTAACTCGTCCAGTTGGACTCTATAACCTCCCCGAGCGTCATGCGAATCGCCGTATGAGAAAAGCTGGCACTCAAACATTAATCGGTATCACTCTTGACGAACTACCCCTCTGGACACCACTTAACCGCGAACACTTTGCCAAATATGAACCTGAAGATTTTCTTGCAGGATATGGTATTAAATTAGATGATGAGATCAGAAAACACTTAGAACAAGATTATTTCTTTAAGAGAATTCCTGAATTAGGTCAACTTATCCATAAGATTATTTCAACCTAAAACCTCTCTACTCAACCCAAAAAAGGAGATTTTTTAAACTCTTACTCCCATAAAACCATTAAAAAAGAGGTAC
The DNA here is from genome assembly GCA_016188115.1 of Candidatus Woesearchaeota archaeon. NCBI lineage: Archaea > Nanobdellati > Candidatus Woesearchaeota > Candidatus Woesearchaeota archaeon. Next base: position 298,191 of record JACPIK010000002.1, read on the forward strand.
GCGTATGAGTTTAGGTGTTTTTGTAGAATTTGCACTTATTTTTGCTATTGTTCTACTCTTCGCAGCATTTGCTCGTGTTCTTAAACAGCCACTCATTATTGGTTATATTTTAGCTGGTATTGCTGTAGGTCCATTTTTTCTAAATTTAGTTCAATCCAGTGAAACAGTATCCACCCTTGCGCAGATGGGAGTCACTTTTCTCTTATTCATAGTGGGCATAAGTCTTAATCCTAAAGTTATCAAAGAAGTAGGAAAAGTGTCCTTAATTACTGGAATTGGTCAAGTTATTTTCACATCAATTATTGGGTTTGGTATTTGTAAACTGCTTGGGTACTCAACCCTCACTTCTGTATATGTAAGCGTTGCGTTAACATTTAGTAGCACGATTATCATCATGAAGCTTCTTACCGACAAACGTGATCTTGACACATTGTATGGAAAAATTGCCATTGGGTTTCTCATCGTGCAGGATCTTATTGCGATCCTTATTCTGGTAATTCTCTCATCTGTTCCCAGCGGTGAAAACATTGGTGCGGTTGCAATACATACCTTGCTCAAAATTGTTATCGCCATAGGCATATTGGGGATTATTAGCTGGAAAGTTCTTCCTCCAGTAACTCGTTTTATTGCAAAATCACAAGAATTTCTGCTTCTCTTCTCCATTGGCTGGTGTTTTGTCGTTGCTGCTATTTTTTACTATTTTAATATCTCCATTGAAGCAGGAGCATTACTTGCAGGTGTAACTCTTTCCTCTTCCGCATATAGCTATGAAATCAGTTCTAAGATTAAACCATTACGTGATTTTTTCATTATGCTCTTTTTCGTCTTACTTGGCTCTCAAATGACCTTTGCCAATCTCAGCTCTTATGTGATTCCTATCATCGTCTTATCTCTCTTTATTTTGGTTGCCAATCCTCTTATCATGTTTTTGCTTATGTCCTGGTTGGGTTACACCAAACGCAATAGTTTTTTTACAGGCCTGATTGTTGCGCAAATTAGCGAGTTCTCATTAGTGCTTGTTGCATTAGGCGTTCAATTAGGTCATGTCAATCAAGAAATCCTCTCTCTCGTAACATTTGTAGGATTAATAACCATTGCGGGATCTACCTATCTTGTTTTATCTGGTGACAAAATCTACCCTTATCTTGCAAAATATCTTGCCCTCTTTGAAAGAAAAGGCAAAAAAGTCGACCAATTAGGAACACACACATCTGGATTTTATGATGTTATCCTCTTTGGGTACAATCGTATTGGTTTTGACATTCTCAATGCAATTAAAAAAATAGGTAAAAAAGTGTTGATAGTTGACTACGATCCTGCGGTCATCGAGAAATTAACTCAACAAGGTTTTGACTGTAAATATGGTGATGTCAATGATGTGGAGATGCTTAATGAATTGGACTTTCGGCATTGTAAAATGGCGATCTCAACAATTCCTGTTCAAGAGACCAACATGCTTCTCATTAAAAAAATCAAACAGACTAACAAAAACACCATTATCAAAGTAGTGTCACACCAAATTGACGAAGCGATGGCATTATACGATGCTGGTGCTAGTTATGTTATTATGCCTCATTTTTTGGGTGGAAAACACATTTCTTCCATGATCGAGGAGTATGGGTTTGATAGTCACAAGTTTGGAAAAGAGAAATCTAATCATATCAAATATCTTCATAAACGACGGCAGGTTGGACACGAACATCCTAAAGCGGAAGGACTACGATAATGGTAAAAATTCAAAATGTAAACGGAAGAAGTATCGCCAAAAGCATCACAAAAGAAGTTCCTGTTGGAACAATTCGCGTTAAAGCGAGTACCCTCAAACCATACGAAAAAACCAACACGGGCTGGAAAATATCATCAAAGCAATTTCCAGAACTTCTTCAGGTAGTCAAGCTTTTCAAAGCGCACAACCATCTATCAGATCTTATCGATACAAAAAATTCAGAATTTCTCAAAGGTCAACTTTCATCTAACGGGCAAGAACAAGGGGCGCGTATCAACGTCCTTCCCACCGGAGAAAAACTTGAAAAAGCATTTTCTTTATTCTCACCTCATCTCACCATTCACGATCAAGATTCGCACGATCATTGGGATGTATTATATCAAAATAAAGGTGGTACGTGGTCATACGTGTACACTCTGGCAAAACGTCAACAGCACCGGTCTGGCAAATACAAAAAAGTAGATTTATTTAGCAAGTATTATTCGTTGCTTCTAACCAACGTCACAAAATCTCTGACTAATAAAAAAGATCCTATGGCATTGCCCATGTATACATTGCTTAAAACCAACATGCGTGTCGGCAACGAGATCTACTTTAAAGCGCATGGGCATAAAGGTCTCACCACGCTTACCAAAAAAGATCTTCTCATTAAAGGAAATGTTGTCACATTTCATTTCCTTGCAAAAGATGGAGTTCCTGTTACTCTCACCCATGAATTCCCTCCTCAGTACGTCGGTCGGCTTAAAGCATCACTTGCAACAAAAAAGACCGAAGATTTTATTTTTGACAAAGAAGGCAAATTACTGCATGAGACTGACTTTAAAAAAGCATTCATATCCTATTGTGGTCATGAATTCTATCCTCATATTGTACGTTCCTATTACGCTACAAACCAAGTCAAAACTTTTTTAGCTACCCATAAGAGAACCACTAAAGAACAAATCAAACAACTTTATCTCTCAATCGCCCATGCGTTAGGTCATATGAAGTTTGACAAAAAGAATGACCAATGGCAGGATAATTTTACTGTTACTATTCATAGTTATATTCAACCAGAACTAGTGCAAAAATTAGAAAGCTTAGCTAAAGAGTAACCTCGCAAAAGATCTACAAAAAAATAATTTCAAAGAGATTATATTTTCCCCTCACCATGCAACAACACGGTCTTAGTACTCAAGAAGCAAAAAAAAGAATAACTACAGCGGGTCTTAATGAAATTCAGGAATTTTCTAAAACCACAACTCTACGCATTTTGCTAAGGCAAATACAAGGCAACTTTATTCTGTATCTTCTCTTTTGCGCGCTCATCATCTCTTTTATCGTTGGCAAATTTACTACGGCATATACTATTGCCGGAGTCATTGTCATGGTCATTTCTGTGGGGTTTATTCAAGAGTATCGGGCTGACAAAGCAATCAAAGCCTTGCGCAAAATGATTTTGCCTCTTTCAATTGTTATACGTGATGGGCGCCAACAGCAGATCTCTTCTCTTCAAATTGTGCCAGGGGACATACTCATTTTAAGAAATGGTGAAAAGATCCCTGCGGATTGTATTGTTCTTGAAGAAAAAGACTTGAGTATTGATGAATCTATTTTAACAGGAGAATCAAGGGAAATTCGGAAAAACCCCGCAAAAAGCACGACGAATTATAATGAAACTAACATTCTATTTATGGGCTCATTCATCATGAATGGAAAAGGTGTGGCGCAGGTTATTCATACCGGAATGAATACACGTTTTGGCAAAATTGCCAGCATGATCTCAACAGCTCAAAAAGAACTGCCGCTTCAAGAGAAAGTGAATACTATCGCTAAGTATATGGCGGTTGTTGCGATTATTGTTTCAGTGCTTACGGGCATTCTCATGGTTGTCCAAGCAACTTCCTTTTCTCAAGAATTTTTTATTAATGTGCTTATTCTTATGATCGCATTATCTGTTTCTGCTTTTCCCGAAGGATTTCCTGTGGTGCTTATTACTGCGCTTGCTGCAGGAGCGCATTCCATGGCGAAAAAAAATGTAATTATTAATCGTATGTCTATCATTGAGACTCTTGGTGAAACAACAGTAATTTGTTCGGATAAAACAGGAACGATTACCAAAGGCGAAATGACAGTGAGAAAAGTTATGGTTGATGATTCTATTATTGATGTTACGGGTGTAGGGTATGAATCCATTGGACATTTCTATCACGGAAAAAAGAAGATTGAGGTAGAACCAAAGTCATCTCTTGATCTATTAATAAAAACCGCTGTGATTTGTAATGATTCTACAATAGAAAGAACTAATGAAAATGGAACAAATACCTACCGTCCCATTGGTAACTCTACTGAAGCCGCTTTATTAATTATGGCTGCGAAAGCTGGCAAACATAAAGAAGATTTAGAGTTTACTCGCATTGAAGAAATTCCATTTAACTCTGAAAAAAAATTTATGTCTATATTAACGAGATTTGAAGGAAGTACAACTGTTTTTCTTAAAGGCGCTCCCGAAGTTATACTTTCAAAGTGCACGCAAATACAAATGGGCAATGCGCTGGTTCCATTAACGTTAGCGCAAAAAAAGAAAATCCTAGGACACAACCTGTCCCTAACCTCTCAAACTCTGCGCACGTTAGCATTTGCCTACAAAAAACAATCTTCCACATCCAAACAATGTTCACAAGAAGATCTTGTATTTATCGGTTTAGTGGGAATGGAAGATGCCCCTCGCGAAGGAGTCAAAGAAGCGATTTATTCTTGTATTAAAGCAGGGATCAAAGTAAAAATAATTACCGGAGATAATAAAGAAACTGCGCTCGCCATTGCCAAACAAATTGGTCTTAAAGGCAAAGTTGTTGAAGGCAACGATCTCGACACCATTACGGATAACGAATTAAGAAAGATGATTAATTCAGTGGTTATTTTTGCAAGAGTAAAACCAGAACATAAATTGCGTATTGTCAAAGCGCTCAAAGCCAATGGGGAAATTGTTACTATGACCGGTGATGGCGTTAATGACGCGCCAGCATTAAAAGAAGCTCACATTGGTGTTGCTATGGGAAAAAATGGGACGGATGTTTCTCGTGAAGCTGCCGATATGATTCTCAAAGATGATAACTTTGTGAGTATCGTCACAGCAATTAAAGAAGGCAGAACCATCTTTAAAAATATTCAAAAATTTGTAGCCTATCAGCTTTCTTGCAGTTTAGCAGAGTTAGCAATTCTGTTCTTTGGAGTTTTATTTTCTTCCATATTAGGGTGGCAAATTCCTCTTCTTCTTGCTCTGCAGATTTTATTTATGAATCTTATAACCGATAATCTTCCCGCCGTGACCCTGGGATTTAATCCGTCTTCTGCTGAGGTGATGAATGAACAACCTCGCCGAAAAGTTCCACTTCTCACAAAAAATGTAATCCTATTGCTGCTTTTTAATGGTGCTCTCTTAACATTGTTTGTCTTATTATCCTATTACTTGGCATTTAACGTCTTTCATCAAAGCGTGGAATATGCCCAAACTACCGCATTAGTTACCTTAGTACTCTTAGAAATCGTTGCTGCATTTAATTTTAGATCGTTTCACAAAGGTGTCTTAACTCGATCTCCATTTACTAATATCTATCTTTTTTATGCTTCCGTTATCTCTTTGCTTGCCACTTTTGCAATATTATACACTTCTTTAAATGTCGTCTTTGAAGTTATACCACTTCCATTAGCAGGCTGGGAAATTGCTATTGGCTTTTCCCTTGCGTTGATTATTCTCTTTGACGTGTTAAAATTAATGAATAATCGCATTCATTTCTTTGATATAGAAAGTCGTTAAGTTAGATCGTCAAATTTATCTCGTATAATAAATCCAACTTAGTTTGTGCTGCGATCCAGGTATCTGTTTCAACAAAATATCTTGTTTCTTTTTGAACTCTTTTCGCATGATCATAATCACCAGAAGTTACGCTTCTTGCCATGGCACGAACAGAAGCATTTACAATTTCTCTAATGGCATTTTTAAATTCTAATGGTTGTAATTCATCCGGATTCGCACCAAAAATGCCTCTAGCTTTATGGTATTCATTTTTTGCTCGCAAGACATTTCCCTCTCGCGCATCTTGACAAATACTCTGAGCATACGCATAAGATAACGTCGTTCTCAATGTATCTATTTCCATTCCTGCTGAATCTGATTTGGCGATCCTCTTTGCAAAAGACTCTGCTGATTGATATACTAATACTGCAGAAGAAATGTCTCCTATGTTAAGCGATCTATCTAAAGAATCAGTGTATCCTTCTTGAAAATATCGCAGCGCAATACGTTCTGCTAACTGCGCATATGCTGATGGGATGTTTTGTAGTAGGCTTTCCAACAGGTTATATTCCCTTGTTGCGAGAGGAAAACTCCCTCTTTTTGCAAATGTATCAATGGCATCAAGTTTGTCGCAAATTTGTTGTAATGCTTCGTGAGGTATATAATCATTTGACTCTACGCGTTGCCGTAACATTCGATACGCCTGTTGACTCTTCTCAAACTGTGTTTGTCCCGCAGGGTTCCTATCTGGATGAAATTTCCTTGCAGCAGTTCGATGGGCTAGTATAACCTCTTCAAGCGTTGCACCTTGATCTAGCCCTAACGTCTCGTACGCCTCACCCAAATCCATGTTAAGATCTCTTTTACAAATACTGCTTTTAAATCATTTGGGGCAAATATTGTTTTTTAGTTTGACTTAATGCAGTTAAGTTAGTTTCCTATCTGCAGTGTGGGAAACATGCGTCCGCAGAGTTGTGTTCTCGCTCAACAGAATTACTATGGCAAAAAATGAACCACTATCTATTGACACTGGTACCGATTAACACTTAGTGTTTTTAGTTTTAGTATTTTAGAAGGGGGGCGTTCTGTTAATCTAATCTTGATTTTTGAAATAGAAAACAATATAAAGATTAACTTTCTTATAGTAAACAGGTTTGATTGATGAAAAAATCATTGTATGTTTTTTTGATTGGACTGTCCGTTTTTTTATTTGGATGTAGTTCTGTTCCTGATTTATCAGAGTCAGATGTAGCTACCATTTGTAATATTGATGCTTCATCAATAAAAAAATCTACAAGTAACGTAGGCATAAAATTTCAAATACCCGATCCTGTATTTAAAGGAGTTTACACTTCTCTTTTTATTGATATCGGATTTATTTCATCAGATGAATTTAATCAGTTTAAACAATTGGAAGGAAAAAATGTTAAAGAGTATAATGTTGGCGATGGGTCTATAGCATATGATCAGGTGCCCGCAAGGACATTATTAGTTAAAGATGGTGACCGAGCATACAGAGTTTATTCGTTAATTAAGAATTGTAAGTCTGATGAAAAATTAGTTCAAGTTGCAAATAAATTGATTAGCGGTCGGGAATAGAAAGGAACTCTCCTGTTAAAATTTTAGTGTTAATCATTGTTTAGTTCTTATAAATGTGCCAGGTAAATCAAGATATATGAAACAGACATTAATTACTGCTACTTGTCAAGCAGATGTTTATGGTGTATATTTTCAACGACCTAAACGAAGAGTACAAATATTTTGTGAAGAAGAGGATAAAGTCCATACATATATTGACCCGATTAATAAAGAGAAAGTGATTGACTTATTGGAAAAATGGATTGATATGAAAAATGGGAAATTACCAATTAAACCACTTTCTTGGAAATGTAATATTTGTGAATTTAAAGATGATTGTGTGTTGCTTAAATCTTAAGTTTTTCTCGCCCTTCCTTTCTTAGCCCTTTCTCACGATTGGATCTAACTCTTTATATCCCTAAAAAAATTGTAGGAATATAGTAGTTATGGCCAAGAAATTCTTATTGCCGAAATCTCAAAAAGTGTTATTACTTTATACTCCCAAAATAATGATTTCATTAATTACAACAACCACTGGACGCACTGGTCAAGTCCGAGTTTGATTTAAGAACTATTCTTTAAGATAAATAGGTATGCTAAGAGTATTATTTGATACTAACATCTATGGTAACCTATTGGAAGAGCCAGATGCAGATGAGATTGAGCAACGAATCCAAGACGAAAAAGATTTTGTTGTTTATCACTTCCCTCTAATTCGACAAGAGATTAGAAATATTCCTAGAATTACAAAATCAAGCAGAAAAGCGCGAATCTCTCTTTTGGAGATGTATGATCACATAACAAAAGGCCACTACGTGAGAAATTCTATTGAAATTACGCGTTTAGCGAAGAAATATTATGACCATTACCGTAATCTTGGTGGTACGTACGGGTGGGACACTAACATCCGAATTGACTTTATCATCGTTGCTTGTGCAAGCTTCTACGAATTGGATATAGTGTATTCCAACGACCAAAGAACTATGCTTAGTAAAGATTCACTAAAATCCTATCATCATATTAATCTTAATGAGAACAGACCAACGCCACACTTTCTCAAATATGATAATTTACTTAGGAAGTTTAGAGATAAAAACTAATTAAGAAGTTTATAATCTTTAAGTTTGTAGGTTCCAGTTGTGATCTTCACAAACTTTTTGAGATCTTTATGGAACTGCGGGTCTTTTCGTGACTCTGTTAAGAAACTCTTAAATTCCTCTGAAGATAAGCGTGGTTTTACCATAACTAGAAAGAATATCCCTCTTGATATAAATATTTCGTTTCATTTTAAGTCAACAGAAATTTAAACTATTTACCTATCTGGTTAGCATGTCCCTTCAACGCATCAAATTCAAAGACATTGAACAAGTCCCACATCTCAAAGTAAATAAAGAATTCAAAACGCAATTCCAAGGCTCTGCTCCTGCACCATTCATTGGACGTTACAACTATCCTAACGTCAACATTGGTATTCTTAGTCCACAATTTTCTGGAGACACATCGTATTACGATTCCCCTCAGCTCTGGAGTAAAGGCAACTTCAAAATTGGCTCAGTAGCCTCTCTGCGCTACGGCCTCGTGAATTCACGCAGCCAAGGTAATATCAAACAGCTCAACACGAGATTTGTCCAAACAGTTCAAGAAGTGGGCATGGCTAAAATAACTCCAGAACTTGAAATCCATCTTGCGAAGAAACCAGAACTCAACATTAAACCTGAAAGTGATGTCACGCCGTTTGGTCCTCAAGCTCAAGTTGCCACAGCAAAAATCACAGGCAACGTCAAAGTTAACCAACACGTTGAAAAAGCTGTACAAGATACAGATCTGAAAGCAGTAGACGCGCTCACCACTCTCTACAAACAAGGTCTTGAAGAAGCGCAACTCAACAAAGTCCTCTCAGTCGGCTCTCTTGGTCTCAAACAGAATCGTAAACTCGTACCTACTCGTTGGTCAATTACTGCAGTTGACGATACCATCGGTAAACAACTCATTGAAGAAATCAAAAATTATCCACAAATAGACTATCAAGCCTACTTTGGTGGTAGTTGGGGAAACTACTATCTCATTTTATACTTCACAGACAACCTACGTTATGAACTCTTTGAGACGTATCTTGCGCTAGATACTAACCCTTGGTCAAAAGAAGGCTACAAGTACTCCACTGACTATGAAGACTACAACGGCAGAACCAATTACGCAGAAGAAACAGCTGGTGGCTATTATGCCTGTCGTCTGCCAGTTCTCGAAAAACTTAAAGAACTAAAACGACAAGGTTCTATTCTTGCACTCCGTTTCATCACAGAAGGATATAACCTCCCTTTAGGTGTCTGGGTTTGTCGGCAAGCAACCCGTAAATCTTTACAAGAGCAGTCAGTTACGTTTGCCAGCAAAGAACTAATGCTCAACTATGCCAAAGAGATCATCAAACGTAAATTTGGTTTTGATCTCAACTTACTCCTCAGCGAAAGTCGAATTCTTAAAGAGAATCAACGACAACATAACCTAAATGAATATTAAAATAATTCTTCACTCAGTGTATTAAAAAAATAGAAAAAAAACAGTTTTAGGTTAGTACTCTAAATAATAGCGTCACGATAAAGAAGATGATGAAGATCCAAAACACTAATTTAGCCATGTCAGCACTAAACCAAGCAAGACCTTTCGCACCCAACGCATATGCAATGACCCCAATAATTAAAAAGACCACTGCTAACCAAATTAAATCAATCATGTCTGCAACCTCCTTGTGTAGCTACTAAGAATACTGGTTCTTTTTTCCTTTTAAGAAGACTATGTGTTTTATGTTGGTAAAAGAGAAAAGAATTAACCTAATTTTTATCCAGATTTATATTCTCCATTCTCAAATACCGCTACATCATCAACTAGAATCTTTCCTACATTAATAAACAAATCAATATGGAATCGTTGATTAACTGCGTTGGGCATCTTTTTGCGGTAAATTCCATGTTTCAATCCTAACGAAACATGAAATCCCAATTGTCGTTCATGAGAACCAACATATCCCAAAGGCGCATGCTTGCCAATAAATCGATTTAAACCAAATCCCATCTCCCGAATGGGGACACGCCCATCATTATTTTCAGATCGAATAAGATCCATAATCACTTCAAAACGCTCAGGACCATCATGTGATATTATCGATCCACCTTCAACATTGATATGAAACGGCTCTTCAATAATTGTCTCATGATGATCAGAAGGATACGCATAAATTTGAAATGTTCCATTCACGTTCTTTAAATCAAGAGGTTCAGTAAAAAATTCACCAATGGGATAAAAACTTCCCAGCGTATTTTGGATCTCGCCAATATTATAATAAATCTTCTCAAATGGTCCTTGATAAGTCATAACTGATCCATCATGTGAGATTATCTCAACTTTCGCTGCATTTTGCAACAGTGGTGTAATATAATCACAAATTTTCTTGTAGCGTTCATGATCGTATGTTAAACACGCCAAGTACGTTTCTTCCTCTTCAGGTTTAATTAAATCAAGATGGCTATGTTCAATGACATACGCTTTTTGTTTATTAAGATCAAGACGAATGCGGTATTCTGAAATACGAAAACTGGTAGTTTGAACCAAAATAATCGCAATACCTGGCTCAACTTGAAGCATTTGCTCTTTGAGTTCTTGCCCCATTGAGGGATCAAACTTAATAATACGATGGGGATAATTTGCAATTGCTTCTTTGTATCCTTCAGCAAGCTTGCGACTAAGCGAACTATCTTCATCATAAATTAAAATGACTTCTTTTTCAGGTGGTAAAGCTACATTATGGGTGATAATTGTTCGTAACGCTGCCACAAGATCAGGGTGATGCTTCATGTTTCTATTTTAAATCGGTTTTTTTCTTAAACATTTCCCTGTAATTTCTTTAAAATTTCAAAAGAAACATGATCACTGCTAAAAACATTTTATCAAATAACGCTAAGTCACTCTGGATAGTGATGACGAAATTTTAAATACCTCTTTGGTACTCAGATGAACTGGGAAGAAACAGTACAGAAAAGTACTTTGGTGTAGTAAATGTTAAGTATAGTAGAGGTGGTGTAGATGGATATAGATAGAGAATTTGAAGAGTATGTATCAAAAAATTATAAGCGATTAACCGCAAATCAAAAACAGATGTGTAAAAAGTTAGGAATTTGTGTAGAACAGTAAAAAGTATTTTTATTTTAGATCTCTTTAATGGTGGTCGCCGTGACCGCCATGATCTTCTTCTTTTGGTAACATTTCTTTCACTTCATGAACAGCATGCTTAATCGGCTCTTTAATCGGAGGAAGTTTACCTGAACGATACACATATGCTGCAATAATCAGGCAGATACCAAAAATGAGAGCGCCCCATAGGATTTTGTAATCATTAACAATGATTTGGGAAGGGTATTCATGGCACGTAAAATCGCTTCCACAATACGAGGTTTCTGAACAATCATTATTGCTGTTGCATTCGCGCGTGGCAACGCCAATAATATAAATTGCAAGAATGGTAACAGCTAGAACCACTGCAACAATTGCTAAAGCCATGCCTTTTTTATTCATGTTGCTACTTAAGAGAAGTATTCATTTTTAAAGGTTTTGTAGGGTTAGTACGATTCTTTTCTGGCTTCCTATTACTATTGCTGTCTCGTATGCAAATTATCAAAATATCTACCAAAATATGGTTCTATTTGCATAGTTAGTTCTTCATAATCCAAAAATTTAAAAATGATTTATGTTATTCGATTTTATGGGTCAACATTCTCTTGCAAACAATCCTCTAATAAATTATCAACCTCTTCAAGCACGTCTTAGCCATATCGATGACGTAGCAACGTATGCGCGGAAAATGGGTGTTGTCGATTCTCACATTCTTGATACTCATCTTGCCGCTGTCGTTATTTCTGCAGGTGAAATTAAATCGGGTTTAAGTCAGCTTGCCACAGCGTTAACACTGGATTATCAAAAGCGCGGAATCTCTGATCTAGTGATGGTTAATGTGTTAGATGGTGCTACGCCAACTTACGACGTATTACAAGGATTTCTCAAACCAAACTTTGCGATCACACCTGATACAATTAAAGCAACACGATATGGGTCTAAACTAGTTGGTGAAGATGTAGAGCTAGTCCAAGAGGCTCGCGTTAATGTCCGTGGAAAGCACGTTCTGCTTGTAGAAGATTTAGTTGATGAAGGAGCAACTGCTCATTGGTTATTAGAACATTATGCAGCTCAACAACCCGCAAGCCTGCGCATGGTGAGTCTTGCGCAAAAACCGGGAAAATGCCAGTATCAACTTACTACTGGTGCGTATGATTATCATGCTGCGATTGACGTTGGTCATCATTGGCTTGTAGGTTTTGGTATGGATTTGAGCTTTAAAGTAGAAACAGAGGAACATGTGCTTTATCGTAATCTTCCGTTTGTTGCTGCAACGAGACCTGCATTTTTAAGATCAGTAAATAAGCTTGATGAAATTGGGGAGAAAAGATTACAAGCTCTTCTCAAAGCAGATTAAAAGTAATCTACATCCCTTGACGAAATCGTCGTTACTCTACTATCATCATCGTCATCATCATTAATTCTTCGCAGAGGTTTTCCCGCAGGTTTACTCTGTACTTTTCCAGATGAAGCAGTCAGAGAAGAAATATATCCCGAAGGTGATGTAACAGAAGATTCATGTAAATCAGAAGAATGAATTGGCTCAGAATTGTTCCCTTTTTCTTTTTGCGCCCTTGCCAGCATTACTTCTTTCATCTCCATTGCTTTATTGTAATTGAGGTTACCACAATTAATGCAATTAAAGAACGCACCAAATTTACCAGATCGAATTTCTAACCAGCGTCCACATAGGCACTTAATATCATCCATCACTTGTTTGACATGATACACACAGACTTCTAACCCTTGTTCATTTTTCGTCGTCGCAATTTTAGGACAAAACCCACAGATTTTCTGTTGGTATTCACCATATTTTTTAGGAGCACGAAATCCAGCCATAAAAAAACTCTATCCAAAGACTATATAAAGATTCTTGATCTCCTTCTTGTAATGAATTTACCCAAACACGCACGTCTTCCCCTCATTTTTCTCACAATCCTTCTCCTCATTTTCGCCGTAACACTCTATAATCCTCCAGCTGGTAGAACCAACTGGGTTTTAGAAGTAATCTGGTCTGTTATTGGCATTATTATACTCTTTACCACCTACAAACGCTTTCCATTTTCTCACTGGGTGTATTGGTGCGTATTCTTGCACAGCCTCGTTCTCGTCTATGGCGGTTACTACACGTATGCCAACACGCCATTGGGTAACTGGGCGATGGCTGCCTTTGATCTGTCACGTAATCATTATGATCGCATTGGTCATTTTGCCTTTGGTTTCTTTATTTTATTCACTGTGCGAGAAATCTACATACGAAAAAAACTTATCAAAACAGGTGGCTGGCAAATCTTTACTTTTATTGCCATCGTGGTTGGTCTTGCTGCATTCTGGGAATTAATTGAATGGTGGGCAGTCTTAGCTTCTTCATCAGATGTTGGAACAAACTTTCTTGGGGCGCAAGGAGATATCTGGGACGCCCATTGGGACATGTTCTTAGCACTCATTGGTGCAGCAGTAGCATTATGTCTAAGTAAATGGCATGATAAAAGTATGCGCAGTGTACCCTCAACGTAAAAGAGAATCTAAGCAGTCTCCTGGCGAGCATTCTATTGCTTCTTTTCCTGGTCTAAATATTCTTGCGTTTGTTAAACCACGCAAATAAACTGTGTTCCCACTAACACGAAGCATCGATCCTTCGCGGAGAGCTACAACTGTTTGTGTATTTTCCAAAGCATGATACTCATTAATTCTTTGTTCTCGAGTTTCTCCTTGATGATCTAAAAGCATTGCAAGTTGTGGGGCTATAGCAAGAACAGCTTCTCGTTGTTCTGATGTTAGTGTTACTGTATCTTGATAATGGGGATTCACATTGAACTCAACGAGTTGCATGGCAACGCGCCAATAACAGTCTGCTGCTGGCATATCATTCGTGTTACCAATGCTCGATCCTGCAACATTTGAACCTGCTGAAGAACCAATATATGGCATTCCATCGTTTAGAACTCTTTCTCGAATGGGCATAATAAGTTGTTTATCTTTGAGTTCTTTAAGAAGTTTCCAAGTGTTTCCTCCCCCCACCATGAGTGCTTCTGCTCTTTGAATATCTTCTATGGCATTATCCCTATCAATGCATTGCAACTCATATCCTAATTTTGCAAAAGTTGGTGCAAGTGCCGCAGTATAAGCGTCATGACTTATTCCTCCTGGTCTTGCGTACGGAATAAATGTGATCGTTTTTCTATCGCCCAAAAGTGATCTAATCTCGTCTGCAGCATGACCAAAGTATGTTCCACCTGGAACTTTGCTATTGCTAATTAAGAGTAATTGTTTATCCATGCTTCATATTTTCCTTACTTTCTTTTTATAGATTTCGAGGTTAGAACCAAGATCTACCCAAAACCTTTATATCCCTAAAAACAATCCCACTTCTCATGCCTAAACTCTACGAACGGAAATGGTGGCAAAAACTATTCAAAAAGCCAGAGTTTCAAACTAAAGTAGATGTGCTTAATGATATAGATGCTATTCGTGATTATCTTGATGAACTTAAAAGTGATGCAAAAGCAATTACACTCAAACTAAATTCACTTGAAGAGTTAGAAAAAGAACGACAAGTTGCTAAAAGTGGAATTGAAGTTATCAACCTTCAGGCGCAGGGAAAAATTCTTGATGAATTACTCGATCTTTACGAAACATTTCAAAATGATGCTGATATTAATGGTCTTCGACTTAAAATGATCTGTAAAGAGTATCTTAAAAACGCACAAAAAGCGGGCATGACTCATTTGGTAGAAGAAAAAAAGAATTCTGCTCGTTGGAAAATGCAGTGGTAAAAACCATAAAACCATTTTAACCACGTCCTTCTGATCATTCTGTCTCATTCTCATCCAGATAATTTATGTTTCTCTATCTCTTTACTAACCTACATGAAAGAATATGTCTCAGTTCACACTCCCTCGCAAAAAATAACTCCTTATGTCCTTTCCATTTTCTCACTTCTTAACCCAACTTTCTATCAGCAGCAACAAGAACAGCAACGCCTTCTCCCTACGAGCTATACTCAACCACATCATGAATCCACACGATTCGAAAAAGAACGACGAGACACACTCAAATTTACCGCACCAGCACATGTCTGTCACTTTCCCCTCGAAGGTAACCAAGGTCTGTATGGTTTCACCTATCGTGGCACGAGCCAAGTTCATTTACGTGACGATCTTAGCGACAAACTCAAAATAGAAGTTGATCTGCACGAATGTGGTCATACTCCTGATGAATACGAAACCAGACGACGAACAGACCTGAAACTAGAAAGCATGTTTCCTACACAAGAACGCTACCATACGAAGCCGCCAGAGTATCGGGTCTAAACCTACTTCGCAAAAATCATATACTTCTCTTTACCTTCAATCTCAAGTAAAATACGCTTAACAACAGTTTGCTTCGGATCTGGCAATAGTTTAACCCGATCTTTCAAATCAGCAAATCCTTCAAATGGCTTTGCTTTACGTGCTTCAAGAATTTCCCACATATGCTTCTTTCCTAAACCAGGAAGAAGTTCAAGTTGGTGCATTCTCATACTTAATGGTTGTGCTTTGTTAAAAAACTCAATGAAGCGTTGCTCATTATCTGAGACCATTTTTTCAACCGCATGATGCAACTCTTCTCGAGCTGTTGAAGTAAGTTTATCAAGTGAGATTCGTCCTTTAATGTGGTGGATTTCTTCTCGTTTACCCTCACCAATATAAACTGCTTGATGGGGTTGAACAAATATATCTCTCTTTGGGATAAGTTCTAAAAGGCTTAAATGATTTGTACCTAATGCTTGAATTATCGGTGTTTTAAGTGCAGCTTGCTCAAAAGGATAGCCGTGTGGCAAGAAATCGAGGACTATTGCTTGATCTTCCTTAATATTTTTCTGTTCTTGCTGCTCCATAATTCACAGAAATTAAACACACTTAATAAAGCTTACTCTTTTAGACAAAGAACTAACTAATTCTAACCGCAGTGCAAACGACTGCAGTAATTACATACACTCTTTCACTACTTGTACAATAGCCTCTTGATCAGTTTTAGACATACTTAATGGGTATGCCTGTAAGACGGTTTTAAGGTCTCCAACTGTCGTAGGACAAAAATCAATAATTTTGATAATGTGTTCTTCACGTAGACGGGTTAAATTTAAACCAACAAGTTTTTCTTGCATAGTCTCACGTTTTTTAGAAGATAACACTAATGATAATCCTTCAATAAAATCTTTAGTACGTGTTGCTCGATATCCCAAAGCTGCATCACGATCTTCAACAACAGCAAGAATTTCTTTTACTTCAGAGATACTTGCAGGCTTTTCTTCAATAAATTGAGGGTTTACCATTTTTATTTATTTGCGAAGATGAATTGGATGTACGTAAAGTGTTTTTTGTTTGTTCTTGTCGTGAATAATAACCTCATAACAAGATCCTTTCATAACTCCAGTTACTGTGCCAGTCAATCCGTGAAACCGTGGATAGAAACGACCTGTCACAACACTTGAATTAATAATGAGATTAACTTTATCCCCTTGAACAAAAGTATTGAAATAGTGACTTAAACCAATTTTACCGCGAGTACGATAATGGCGGCGGAATTTATAACGCGTTTTACGCATTGCAGAACCGATACGTTTTACCATATCAAGCTAGATTTAGGGTTGGTTTATAAAGGTTTCTGTGGTGCTGATTAGTCTCGCTCCATTTTAAATCGTCCCCACTCTTTGTACCTCTGTTTTCCATTAATCTGAGTTGACCAAGTTGCCCAATCAATAATTGTCCTAAAACTGGCATTCTCATCAATTTTTTCAGGTACGTGAGGATTAAAGTTTCGCAACACTCCTGCAAATTTATTCCAATAATCACGTAATTGCGCTTCCGTGTTTGCAATATACTCTTCCTTTTGAGATAATGGTGATGTCGCCTCTGGCAATGATTCTGGTGAAGGCAAATCGGAATGCAAGCCAAAATGTATCGCTGGCACTGTCTCGCCGGTATGTATTGTATATTTACCTCTATATGAGTTTGTTGAAGTATGAAGAGAATTTTCAATTGAACTTACTGCACTAGAAAACTCAGAGCTCCTTGAATCATCAGCTCGCAAATAAAGATATAATCGTACACCGTGCGGATACCAGTATAATCCCTGTCGTACGGGTTCAACACCGCCAAGACTCGCAAGATAATTTGGTGTCACAATATGTCCAGAACAAACTTCTTGAGAATCAACAACAAAATCACAATCCCACAATGCAGCAACAATACCTCTCACTGGTGGTTCGATTTTTCGTAACTCCTTTCTGTATGCTTCTCGCAGTTCTTGATTCATCTTTATACTTTGAAGGATATCTAGTTAAAAATATTTTGACTTTTGCTCTTTTGAATTCAACACCATCTTCCCACAAATTTATATAAGTTAAATTACCTCTTTTTACCTGATAGATGGCACGCATACAAATTTTTGGGTTAATAGTATTATTCCTATCTCTCTTTGCCCATATTTCTATTGCAGCACCAGTAATCAATTACGAGAACCCCACTCCTTCCCATAACAGTTACACTAACACCAACCAGACATTCCAAATTAACATTTCACTTATCGAATCTGCTCTTGGTCAACTTATTTATAATTGGAATGCCACACAACCTACTACCTATGAGTATTACAGTCATTCCTTACTTCTCATGCTTAATTTGAATAATCGCAGCACATTAAGTGAAAACACAACGTATATTCATGACGCGAGTATCCACAATCTCACATCTGTCTCATCAGGCATTATCAATTACACTAACGCTGGACGGTACGCAAGTGCTCTCGATCTTGACGGTGTTGATGACAAAATCAACATTTCAAATTCAATTAATCTTACAGGACGCAATCTTACTGCATCTTTTTGGATGAAACGCGACACTGTTAAAAGTTGTGGGGGCATCGTGGGAAAAGGTGATTTCACGACTTCAAAAGGATTTGCCATTTATGAAGGTCAAGGCTGTGGCGGTTCACTAGGTCAATTAAAATTTCTCATAGGCAATGGGAGTACATTTGATGCTATCTATAGTCGTACTGCCTTAACAAATAATCAATGGTATCATGTCACATTTCGTTTTGATGGAAATTTCTCGATCTTTATCGATGGGGTTATTGAGAATAACACTGCCACTTCTGTAAGCAGAATAGCTGATGATCCTTCCTCATTCTACCTTGGTGTTACTAGCTGGAATGGTGCTCAATTTTATGATGGGATTGTTGACGACGTCCGTATTTGGAATCGTAGTCTTACTAATCAAGAGATCTATCAAGAATTTACTTCAAATTTTGAACGGTTCAATCAAACACAATGGTATCTTTTCATTAATCAATCAAAGAATGCTACAAATGAACTAACAAATGGGACATATCTCTACACTTTTAACGCCTACAACAATCTAAATGCACTCGGCTCACTCGAAACACGAGTGATCCATATTGGTGGTGATCCTGCGCTTGTGCCAGAATGGAATGATATTGCAATATTGATGATTATGGTCATCGTCGTGAGTGGATTTTTCTATCAGAAAAAACAGGAGAATGCAAAATAATCATTTATAGTCATCCACGTAGATCTTCCGTGTAAGAAGATCGCCGCAGCTGACTATTAGTACACGAAAAGAAGAAACAAGAAAACAGGAAACTACCTGTTTTCTGGTCAGAAATGTGATAATTTTTCACATTTCTTGAACTACTTCTTTTCGGTACAGAAAATCGATGGTATCGATTTTCATGTAAACCAAATGGGTCGATACGACCTAGTTGGTTTACTATAATCAGGATTTCTTCGGCTCCATCATAATGCTCTCCAGACCTAAATCCCGTGCAGCATTCCTGCATTTTTCAACATCTGCCATCGTTTCAGCAATAACCACACGTGCTGCTCGTTGCGCATCTGGTAAATAATCTCTAATCATCTTTCTCCATGTGCCTCTCAGAAATCTACTGTGATTTTTAAGAGAAACAGTTCTTCCTCGATCATCTTCTTGATTATCCTGCTTAATATACAATAACCACTGCATTTCTCCGGGTTCAAAATACTGTTCAACTTCTTTATGGGTGGGGTATCTTTCTGCTTTTTGCATATCTGCTTCCCATAAACCAACTAAAACATACTGCTCAGATCTTAAATTAGAGAAACAATTTCCCCCAGCATCAGCAAAACTAGCAGAGCAAATAAAATTTCCTACTAATGGACTTCGAAACTTAACTCGAGCAAGAATTTCGCTTCCTACATATCGTTGAGCATTGTATACTGGTATCGCTTCCCCATCTACATTCATCACTGGAAGTCGGTTATGTCGATGATACAATTCTGCTTTCACTACTATCCCGCCTAAGCTTGAAGTCATGTGGGGTATTTTTTGTTATTTTAATAAATAGATTTTGCTGAATTCTCGCGAGCATCTAAATTCTCCCAAACATTCTTAAAATCACTCTTCTCCAACCACTCCATGCATCCATTTTACGAAGAGCTTCTCAAAAACCTCAAAGAGAAAAAGCATACTGAACCAGAACTAAGTAAACTCAAACGAGATCTTTCCCTAAAGCACCGTATGAAACGCATCCCTACAAACATCGAAATTCTGCTTAACATTTCCGAAGATGAAATCGACAGTGTTAAAGCTCAACTTCTCACTAAACCAGTACGCAGCATCTCCGGTGTTGCGCCATTAGCTATGATGACGGCGCCTGCCCCGTGCCCACACGGCAAATGCACCTATTGTCCGGGCGGTCCTGGCAGTTATTTTGGTGATGTGCCTATGTCATATACTGGTAAAGAACCATCTACCATGCGGGCTATCCGAAACAATTACGATCCGTATCTTATTGTCTTCAACCGTCTTGAACAATATCTTCTGTTAGGGCACAATTTTGAAAAAGTAGAAATCATCGTCCAAGGTGGTACATTTCCTGCAATGGAAGCAGAATATCAAGAAGACTTCGTGAAATACACCTACAAAGCACTCAATGACTTTGGTGAACTCTTTTTCAATCAAGATCAATTCGACTACAAAAAATTCAAAGAATTCTTTGAACTACCTATGCATTCTCATCTAGACAAAGAACGTACTCAACGTGTTCAACAGCGTATCCTTCAACTCAAAGGTACTTGCACTTTACTCCATGAACAGCAACGAAACGAAACTGCAAAAATCCGTTGTGTTGCTATTTGTATTGAAACCAAACCCGATTGGGGATTTCTCAAACACGGTAATGAAATGCTTAAACTTGGCTGCACCCGTGTCGAATTAGGGATTCAAAGTGTCTATGATGACGTTCTCAAATCTGTGCATCGAGGTCACACCGCACAAGACACTATCAAATCCATCCAAATTCTCAAAGATCTCGGATTAAAAATTACCGGACACTACATGCCAGGACTTCCCCTCACCGATAAACAACGTGACATCGATGGCATGAATCAACTCTTCACTGATGAGAACTATCGACCAGACATGCTCAAACTCTATCCCTGCATGGTAAGTAAAGGTACTGCATTGTACTACCAATTCGAACAGGGAAAATTTACACCCATTAGTGCTGATGAAGCAGCGCAGCGAATTGTTGAATTTAAGAAAATCGTTCCTGAATACTGTCGTATCATGCGTATCCAACGTGACGTACCAACTAAACAATGGGCTGCCGGGGTGGAGATGACCAACTTTCGTCAATTTCTCTTTGAAAATTATCCTGTCAAATGCCGATGCATTCGCTGTCGAGAACCTATGGGTCGAAAAGTAAATTGGGACGCAGTACTACTCAAAGTGTTAGAATACCCTGCATCACAGGGCACTGAATTCTTTATTGCTGCAGAAGATCCTGTCAATGACATTCTCGTTGGCTTTGTACGTCTTCGTTTCCCCGCAGAATTTCTTCGAGAAGAAATCACTCCTGCCAGCGCACTTATTCGCGAATTACATGTGTATGGAACTGCCACTGCTCTCGCTGATGATGGACCGGTGCAACATCGTGGCTGGGGACAAAAACTCATGCAAAAAGCCGAAGAGATAGCTCGTAACCATGGAAAAAATAAAATCGTTGTCATCTCTGGTGTTGGAGTACGTGAATATTACAAGAATAAATTAGGATATCATAAAGAAGGGCCGTACATGGTAAAGATGTTGTAATGGTGTATGATAAAATAATCATTCACAACGCGTTATTTCAAGTCAACCTTGGTGTAGCTGATAAAGAAAGAGCAATCAAACAAGAAATTATTCTCGATCTTGAATTAACTACTAACCTCAAAAAAGCGGCAAATACTGATAATGTACACGATACCATTAACTATGATGAGATTCATGCTCTGCTTGAAGAATATATGAAAAAACATCAACATAAATTAATTGAAACCTTCGCAGAAAAGATTGCGCAACTTCTTCTCAAGCAATACCCTCTCATCCAAATTCGAGTCATTTTCAAAAAACCAATGGCTTTAGCACAGAAACAAGTCCTCTATTGTGCAGTAGATATAACACGCACAATGGTTGACTACTCGTGACATCATTAAGAGATTTTATGTCTGGAATTTTTATTAGTCTTGGATCAAATCTTGGTGAGAGAAAAGAAAATCTTGCGCAAGCCATAACACTTCTCAAACTCAAATGCACTGTTCTCAAAACGTCTTCAATTTATGAAACAAAACCGATGTATAACCTCGATCAACCTCCCTTCCTGAATCAAGTTATTGAAATTGAAACTTCATTATTACCTCATGAATTATTATATCACTGTCTTGAAATTGAAACCAACATGGGCAGAGTGCGAACCATCAAAAATGAACCTAGAATTATCGATCTAGATGTACTTCTCTACAAAGATGTTATTATCAATACCACTAATCTCATTCTTCCTCACCCTCTCATTCAGGATCGAGCATTCGTCTTAGCCCCTCTTTGTGATATCGCCCCTCTTAAAATCCATCCTGTCTTAAACAAAAGAATGGTGGAGCTATTAGAAAAAGTCAACCCCAAAGACCAAATAGAAAAGATGTGAAAAATAGAAAAAGTATAGTCTGTGCATCAGCAAATTTAATTCTTAAGTATAATCTGTTCTCATAATCTTTATATAATCTCACTTTTCATTTTGGAATATGGACTTAGCCTCTCAATTAGTGTATGATTTTGGTCAACGACGCGCAGATTTAATCCCTGTGCTTGAGATTGTAGCAGGAGGATTAGGACCATACAAAGATCCAAGAGTTATCTTTGACTGCGCCAGTTCGCATAATCATTTACCCAAAACCTATACTAATGCTGATATTGATCGTGCTCGTTCTAGATTAATTTCATTACGAGATGAAAAAGATACTTCTGCAAGTGCAGCATTGACTCTTGAGGTGCAGGATCTTCAGAGAGCAGTATGGGAAAGATATCATCCACTCGAAAGAATTGCAGAATTACAAGAAATGTCTGCTAGAATAACTGATGATGCTTTACGTCTTACTCGTGTAGATGAAGCGCGAAGTTTAGAACTTTTCGCAAAGGTGTATGGGGCAAAATTAGGTATACCTAATATCACTTCACCTTCATACCAAGAATGTGTTTTAGGTGTTACTGGTCTTTCACAAGATCCTACTCCTAGTATTACTGAAATGGATCAGATGCGAGATAGAATAGAAGCGCGGCTTAATAATTTAGGATATCATTCTGGTACGTTCTCTCAAAAAGTAGCTGCATTTAGAAATCAAATCGAACCACTTAACGGTGCGCAAGCATATTTAACAAAGTATCGTGAAGTAGCAGCAGCATTAATTGAACATATTAAAAATATCGATCCTCATTTCCCCAGAGAGGCAGATGTCAAAATCGTTACTCCTGAAGCTGCTAATGAAGGGACGGGTGGATCATTTGATTACGGACGCGGTAACGGAGCATTTCAGGCAGAATCTTTTATTGTACCTCACGAACACGGTACTCTTGTTGATCTTCTTATAACCACTGCACATGAAATAGGTGGTCATTTTCGGCTCATGGTATTATGGAATCAATATGCCAATAGGACAAACGATCATTTAGGACATATTGGTGCAATGCGCACGAATCAGACTTGCACTCAAGAGGGTATGGCAGATCAAGGCATTTCGTTTTATCGTGAATTTGCATCAGAATTTGTAGATTCGCGGCTTATTGATATTGAGCTAGATCTCTATCTTCTAAATCGAGCTACGTTAGGTTACCAGATTGCGAAACATTTTTCTTCACAGCCTCAAACTCAAGAGGAAATAATCACGCAAGGAATTGAATATGGTATGCTCATAGATGCAATAACCAATCGATCTAGAGGGATAGTCTCTGGTAGACGGGATGAATCGTTAAAACTCTATGGTGGACCAGCGTATCACCCTGGTCTTCAACGGGTTTCAAAATTAGCAGCTCGTCATGGAGCAGATAAAGTGTGGCAAGCAGCTCGGCAACCACTTAGCCTTGGCGCATTAGAACACATTCTCAATCATTAATTCTTATTTTTCTTTTCAACTTTCTTGTCAATTTTTTTTCACAAATAACTCTATTACCATCATATTTATATCTATCAATTAAAAATATCTCCTCATGGAATTCAAAGACATTGTTCATAAACGCTATGCTACCAAAACATTTGATGGTAAACAACTCCCACTAGATAAAGTTCAACAGCTTCTCGAGATGATTCGCTACGCGCCATCATCTTTTAACATCCAACCCTGGAAAATTAAAGTCATAACTGATCAAGCAACGAAAGAGAAACTTCTTCCTGTATCTTGGAACCAACCCCAAATTACTTCCTGTTCACATTTGTTAATATTCTGTGCTGATACAAACATCATAGATAACATTCACAAACTTGAAAAAGCACTAGGTCCACAAGCACAAGGCTATATTGACATGATGAAAGGTTTTGCTAACAACTTAACTCCCGAGCAAAAACTCTCTTGGGCACAACGCCAAGTCTATCTTGCATTAGCTAATGCTTTGAATGGTGCCACCTCATTAGGATTTGACTCTTGCCCGATGGAAGGATTTAGTGCCGCGGATTACAGCAAAATTCTTAATTTACCTGCACATTTAGTACCCACCGTGGTGTGTCCCATTGGCTTTGCAGCCGACGTTGCAAGACCAAAAATGCGTTTTTCAAAAGAAGAAGTATTCTTTTAGAAAATTTATCTTATTTTTCATCTTATTTTTTCAATTTTAATCTGCTAATTCCACTTGTGTATTCACAAGTGGTTTACTGCAATTCTAACATTGCTTGGAATTAGCAGGGTCGGAAATTCGACCCGAGCGAAGCATGAAATACAATTATGGTTGTATTTCAGCTCAGAAAAGAGAAGAAAACAATCTCATTTCTGCACCGAAATCAAGTAGTTTCTTGATTTCTTGTGCCGTCCGGTCCGCTGAGAAACGCATGGCGTTTCTAGCGTGCCAGAAATCGTAGATTTCTGTGCATATTGACCGGCGGTGGTCGAATTTCTTTGACTCTTATTTTACACAATATTTTACAAGATCAGATTCCCCCCTATTAGGATACAAGGATTGATATGGTTTCTAACTTCTAACTAGTTGTGATACACATGCCACAACAAACAATTGATACTATTTTAGAAAACCCTCTTTTAGATGGATCTGATCCTTCCATGATTTTAATCGATCCAGTTCTAAATCCATTTACATGGGAGGCAACCTCCTATGGAATTGATCCTGTCCGTCTCGTATTTGATAGTTTTTATAGCCAGCTCGAAACCGAAAATGCAACAGCAGATACGCTGGTTGGTGCGGTTCGACAACTTTATTTACACGCGCCCCAACTATTACATAATACTCGTGCTGGGGTAGAAGCCATTGGACAAGTTGTAGAATATTTACAACCAATCATACGTGCGGTGCGTCATCAAGCTGTTGATAAAGTAGTTGCAAGCACCTACTTTAATGAGTTGGCAGTACAGCTGCAATTTGAAGCAAGAGAAACAGTTCTCAAAACAGACGTGGCATTAGAAGCATTAAGTATTCTTGGAACATATATTCAAAATCCGGTCTCACAACGAGAAATTTACAATGTAATGATGGATAGATTAGATTTTGTAGCACCTGTCCCATTCGAATCCATTACACTAAAACCTACTGGGAGCAGTGAAATCTTTCCTACGCCATCTATGAATACATCGTATCTACAAGCCGCCAGACAGCACCCAGTCGTATATGGTCATGTTGCATAGATAATATTTTTTTTTATCTGCTAATTATTATTACTAATTGTCATTAAACTTAAATTCAACTTAAACAATCTAAAGTCTTTTATAGAACGCGCCCAAATTGATCTTACACATGACGCTCTATCTTATTGGGATTGGACTTGAAAACCAAAAAGACATTACTCTCAAAGGTCTTGAAGCAGTAAAAAAATGCAGCAAAGTCTACGCTGAATCATATACTTCCCTTCTGCAATGCACATTTGATGATTTAGAATCTTTCTACGGTAAGAAAATCATCGTAGCAGACCGAGCCATGTCTGAACAAGGCGATCTTATTATTATCCAAGAAGCAAAGCATGAAGATGTTGCGTTCCTCATTATTGGTGATCCCTTCTCAGCCACAACTCACGTCGAATTATTCCGTCTTGCTAAAGAACAAAATGTTAATGTTAAAGTAATTCACAATGCTTCTATCCTCACATCCATTGGGATTGTAGGACTACAACTCTATAAATATGGAAGAATTGCATCTATTCCCTTCATCGAGGATCATCCTCAATTAGAGACGCCCTATCGTCTCTTGCAACAGAACCAATATTTAGACATGCACACTCTATTCTTACTCGACCTCACGCCAGGAAAAAACCGTTTTATGACTGTTAACCAAGCACTTGAAATACTAGAGCAGATTGAATCACGCAAGAAAGAAAATCTCATTAAATCTACTATGGTTGTCATTGGTTGTGCTCGACTTGGTTGGGATAATTACCTTATCAAATCTGGTACCATTGAAGAACTTAAAAAATTTGATTTTGGTCCACCACCTCACTGTTTGATTATCCCCTCAAAGTTGCACTTTGTGGAGCAAGAAATGATCAACTTGTGGAAATAAGATTTTGTTGAAAAAGAGATGATAGGGTAATGGAAATAGAACACAAAAGAAATGACTAAAATAATAAACGACCTAAACAATCCTATAGTGGGGCATAATTCACATCTCGTGTAATCCCATATGATTGTTCCATCATTGAAAATAGTTCTGGATTAAATTTAATCCACATGTCCAATTTACGTTTCTCTGTAGAACTCATTGTAAATCGTTCACCCATAACAGATGCATATTGAACTTCAACAAACTTCTCCTTTGCTTCCATCGTGCTCAGCATTTCCGATTCAACATCACTCATACGCACATTTCCAGTCCAATATTCCTCACTAGATTCAAAAGACGTTCCCTTTTTATTACTTGGTCCATACCATAATGTTTCATAATCTAATACGGGATGGGATCCATATGCTTGCAGGAGTCGTTCTTCACCCATTGCATACTCAATGTTAATTATGGGTTTATCATCATCTGTTAGAGTGGTTGTTTCATCAATCTCTTCTTCTAACTCGCCCTTTTTAATAGTAGAAACATCTTTTGCTGTAGAATTAGATAATGAATTTGAATTTTTAACCAGAAAATCTTTCTCCTCTATCAGTTTTAAAGATGAAGAGGAAGGGTCAACAGAAGTCTTCCCTTTCCCCTCCAAATTTGGCTGTTTCTTCTGCTCAAGTACTATCGTTTGAAATTGCTCTACTAACGGTAATGATAATAGCACTTGACGTACCTCACAGAACCGGTAATATGTCGGCAAGACTCGCGCAATAGTTTCTTCAAGCAAAAAACCAATCCCCCTATAATTTCTAGCACGTCCGCCGTTATATAAACCTTGCTGATTCTAAGGAAGTGGTGAATTTAAGTATAGCAAAACAACTTAATGATTCAGTTAATGATTAAATTAAATATGTTGAATTTCTATACACAAAATTATTAAGTAATTCCCCCTCTCTTTAGTCTATGATCATTGAGAACGTGCAAAGTCAAGCCAAACGCTTGAGTATCCAAGAAAATGGCAAAGAAGCTGGTCATGCGTATATTTACATCATAAAAAATGGGCTTCATGCTCAACCCTACGCACTTCTTGAAGATGTTTTTGTTGAAGAAGAGTATCGTAGTAAAGGTTTTGGCACACAACTAGTCAAGGCAGCAATCGAAGAAGCTAAAAAACTAAGCTGCACAAAAATTATCGGTACAAGCCGTCATAGTCGCCCTACCGTGCATGAATGGTATAAAAAAATAGGTTTTGAAGATTGGGGTAAAGAATTTAGGATGAATTTGATTTAATCCCTATCACCTTAACTCTATGCCCTTCCTCTTGTGCTGCTTTGCTGATATATGCAAACTCATCTTTTATCACATCATCAAATTTGAATCCTTTACGTTTTGATACCATTTCAACAATTTCCCACTCTTTTATCACATCTTTCTCTATTGCAACACGCACATATCTTTTCGTCTTTGGTTTGAGAAGTCGTGTTTTATCATCAAACATATATTCATCTCGCCACGTATCTGGATGAATAAAAACAGTCCCTGCTTGCAGCTGCTCAACGTGCCATTTATGGACATGACCTAAAACATGAATTTGGTGTTGAAGATTTCTTCTCCAGCGTTGTTTACGCTTAAATTTCTCTAAAACTTCATCAACATCCCAATGAACATTTTTCATTCTTCGATATAATTCACGAAACAGTTCTGTAGGTACCCAATAGGTTGGATCCCGAAAATACCGAATAGGATAATACAATAACGCTTTAAACAAATATTCTAATGATCTCTTGTTAAGTTTACGCAACACTAAGTGATGATGTGAAAATAACAATGGCCATGGCTTAATCCTTTCAGAAAAAGGATGCTCTTCCTTCATCGTCATAAAATTGCTAATTAAGCTAAAAGAAACCCAAGGGATGTTGAGAATTTTTTCTTTCTTATACATTAAAAATAATTTTTTCTTATTAACTTTATTTAAAAAATCGTACTGGTGACCATGTTCGGCATATACGCCAGCATGCTGATACCGAAAACTAAAATAAACATTCTCTTTACTGTGCAAAATTTTCTTAATTTGTCGTTGTACTGATCTAAACACAAGATCTGGATCGTGATTTCCTATAATAAAATAAACTCTATTTTTTTTCTTTCGTACAAACTTCTTTATTGCTGTAAAAAATCGAGGATGCGAATGAACCATCATCTCTAACTTTTCAAGTGAAATATCTGCATTAATATGCCGAGGAAACATGTTCTTCCCATTAATAATCAAAGGGCATTTTAGAAAATCAAACGTGTCTCCGTTAAGAACTAAATCCACAGGATGTTCTTGTTTTGTTAATTTTGCAATCAAATTTGAGAATGTTCTATCTGCTATGAAATCATCAGTAAGGGTTCCACCACCTATCTCAACATCACCAATGATAATAACTTCCCGCTCCATAGTAATGGAGAAGTATTTTTCTCTTTAAAAGAGTTTTCCAACCTCTTTCCAGCATTTTTTCCGATTTCTGCGTAATTTTGTGCCATTTCAACCTCCTCTCGTGCAAAATCTTATAAATCATAACTGTTTCGTAGTAGTTTTATGGCTGCTAAGAAATATGTTTGGTTTACCCAGACACTCAAACTTGACGAGAAAATTACTGCAACTCATGATCCTCTTGTAGAATGGCATCCTGATCCTAAAGGATATTTTTTGATTCGTGTTAATCAATCTAAAAAACGTATTGAATTAGGTTACGTTACCAATCAACACGTTATCACCAAAGCAATCTATGGAAAAAACGCGATGGATCTATATCATACCGTTGTTCGTCATAAACTCATTACTCGATTGGAACACGCAGCATATCTTGGTAAAGAGTTCTATAAAGCAGAGCTTTGCTTGCGTTACGGCAAAGAGTATAAGCAGGAATTTCCAATAAATTTCAAAGATAAAGAAGTCGTAAAATTAAAAGTGAATAGTTGATTTAATATTTCAATATCAGGGAGTATCTAATCTAGATCTATGCATCAAATGTTCGCGGTATCGATCTGTTGCTTTCTGGAACATCCTGATCATTTTGTCGAGAAACCCGTAATAGTAATTCTTCCTGCGCGTCTGGTAATGGAATAATCATGGGCTGAGTTCCTTTTTCAGAGAATATTTTAATACTCTTTTTACTAAGAACTAACGCATTAAGTTGAAGAAATTGTCTATTTTGATCAATAATCGTCGGAGTAGGTCCATGCATCACATATCGAGTAAAAGCAACTGCTCTTTCTCTTTTGTCCTCTTGATCAAACCCTTCTATGAGTGGAAGAACTGCATATGCTCTATTCAAATCTACTTGAGTATGATCTGACGTAATATGGGTCTGTGTTTCATTAATCTCACTATAAGGCATTAACATTAACCCTAATGATGACAACCAACTAGCAAGGTTTTTCTGCACATATTGCACTTCATATTGTTTAACTGGAAATAATTGGTCATATTTTCTGTATCTTCCTGAATCGGGCACTAACATAATTCCTTTTCTCAAAAATTCTTCACCAAGAATTCCTGCCAGAGTATCTTCTTGTATCGTAACTCTATCTGTTCGTGTTGCAAAACTAAATTGCATACGTGTTTCTGGAGGTTGAATTCTTACATTTAGGCAGTATAATCCGTTAGTTGCCTGAGAATTATGGCATATTTCACCCTGAGTTGTACCTTCTAATACTCGCTGTGATTGGTCTGCAATATCTATTCTTCCCGGTCCAATTTCTTTTTGTGCATAAACAATTGCCTCACGAACACGATTAACCACAGGTTGAACACTAAATGGTGCTTTAAGTGAGAAAGAACAAACATACAAATCCAATGTCATTCTCCAAATTTTTACACACCTATTTTTAATAATTTCCACAGTAGTGAACATATCTAACGTATCTTTAGATTCGCTTCCAAAATTTGCTTTCATAACTTTTATAAAAAGCCATCTTAACTATGGTTAATTAACTGCTCTATCAAAAGTGATTATTCTCCAACAACCTTTTAAACTGAGAATTCTCACATAATCTATACATAGAGGATGGTGAAAGAACAATGGAACAAAACAAAATTGAAATTGGTGCGCATGCCCCTGACTTTAGTGCCAAAGCTTTTCATAACGATCAAATTGTTGATCTAAAATTAAGTAATTACCGAGGAAAATGGGTTGTAGTTGCATTTTATCCTGCAGACTTCACTTTTATCTGCCCGACTGAATTAGTGAGCCTTGCCGAACATTATGAAGAATTTAAGAAACTTAAAACAGAAATACTCTCCGTAAGCACTGATACTGTATTTTCACATAAAGCATGGTGGGACAACTCACCTTCAATTAAGAAAATAGCCTATCCTATGGTTGCTGATCCTACTGGGAAAATCTGCCGCAGTTATGGAACATATATTGAAACTGAAGGTCTAAGTTTGCGTGGAACATTTATTGTTGATCCAGATGGCATTCTCAAAGCGATGGATATTCATGACAACAGCATCGGTCGTAGCACTGATGAAATTATTCGCAAATTAAAAGCAGCCCAATTTGTTCGTGAAAACGGCGGTGAAGTTTGTCCTGCAAACTGGCAACCTGGCGCAAAAACACTTCGACCTGGTTTGAACCTTGTTGGAAAGATCTAATTTATATAATATTTTGTTGAAAAGTCAATTGCCATCAGGTCAAAACGCAATCAAGAACAATAACAAGGGCGTAATGAGGGGTTGCTCCCTACGGGAACATAGCCCTAACAAATAAACCTGTAGCGTTTTGAAGGCAATGACTGAGCGAAAGCGAAATTTTCAACAAAACCCTACATCAATAAAAAAATCGAAGAGGAAAATACCATGACTGCTTACGAACCAAAAAATTATGAACATCTCCTTGGACTTGCCGGCTTTAGCGATATCTTGCTTAAGAATCATTTTACACTCTACCAAGGGTATGTTACCAATACCAACAAACTTCGAGATATTCTTGCAACCCTTGTCAAAGAGAGTAAAATTTCCACTCCTGAATTTGCCGAGCTTACTCGTCGCTTTGGCTGGGAGTTTAATGGTATGCGTTTACATGAACTCTACTTTGGCAATTTAAATAAAACTGCTCTTAAACTTGACCATAACAGTCACCTTGCAAAAAATATCATTGCAACCTGGGGATCAATTGAAACTTGGGAGAAAGAATTACGTGGCATTTGTGCTATGCGTGGCATCGGTTGGGGCGTACTCTACTATGATCTTTCAACTGGTAAACTCTTTAACACCTGGATCAATGAGCATGATGTAGGTCACTTAACCACCTGTGCTCCTCTTTTGATTGTTGACGTCTTTGAACATGCATTCATGGTTGATTACGGCTTAAAACGCGCTGATTATCTTGAGGCAGTCTTCAAAGCCATCGATTATAAAGAAGTCGAAAGACGCTATGGTGTAGTTGGCGGAAAATAAATCCAACACAGTTTTTTGTTTTTTATTCAATACTTTTTCTGTTTAGAATTTAAATTCACTTTTGATATTTTATTTATTAATCCTTCCTTCAAGAGATGTACCTTCACGTGCAATAGTTATAGCCAAAACTCCTGGTCTACGAATATTGACTCCACTCGCAACCATTTCATCAAACACAGCACTAACTCTTGCTTCTGGTCCGTGAATCCGAGAATAAGAATGGGCTTCATTCACAACAATAGCACACCCATTGTGATTATAAACTCGTGATCCAAATCGTGTAGGTTCACTTCTTGTATCATGATAAACTGGATCTAAACCCTTTGTTCCAAAAAATCCTACCATTTCAACAACATCTAATTCTACGGGCGGTTTTCCTGGAATTCTTCCTTCTAATTGTAGAGTACTATAAGGTCCTTCTAAAATACCATTATGGTTCTCTACACCAAGTCTTGCAGAAGCAACATTTCCCGCAGGTGGTGTTTTACCAATTAATGCATAACCTACATTAGCTAAATATTGGCCTATATTCATATACCCAAAAACCAAATTCCTCTTTTTAAACATTTAGCTACTCCAAAAACAACAAGCAGAATAGAACCAAAACCCTACTCAATTTCATCAATCATCTTAGAAATCGAATCAAATCCTTTTTGCCAGAATTTTTCAGAACAAATATCAACACCAAGTGCTTTAGTAACTTTAACAGGACTCTCACTTCCGCCAGCAGCGAGCATGGTAATTATCTTATTTACCATCTTCTCACCTTGTTCTTGATACATCTCATATAGGGCAAGAGTCAAAAGATTCCCAAACGCATACGCATAGCAATAAAACGGCGTGTGGAAAATGTGAGGAATATACAACCATTCATGAGCAAACAAATCATCAACAACCACATTTGATCCTACCTGTTTTCGTAACATCTCCAGGTATTTTGCACTAATTTCATCTACTGTTTTTCCTTGTTTAATCATCTCATGCGCAACAATCTCAAACCGAACAAAGCCAGCCTGGCGAATGATGGTTGCGTAAATATCATCCAAATGGGTAAATATCATTTGTTTAGCTAAAGCTGGATTCTTTGTACGCACCTTCTGCGCTAAAAGCATTTCACTAAAAACAGAAGCTGTTTCCGCTAAAGGCAAACATGAAGAATGAGTAAATTCTGTCTGACCTGCCGATAAAACAGAATGAACACCATGCCCTAACTCATGTGCCAGCGTTGATACATCACGATATTTGCCCGTATACGTTAAAAATACATAAGGGGCAATATCTGTAGTGACTGTACTACAAAACGCGCCAGAACGCTTTTTAGGACCAATAGAAGAATGGATATGTTTGCCATCTATGATCTTACGCGCTGCGTTACCAAATTGTGAAGAAAAACTATCAAATGTTTCCAATACGATGCGAATTGCTTCATCATATGAAATAGTTGCCTTCTCTTCAGCCAGCGGGGCATAAATATCATACCGTCGTAATTGTTTTAATCCTAACCTTTTCCGTTTAATCTCAAAGAAACGATGAAACACGTTCTCGTTTTTTTGACAAACATGCAATAACGCTTCTACTGCTTTATCAGGTAAATCATTGTCAACATTACGAACAGAAATGGCACTCTTATATCCTCGCAGCGTAATGTGTTCCTGTCTCCAATCCATAATGATATTTTTGTAGATCTCACCGATCACATCAGCATGTTTTTGATAAGGGGAAAGCAAAGTGCGATATGTTTTTTCACGTACTGTAGCAGAACCTGAACGAACAAATGTCACTAACTCTTCTTGAGTATACTTTTTCCCATCAAGAATGTACTCAAAGTGGCTTGTTGTAAGCTCATACAGAGTATTAAGCGCAGAACTACCCGTAACATCTTTAAGATTGATTATTTTTTCCTCTTTTTCACTAAGAGTATATTTTTTTGTTTTACGTATTGTTTCAAGGTAATAATGATATTTTCCACTTGCTTTGATTAATTCTTGCGCTTTAGCATCGGGAAGGTCTTTAAACCAGAATGAAAAAAAGAGTAACCTATTACCTGCTTGCGTAAGAGTACTCTCAATTTTAGAACTTGCTGCAAGCATCGTTTGATTAGACACATCCTCACATTGTTTAAGGTGATAAAATGATGCAAACATTTCAATATGCTTACGTAACATTTCAAATTCTCGAAGAATTGTCAAAAATACTTTTGGAGTAATAGTATTGGTGAGGAGTTTGCGTTGCGCTTCCAAATTCTTTACTTTTTTTCCAATTGCTGCAAGTTCACTATCTAGGTCGCCAGTCTTTAACGCAGAAAGATCCCAAGTATCCTCTTGGTACATCTCTTTATTTTTTCTAACTACCACTTTATTTTTCCCAACCACCAAAAAAGACTATTTTCACGTTATATAAAGGTTACGGGAAGTGTATCAAAGATCATTGTAAGATCATTTGCCATTCGCTTCTCTAACAATAAGTTTTACGTAGAAAAAGTGCTTTTGTTTGCTATTCCTGTAATTACTTCCTCTGAAACCGCTTGAATCTCCTCTCCATACACTGCTTTAAGAATCGCAATAACATATTCATATTGAAGAATTAAATCTCGAATCTCTTGTTCTAGGATAATTTTAGCTAAAGCCTTCTCATCTGCATTAGGTTTATTTATTTTAAACGATAAAAATTTAGTATAATTTACTTCCAGATTGCTTTTAACTCGCTGGGCATCAGGTACTAACTCTGGTGAGTCTTTTACGATTTCTATTAATTGATCGCAAGTGCTGATTGCATTTTTATATCTTGTTTTTACGCCGGCAAGAACCGCAGATATTTTTGCTGTTGGATCATCTAAAGCTTTAATTGTTTGATGAATCCCATAAATCACATTAAAAATAAACTGACCTCGCGCCAAACGCTGTGCTTGTGATTTATTTGTCGATCTTTTCCGAGCTTTTTTGATAACCTCTCCTGTTTGCTTCCCCTGTTCTTTAAGTAATGTATTCAATCGTTCAATCTCTGCTGCCTGTTTTTTCTCAGAGTCTTCTTTTTCTTTCATGGTTTGAGCTTGAATTTGCGTTAACCGGTTTATTTCTGCTTCCAAATCTAATATTCGTTGAGAATTTTGTTGTACTTGAATTCTTTCTAATTCACTAATCTGTTGTATAAGTAAACTTATCTCTTGAGTTAACTCTCTTTGTCTATTTTCTAATGCTTGTACTTCTCGGCTTTTTTGAGCTATTTCTGCGCCCAATGTCTTCTTACTTTCACTAAAATTCTTCTCTGTTCGCGTAATTTCTTGTTCCAATCGTTCTAACTCTTGTTGTTTACTTGCAATGTGTGATGATAACGCTTGTTGCTGCATTCGTGTTTCTCTTAATTTTGTTTCTTCTAAGTTTATTTTCACTCCTAATTCTGCTCTTTCGCGTACCAAATCATTTAATTTCAATGTATAACTCTTAATTGTATTTTGATGACTTCCAATCTGCGTACGTAAATCTGCTGCTTTACTTTCTAACCGATTTAACTCTTCTGTCTCTTGAATTGTTGTCGTTCCCAACCTTTCTAACTCATTATTTTTCATTGTAACATCTGCTTCTAATCTGTTTTTCTCTGCTAAAATGGCTTCGATTTCAGAACGCAATTGATGTAATTTCTTTTGTTCATCATCCACACTTTTGAGAGAATCAATATGATCTTTACGCAATGCCTCTAATTTTTCATTAAAGTCACTAGTCTGCGCTATTTGTTTTTCTATCGCTTCTTTTAATTGATTCTCTAGCGTTTCTAATTCGGCTATTGTTGTGCGTAATTGTGTTTCTCGTTCGCCAGCTTGCGTTAATTGAGCTTCTTTTTGTTTTAATTGATTGATAAGGTGTGCTAAGCGCTGTTCTTCTGCCCGTTCACTTTGTTGCAATTGCTGGGTTCGAGCCGTAATTTCTTGTTGCTGTTGGGCTGCTCTTTGTTCTTGTTCACGGGTGTTTTGTTCTTGACGTTCAGCCTGCCGTTCTTGTTCTTGGATTTGACGTTGTTGTGGTTGAAGATCTACTGGTGGTGAAATTGGTCTATGCAGAATTTGCTCTCGGCGTTGTTCTTGAGCATGAAGTTCTTGCGTCCGGTGAGCTGTATGGACTGATGCAGCAGTTGTGTACGCAAAACGTTTATGGTGCTGACTCAAAAACCAGAAAATAATACCTAACACAAAGAGCACTGCTACAATACTAGATCCATCCATGCCTAACCTCTTAAAGGACAAGTACTATTTTAGCTATTTTAAGCCTTTCGGCTAACTTCAGTTATCGCTATCTATATAACTTCACTCCAAGAAATCTACTTCAATTTCTAATTGATCCGCCGTAGGCAATTCTTTTACAATTGCGGTCAACAGACCTAAAGAATGGAAAAATGCTTTATGCACACGCAGATTTTTGACACCTAATAAAATTCGTGGTTTTTCACAATCTAATGCATATTCATTTTCTTTGAGAGGTATGTGATTCAATATTTTTTTCTCAATCACTTTCAACTGATCTAGAATTGGTATTTTATCCATCTCTGCCAACTTCGCCCTATACCCAAATCCGGGTGAAAGATCTGGTAAATACAATGCTCCTCGTACTAAGAGTCCTTCATCGTCAACTCGATCAAAATCGCGTTTCATGCCGTGTGATTCCCTTTCCAAGCGATTTGTAAGCTGTGTTGCATCTTTAAGTTTTGCGGTACAAACATGAACGGGCAAGTCGCCTTTTTTTGTCTTGACATATTCCATCAGTTCTAATCCAAGCTCAACTGACCCTTCTATGGCATAACTAAATTGATCAATCGTTTTAAGTCCAAGTTCATCTACTTTTGAAAGATCATTATCTGCTCGTTCTAATTCATTAAAATTCATAAAGTCCACTTTATCACAAAAATAATCTATCATAGCTTTCAATTCTTTTCTCTTTGTAGGAATCAGAGGGACTTCAATACCCATTGACCATGGAAATTTTCGAGCAAAAAGAATATGTTTCCAAAATCGTGTGCTTTCTAGATCGGGGTGAAAACGAATCTCATCAAGGCCTGCTTGATACAATTGCTGCATGTTTTTTTCACTAACTAAATTAAAGGAAGTGTACAGATGTATATGGAACTCTTTTCCAAAATGGTCTTTAAGGGCTTTAATATAACGTAGTGTTCGTTCAATTTTAATCAGCGGATCGCCGCCAGTAATCCCTGCCCCTTTTGCATCCATCATTTCTGCTTCTTTAATTAAATCCTGCGAACTTTGAAGTGATCGTTCATTTGCAAAACTAACATCTTTACCATATTTTGCATCAGAAAGAGGGCAAAAGTAGCATTTTCTGGGACAAATTCCAGTCACAAATAAAACTACTTTCTCTCCACGCACACACATCTCGCAGCCTTTAGGTAGGTCGCCTGAATTATAAGAATAATATTGGTTCTCTTCCTGCATACAGTTTCAATTTAAGCCGCATTTAAAAAACTAAGCCTTCGTTTTTCTCTCACCTACCTACTTCTATTTTCCAATTCTTTATAGGAAACCAACTAAGTTCTTCGGTGTTGTTGGTTGGTTTCCTATTAGAAATCCAACACGTTAACCAAGTTATTTTGTTGGATTTCTTTATTTGTTGTTTTTCTCCCAAAATCTTATAAAAATCTCACCTAAAAATGAAGTATGTACAAAATTCCCGAAATTATGGCGCCTGTGGGATCATTTGAAGCGCTTGCTGCTGCAATCCAAGCAAAAGCTGATTCCGTGTATTTTGGTATTGAGCAGCTTAATATGCGGGCTCGTTCAACGAATAATTTTAGCATTGAGGATTTACACGAAATCGTTAAGCAGTGTCATAAAAATAATATCAAAGCGTATCTTACATTAAATACTATCTTGTATGATCATGATCTCGCATTAATGCATAAAATCTGTAATGAAGCAAAAAAAGCTGGTGTCAATGCAGTTATCGTTGCTGATGTTGCTGCTATGATCTATGCTCGATCAATTGGTCTTGCTATCCATCTATCCACTCAAGCTAATATTACAAATATTGATGCTGTAAAATTCTATTCTCAATTTGCTGACACGGTAGTGCTGGCGCGAGAACTCACGTTAGAGCAAATCACAAAAATTGTGCAACAAATCAAAGATCAACAAATAAAAGGACCTTCTGGCAAAATAGTAGACGTTGAAGTCTTTGTTCATGGTGCATTATGTGTTGCTATCTCTGGGAAATGTTATATGAGTCTTGCAACGTATAATGCCTCAGCAAATCGTGGTGCGTGTTTACAAAATTGTCGACGTTCGTACAAAATTACTGACGAAGAAACAGGAGATGAATTAGTTGTTGATAATAAATACATCATGTCGCCTAAAGATCTCTGCACGATCGGCTTTGTCGATAAGCTCATTGAAAGTGGTGTTTCTATATTCAAAATAGAGGGGAGAGGAAAAGGGCCAGAGTATGTCTTCACAACAGCAACTGTATACAAAGAAGCTATTCTTGCCTATCAAGACAAGACCTACACGCCTGAAAAAATAGCTACGTGGACAACCCGTCTATCGCAAGTGTATAATCGTGGATTTTGGCAAGGCGGTTATTACCTCGGAAAACAACTTGGGGAATGGAGTGGGTCGTATGGGTCACAAGCAACCCACGAGAAAATTTATGTTGGCAAAGTAGATAACTATTATCCCAAAACACAGATTGCACAAGTTCTACTCGATGCTGGTGAATTAAAAGTAGCAGAAACCATTTTTGTAACAGGCCCAACTACCGGCATTCAAGAAGTTACCGTATCGCAGCTTTGTATTGATGAGAAAAATGTAGTTCACGCTCCAAAATCATCATTAGTGACTTTTCCCTGTTCTAGTACAGTGCGTAAAAATGATAAAGTATATCGTTGGAAACAGAGGGATATATGCCCACGTTAATTCACCTTCGTGAACGCTGTATAGGTTGCAATGCCTGTGTAGAATTAGATCCTCAACATTGGGAAATAAATCCACTTGATGGCAAATCGATTCTTAAGAAAGGAATACAAAAAGGAGAAACAACCATTCTTTCCATCTCCCAAATTGAACTAGAGGTATCATTACGCACCGTTCGTGATTGTCCAATGAGGATCATCAAAGTACATAAATAATACAAAAAGTATAGAAAAAAAATACTAAAATAATACTATTCCATTCTCACCAGATACCTTTATTAATCAACCTTCTTCCAAGCCCTAAAACCTGGAGGAAACTACTATGCCACAAAACAACCATAATAACCACGACGCTGAAGAATTCGATGACGAAGAAATGGAACTCGAAGACGTTGTTGATGAAAATACCCTTTTGCTTAACGCTTTAATTAAACTTCTTATGAAGAAAAAAGTTATTTCTGAACAAGAATACGAAAAAGCTATCGAAGAATTAGAAGCAGAAGGCGACGAATAAATTCTATAATCTATTCTAATAAACTTTTTATTTTTTGTTCATTATTAAATTGTACGTATCCTAATGGGTGTGGCCAAGTAGTATACACTCCTAAACCCCAAATTAAATCAACCAGGTTTGCTCTAAGGGCATCAGGTGCATTTGTGTCATGAAGTAATCCTATAAACCTATTTTGGTAACGAAATAAATCCGCTGGTGTGGCATCATGGATGAGTCTGACGGGCCGATCTTTATCTGAAACACGCGATGCCGCAAGAATCCGTATGATCTCAGCTTCAGTCTCACCTTTTTCTCTATAGCCGCGAGCTCGTAAAATAGTTTCCCATATGGGGGCTGCCCTCTTTGCAAATGCTTTGCCTAAACCAACATAATTTTCTAACGCTTGGGGTAAAAATGACCTATCAAAATAATAGTTAGACATAGTTAAATCATAATTGATATGAAACGTCATAATCAGAAGTTCTGCATTTATATCTAAAGCTCCGAATTTCTCTTCATCTACTATAGTAAGGAAAGGTCTAAGTCTGTCAATATCTCTTTTACGAAAATAGTGGTGTTGTTTATTATATCCCCATAATGGTCGATGGTGTATTTCGGGGTCTTGATAATTATGTCCTTGTTCCACGCCAATATCATGAATAAATGGTCCGTACTCTACCTCATCTATTACTTTCCACCAGTCATCTAACCGTGTTGGTGTAAAGCGTTTGTCAACTGTATCTGCTACTCGTACTAACGCTTCAAGAATTTCTGTGGCATTTAACGCATGGACCTGTTGTGTTTTCTGTACCGCATTCTTTACACTTCTAACTAACGATAAAGACATATTCTCTTCATAATAGCTTTATTATAAAAGAATTTGTGGTCTATTTCTCTCCTTCCTTAATCACAGCCCAATCAATCACTACTTCAGAAATCGCATGCAGTGCACGAACGATGCGGCGCTGATCATAACTCTCTACGTCTTTGACTTTAATATCCTGTAATGTAGAAATAAATGACACAAACGCCAGAGCACTATCCACATCTAATTTTTTACAGCCATTATCCAACAAATCCTGGATCAATCCCAATCCTTTCGCAACTTTTTTACAAAATGACTCACTTGGTTTTTCTAACGAAACAAGATGGTCCGCCAATCTTTCTAATTCTTTTGAAATTAATGACATAAAGTATAGTTCTACCGTCTTATGCTGTGATTCAGCTGGATTAACAAATGATCCGATAACTGATTTCTCAATCAAGACGCGGCTGCGATCAATCTCGCTCTCATATCGATCAAATAGCTCTTTGGGTGCTTCAGTTACAAGAACACTCAATAAATTACGAGTCTTACG
The DNA here is from genome assembly GCA_016188115.1 of Candidatus Woesearchaeota archaeon. Classification (NCBI taxonomy): domain Archaea; kingdom Nanobdellati; phylum Candidatus Woesearchaeota; species Candidatus Woesearchaeota archaeon. The sequence continues at coordinate 338,696 of JACPIK010000002.1, forward strand.
AATCATCGTAGTAAGAAGAAGTAACGGGTCATTAACACTCATTGATGATTCACATAAAATATGGTTTCCATCAATTTCTACTAGTTCTAAGCTCATCAGATTCTTCTGGTTGAGAACTTTGGTAAAATCTAATTCATTATCTAGTGTAATTCTAAATGAATCAGCAGGACTAATATAACTTGCAACAATAAGCTTGTGTAATGCATCTATGTCTTCACCTTTTACTTTAATTTGGAGATGTGTTTTCTTTTTGGTTGCAGCTTGCGGATGAATACTCAAAGATCCGTCGGCGTTTATTTGTATACCTACTTTTGTTTTACCAGAGATATTATACTTTTTGCACCAACGAGTGGGGAGATAAACATAAAACATATCGCCTGTTCGTTGCACATTTCGACTATCCATAATCTATTTAGGATAAAGAGACAATATATAAGTTTTACGAGCTGAAATATTTAAGTATTGATTATAAACCAGTTTCTAAAAGATAGGAGAGATAATTAAATATTTTATTCCAAGAATTTATAGTTAAATCTAACAATTACATTTCTTAAAAATACAAGTAATAATTAGATAAAGCAAACCTACATATTTTAATCTTAAATTAAATAATTAAGACTAACTTGGGAGGGTAGTTTCCTTCACTTGGGCTGACCCAAATCAACTAAACTTAGGCACAATATTTTCGAAAAACTAGTAGATTTGATTGAAAGTTTTAGAACTAATGAATGATACTTACTTCGCCCTAATTTGACCACCTACTTCATAAAAAATTCTATGTCCTTGGTATGTTTCTGGAAGTACTACTTCTCTTGGTTGTTCCTTTAAACCAACTCGTAAACATAAAGTATCTAATGTTTCTTTGGGGCGGAGTTCTGATGCCATGATTCCTTGGTCACCCAGCGTTAATTCACCCACGTGACTAATGTAGGGTTTTAAATCATTACCTAATGAAGCATAAAAACTTCTTTGTAAAATTTTATCATCGACCATAATGATTGGATTTCACATTACCATATAAAGATTTGGTTCAAACTGGGCAATGGTTATTTTTCTGTTCACTTAGGTTCTAAAAACTACTTTAAACTAGCATCCTCCATCAGAACTTTTCAAACACCAACCAACTTCTATCTTTCATGATATTATCTGTGCACTAAGGGTTCTAAAAACGAACGCGAACGGACTTTCTCTTGTTCTGAACGCAAATTTTATATACTTAGGGAGCCCTAAGTTACTAAAGAAATTAAAACTGAATGCCCTTAGTGCACAAAAAAGCAAAGTTAATGAATAAAACTGAGGTTATGCAAATGCCAAAACCACTAGCTGCAATATATACTCGCGTTTCAACCGAAGAACAAGCTAAAGAAGGTTTCTCGTTAGCAGCACAAGAAGATTCTCTGCGTAATTATGCCTCTGCCTTAGGGTATGATATACATAAGATCTACAAAGACGAAGGAAAATCAGCAAAAGATCTCAAACATCGCCCAGCCATGCAACAAATGTTATTTGATGCTGAAAACCACGTCTTTTCTGCAATATTTATCTACAAATTAGATCGCTTTAGCCGTAGCCTCAAAGATCTTATTCTTACAATCGATAAACTCAAAGTCTGGGGAATAGATTTTGTATCATTACAAGATAAAGTTGAAACAGCATCAGCATCGGGAAAATTAATGTTTCATATTATTTCGGCCTTCGCAGAATTTGAACGAAATATCATCGGAGAGCGCACCACCTTCGGTATGGAACGTAAATTCCAAGAAGGGGGCGCAATCACTAAGCCTCCGCTAGGATATGTGATGATAGATAAGAAATTAGTTATCGATGAACAAAACGCGGCGCGCGTTAAGTCTATGTACAGTTTATTTTTAGAAGGCAATCACAGCCTAACCAAATTAGCTAAAATGCATGGTGTGAGTGTCAACGGGCTAAAAAAAATTTTGTCTAATAGGGCATACCTTGGTGAGGTAAAATTTGCTGGAAAGGGAAGTAAAGGAACACATAAACAATTATTAGATTCTGAATTATTTAACCAAGTACAGGAAAGATTAAGAACTGAATATTCAATTAAAAACTAAAACATTTAATTTTTTAGTTTCTTAAATATCCAATTTAATATTAGATATTTAAAGAATGAAATATTTAATCAACACCGAATAGTTTTATATTTTTCGCAGGTGTTAATAAAGCAATGAGAATTATTTCACCTACAATGCCCATTACAACCAAAGAAATTTTTGATGATTACTAAAATAATACTAGTAGGTCCAAGCAGTTACTATAAAATTAAAAATCAAATATACTTCTTAAACATCTCCTTCCTTCGCTTCTCAAAGCCTTTCTCAACGCCCCAATACAATAATTTCAAACCAGAAACTAAGAGCACAACATCAATAGCTAGAGGAGGAATAGTATAAATTTTAAAATAATCCACTACTGCAACCGCAATAACAACGACAGCAAAAAGTAATGTTAAAGAGGGAAACGAAGAACTCTTTGACACCGAAGAAGCAACTGGAGGCATTACTTGTTGTTTTTGAGCCATACTCTTACCCCACATAACTCAAATGTTTTTCTTCCTGTATCTCTTGAGCTTTTTGTCCTTTTTGCAGCATTCCTCGCAACTGCGCTTCAAATTGTTGAGCTTGTTTTAGCAATGGTTGAGGATTAATTTCAAGACCCAAATATGCATCCAATGCTTGAATAATATGAGCTGCTGCTTTACTATCAGGTAAATTACTTCTCGCTTCTGCAAACAAGGCCATTTGTGGTATTAAAGAATTTTTTGCAAGTAACGCTCCAGTAACACCCACAATAACTCCTTCCATGAGTGGCGACGCCATACCTTCTAACTTGCCAATCGTATTTTTCTTTGAAGTATAATAAAAAATTCGATTGTCTTCACCACTTGGAGAACCAACACCCTCTAACGAAATTATCTCTTTTGCAGTCACTTGTTTAGCAAGTTCTAACGCAACATCAGCAAGTTGCCATCCTGCATTTTTTCCAACATTAAGTGCATGAACAAGCACGAGATTATGCTTTTTATTATAATGAATTGAAACTGGCTCAACAACTTTTCCTCCATGAATTGCCACCATTGCAGGAATATCATCTATTTCAACCGTACCTATTTTTTCAGTTTGTAAATGCTCCATTAAAAATTCAGTTGCAATCGTGCCAATTAAACCAAAGCCAGGAAAGCCCTCAATAATCGTAACATTTTTTGGTTTTTTAGTAAGAATAAGTTTCATCATCAATCACCTATACCTAAGAACATTTTTGAGGTTTTTAAGTCTTTTTGTTGAGCTGGCAGGCAATGTATTTACTTTTAGAGAGTAAATATTAAAAAGTAAACATACCACCAAGACACCCATGGGAGTATATTATCTTGCCTCGTTGGTCTCTTCAATGCCACGCGGTTTGGTAGAAGCTAGAACACTATACGAAACACCCCCTCAGTTTAAAACAGACGATGTGGATAAACAAATACTCTCCCTTCCCGCTAATCCACAAGGATATGAAACTTTCATCAAAGAGCTTATGCCCAACCACCATCTTCAAACACGTCAAGCCAACCATTATACTTTAACAAGTAATTCACAAACAGTTCGTGCCTCGCAAAGAAACCTTACATCTAGTCCACTCATCTTAGTTACCTACAATGTCTGCTCGCAAAGTAATCAAATGTGGAGAGATTATAAATATTTATTCCATAATCCACAAGGATATAGTAATGAGCGCACAACCAGAAACCTTGAACGCGTATTTCAAGATGAAGGGGGCTTTTTACCTTCACTGTTTCGCACCATGCAGCAAGAAGGAACACTTTGCGATCTAATAATAGTTCGTTTTTATAATGGCGTATATCCTCTTGAAGAATTAGAGGAACAACTAATAGAACATCCGAAACCAAACCGAAACGAATTACCGCGCGATCCACGAGCTGTCACGAAAAGTTTATAAACAAGCCCCCTGAAACTCCTCTTACCATGGAAGTAAATGTTCTTGAAGAATCAAAAACCAAGCTTGTATTCCAACTCAAAGGCGAAACTCACACGTTTTGCAATCTTTTAAAAGAAGAACTTCTTGCTGTTAAAGGTGTAACCCTCTCTACCTACCGTATTGATCACCCATTGATTGGTGTTCCTCAATTTCTTCTTGAAACTAAAGGTATCGAACCACGTAAAGCAGTCAAAGAAGCTCTTAAATCTATGAAAAAGAAAGCAGAAGAGTTCAAAAAAGACGCGAGCGGATTATAATTTTTCTCATTTTAATTAGTGCCAAGAAATAAAAGAGGTCACGACGACCTTTATACATGTCCGTAACTGGAATAGAAGATATAGCAAATCTTATTCCTGGAGACAAAGTTCTTGTAACCTTAGCATCAACTGAACGAGAACATAAACGATGGATGGCCCATGGTGGCCATGAATTAAACGAAGTGGGTTCTGCTACTCGTTGTAGCGTTATTGAATATGAACCAATTACAGGGAAGAAGCCACATTATAATATTTGGAGCACTAATATAAATCATCTTGATTTTGAAGGAAATTCGCTTAATTTCAACGAGCAACATAGAAATTACCAAAGAATAGAACCAACAGACGCAGTATACACAAAATTAACAGCAATCCTAGACCGATCACCTAGATAATTTCTTAATTTATTTTAGTAAAATAATTTCTTTCCACAGACAACCTTTTAAACTTCATGCTCTCCTGATTAATGCATGGTCATCTCTAAAAGTACGCTCCTCAAGCATTACAAACGTCCTGAGATACAACAAGCACTCGTTGACCATGCACAGCGTAAAGAGATAGGTATCCGGTATGGTGAAGGCTTTGGCAAACGCCCTGATACATTACAATATCAGCGTGATGTACTCGACGTCGTCATGAACGGTGCCACCTCATTTCATTCTAGTGAAGAACTCTGGACCAACCCGTTAGCAATTGATAGTAAACTCAACAGAGAAGAACTAACTGCACTACGCTGTGGATGGGATCTTATCTTAGATATCGACTGTGCCATCTTTGAGTATAGTCGTATCGCTGCTGAACTTGTCATCGCTTTTTTAGAATATACTCAAGTAAGTACAGAAGATATATTCATCAAATTTAGCGGGAATAAAGGGTTCCACATCGGCGTTCCATTTGAAGCATTTCCCCAACAGATAAATAATGTTAGCACGAAAAAACTCTTTCCTGAAGCAGCAAGAAAAATTGCAGCTTATGTTACCCACAACATCAAAAAAGAACTAGCAAGACGTATCGTTCTCTTTGAAAAAGGCGATTTTGCCAAGATTAAAGAAAAAGTAAACCTCAACACAGAAGATATCATTTATCACGAGAAAAACGCACAAGGGCAAAATATTGCTCACCTCAATGTCGACGCTTTTTTAGAAATCGACACCATACTTATCGCTTCACGCCACCTCTACCGCATGCCTTATAGCCTGCATGAAAAATCAGGACTTGCAAGCATACCAATTGATATCCACAGCGTCGCTGCATTTACTCGCGACATGGCTGATCCGGAAAAAATCACCGCAATTAGACCATTTTTACGACGTGACATTTACACAGATTCTGCGCGCACACTACTCATCAAAGCATATGATTTTGTTCATAAAGAAGACCGTGACAAAACCAGAGAAAGTACCAAAAAACAACAAGAGATTCAAATCACCAGCCCCATTAAAGAAGAGTTTTTTCCACCCTGTATCCAACACATCTCCCGAGGACTTATCGACGGAAAAAAACGAGGATTATTTTGCCTTATGAATTTCTTGGGAAAAATTGGCTGGAATCAAGACGAAGTAGAAAAATATATTTTTGAATGGAACAAACGTAATCCTGAACCACTGCGTGAAGTCTACATCAAGGGACAATTTATGAGCTATGTCGCTGGTGAAAAATTACCGCCAAATTGTGATAATGAAGGATATTACAAAGCTCTCGGTTGTAAATGTGACACCGGTATCTGTCAACGCGTCAAAAATCCCGTGAATTATACTATCTTTAAATGGAGAAAACATCTGCGTGAACAGGAATTTCTCAAAGAAAAAGAACAAGAAAAAGAGATTCGTAAAGAAGCGCGAAAACGAGAGAAAGAACAAGAAACACAAGATGCAGCAGCAGAACAACAAAATAAAAATGAGTTAGAAGAATAAGATTTATACAGCGAGAAGTTTCTCAATTACAGGCAGTGTACGACCACGTTCCCGAGGTAACTGCCCTCTACCCAATAAAGAATAAATATCTTCTGCTAATCCTTCAATAACACCATAAAGCGTTGCTTTTTCCACCATACGTTGGTGAGCAGGATGAGCAACCATAAATAGACGATTGGCAAGTTGATTCGCTTCTTCCTCTTGAATTTGTTGTTTAATATAACCTAGAAAACCGTGACCATTAGCCAAAGACCTTAATTGAGCAACTGCTGAGTCATTATCATACCATGGAACAAAACGAACACCCTCATAATAAGCACAAGGAGCAATAAACTGGTCCTGCATCGGAAGTACCGTTGACTCTAATTGTGCTAAAACTGATTCTGGACTGCGACGACGTTCACACAAATCCCGCTGAAAGCGACGCACAATCGAAACTTCTTTTGGGCTATCAACAAAATAAAGCCTATCACTATGATTTCTAATTTCAGGAAAATAAAGAAGTAAATGGCCTTCAACGAGAACAACCTCTACATCTCCCTGAACTGATTCCTCTCGAGTACTGCCATCAATTTGAGTAAAAGAGTGAGTTGCAAAACAATATTTTGGAAAAGTAACGGATTTACCTTGCGCAAGAGCAGTATACCAACCAGTCGGTTTCTCCCAGTCAATAATATCTGGATGATCCCAATTCAAAGTAGTGTTGATCTCTAATGCACAACGCTGCTCAGTAGATAAACCAGCCGCCACAAGATCACGATAACAATCATCTAAACTTAATTTGCCTACACGACAATGCTGTGAAAGACGTTCATAGAGCGCATCAACACAGGTAGTTTTTCCCGCAGCACTAGGACCACCAACAGAAACAATAATTGTCATTAAAAAAGCTAATTTAAATTAAAGCTTTATAGATTTTATTGTTATTCAAACCCATATTGTAAAACAAAAAGAAAATAATCAACTCTTAACTTGAAGCATATAATCTCCTTCGTGAAAAAACTTTTGTCAGACCATTTATGGTTAAAATAATAAATTTTATTTAAAGATCACTACTAATTAGGGGCGAATTCAAAATAAGCTTAAGAACGACAAATCATAACAGACACTAATTGAACCACAAAACCCCCATTTCAGAAAAGTTTATAAACCACCTGCTTTTTTGTCAAGTATCTTTGCCCGAGTTAACGCGATTACAGGGCAGCAAATGTGAAGTATAGTCAACGACCATACCAGCAAAGCTGTTCAGGCGATTTCTAGGCAATTATAAAAAAGGTCAAACTCAAAATGTCCGTAGAACCAAAAAAAGATTTCAAACACATTGTGCGTGTAGCGAATGTAGACCTACCAGGTACTAAATCTATTCGCTATGCACTTACCAACATCCGCGGAATCGGCGTTACTCTCTCCGATGCAATCCTCTCAATCTCTTCTGTTCCCCGAACAACTAAAGCTGGAGAACTTACAGATCAACAACTCGTCAAAATTAATGAGACTATTGCTCATTTAGAAAAAGCAGGACTTCCTACTTGGATGTTTAATCGACGTAAAGACTACGAAACTGGCGAAAATAAACATTTGATTACTAGTTCATTATCATTCACACAAGAAAACGATCTTAAACGACTCAAAAAAATTAAATCCCTTCGCGGAATTCGTCACATCCGTGGTCTACCAGTACGTGGTCAACGTACTCGGTCAAACTTCAGACGAAGTAAAGGCAAAGTTGTAGGCGTTGCGAAGAAGAAATAGTAAGGTGTTAACACGTGGGAGATCCTAAAAAACTTAAAAAGAAATATTCAACTCCGAACCATCCTTGGATTCGTGCTGCTATTGAATCTGAAAAAGTACTAGTTCAAGAATTTGGACTTGTAAAGAAAAAAGAAATTCTCATAGCAAGCTCTTTTTTACGTAAGTACAAAAAGATTGCAAAAAATCTTATTGCTACTAAAACACAACAAGCTCAACGAGAAAAAGAATTGGTATTAGCAAAACTCAAACGCCTTGGTATCTTACCATCAACTGGCACCTTAGATCAAATTCTTACACTTGAAGTTAAAGATGTATTAAATCGACGTATGCAAAGCGTAGTCTATCGTAAAGGTCTTGCGCGAAGTATGAAACAAGCACGACAGTTTATCACACACCGACACGTTCGCATCGCAGATAAAGAAGTAACATCACCTTCCTATCTTGTACCCCTAGAGGAAGAAGAAGCTATTGCATTCCATGAAAAATCTGTATTCATTAATGTAGATCACCCAGAACGGATTGTAGCTACTAAACCTAAAGACGATTCTAAAAAAGACAAAAAGAATAAAGGAAATGATGAAGAAGATGTCATAATTCCTGAGGAGAATGTAGAATGAAACCAGCAAAAGGCGTCTCAGAAATGGTTGAACGTGGTTCATTTGCAGCAAAGCCAATGCAAAAAATTCGTTGGGGAGTTGCTCACATTCTTTCAACATACAACAACACAATCATCACCGTAACTGATATTACTGGTACTGAAACTATTGCTCGCGCAAGTGGTGGGCAGATGGTTAAATCTGACCGTCTTGAAAGTTCACCAACTGCTGCAATGGGATGTGCCAAAAAAGTTGCTGAAATTTGCGCAGAAAAGGGTATTAGTGGACTCTATATACGTGTTCGCGGAAAAGGCGGTCACAACGGTCCAAAAAATACCGGGCCTGGAGCACAAGCAGCAATTCGCGCACTCTCTCGTATTGGAATTCGCATAGGTAAAATAGATGAAGTAACACCAGAACCTCATAACGGATGCCGAATGAAAGGCGGACGTCGTGGACGGAGGGTTTAAGCAGAAATGGCAATTCATATTGAAAAGATCTCTGAGAGTAAAAAAGAAAATCGTCTTAATGTACGTGTTAAAGGTGCAGATGACGCATTTATTAATACTCTACGTCGTCTTATTCTCGAAGAAGTGCCAACTCTCGCTGTTGAAGACATAGAAATCAAAGATAACAACAGTGCCCTTTATGATGAGATGCTCGCGTTACGTATCGGATTAGTGCCAATAAAAACTGATCTTGCAAATTATTCCCTTCCTAAATCAATAGAAGAAGTACAAGAACGTAGTGCTCGTTGCACCTTACAACTAAAACTCAAAGCATCCAAAAAAGGATATGTCTATGCTGAAGAAGCAGAAAGCGCAGATCCAAAATGTACCTTTGTATATCCTAAAATGCCATTAGTTAAATTACTAGCAAAACAAAAAGTTGATCTAACACTTATCGCAGTCATGGGACAAGGAAAAGATCATACCAAATGGTCACCAGGATGGGCATTTTATCGTAATGAAGCTTCACTCAATGTAGGTAAAGTAAAAGACGCAGCTGCTGTAGTTGCGCAAAGCACTGATGGAGTTTTAACCTTAAAAGGAAATAAAATTGAAGTGAATGAAGACAAATTATACGACAGTAATTTACTTGAATTTTATACCGAACTTGACCCAGAAATCACCTTAGAATACACTGGAAATATCATACTCACTGTTGAAAGCTGGGGACAACTTAGTCCTAAACAAATGCTTGTAAAAAGTGCAGAAATATTAATAGAAAAAATTGATGAAATGGAGGGCTTGATTTAAGATGATACGCAGCGGCCCAACTAATTACCAGACAATCCAATTACTAAATGTACTTGATGAGAAAGCACGCACATCTCCATTATGGAAACGTGTAGCAAAAGACGTGCGAAAACCGTCTCGTCAACGACGTATGGTTAATATCTATAAAATTGAAAAATTTGCTCAAGATGGAGAGATTGTTATTGTACCTGGAAAAGTACTCAGTGTAGGAGACTTAACCAAAAAAGTACATGTAGCAGCACTTCAATTCTCAGCTGAAGCAAAACATAAAATTGAAGCTGCAAAAGGCAAAGCAACAACTATTCAAGAGCTACTTGCTCATAACCCAGATACTAAAAAAGTGAGGATCCTAGGATAATTAACATGAGAATCTACAACGCAGAAGGCATGATCATTGGACGACTTGCAACTCTTGTTGCTAAAGACGCTTTACTTGGTGAGGAAGTCCGCATTATTAACTGTGAAAAAGCGTTAATTAGTGGTGCAAAAGAAAATACCCTCGCACGTGAAAAACAACGCCGTCTCCGTAAAGGATACCCTTTAAAAGCTCAAACTATCTCCCGTTTAGCAGACCGACATGTACGTCGAACTGTGCGGGGAATGCTTCCATGGAAATTTACTCGTGGTCGTGAAGCATATAAGCGAGTTTTATGTTATATTGGTGTTCCAGCTGAATTTGAAGGAAAAACAACCATTCCAACACCAAAAGCAAGTTCAGATAAATTACCAACACTTAAATATATCACAATTGGAGAAATGTGTAAACGTCTTGGTGCTAAACAATGAAATCTCAAACTCAAAACCTTACAAAAGGAAAACGAAAATGCGCAGTTGCTCGTGCATCTCTAAAAGCAGGAACTGGAAGAATCTTTATTAATGGACAAGGATTTGAAAGTTTTGGTAACAGTCTTTTACGCATGAGAGTATCAGAACCACTCGTGCTTGCTGGACCCATCGCACATAAAGTTGATATTGCAGTTATTATCAATGGTGGAGGAGTAAGCTCTCAAGCAGATGCTGCTCGTCTTGCTATTGCCCGTGTATTAGTTGAAGAACACGAAGAACTCAAAAAAGTCTTCACCGACTATGACCGTTTACTGCTTGTTGCTGACGTTCGTCGCAAAGAATCATGTAAACCTAACGATTCCAAAGCTCGTGCTAAACGACAAAAATCATACAGGTAGACCAAAAAATGATCATCCCTATTCGTTGCTTTTCCTGTGGAAAACCCGTTGGACATCTTTACGAAGAATTCAAAGAACGTGTTGAAAAAGGCGAAAACGCAGCAAAAGTGATGGATTCATTAGGATTACGTCGCTACTGCTGCCGTGGAATCATGCTAGGACACGTCGAATTGATTGATGTTGCTGGCGAATTCAAACGCGGATAGGAATTTTGTAATTCTGTTTATTATTGTAATCCTATTTATTTTAGTTTATTTGTCTTAATTAGTTTGTTCATTTTCTTCTCTAACTCTCATCATTTTCAAGTATTAATGAATTAGTATTATTGTTAGTCTTATAAATAAAAAAATAACTCTTTCTATTAAACTACTCCTAAGTAATAACTGTTTAACAAGGTTTATAAAGTAATTATCGCTGTTTATAGTTATGTCAGCACGCCCATTTGGCATAACCCTTCTTACTACATTGTATGTAGGATGCGTAGATCCTTCATCTGAAACGACGACTTCTACTCATTCCACCGCAATTGCATACTCCCCTATTTCCCCTAACTCCTCTAATTCTCCTGCACCTCCAAAACAAGAAGTTTCACTTGAAGAAAGAACACAAACTCTTACGCAACAATTTCAAGATCAACATATTAATGGCGTTGAAGTTATGAATATTTTTGCTGTATCAGAATATGGAGGAAAAATCGACGAACGCCCAAAAGACCCACATAAAGATCAAACAGTGACATTATATGCAGTAGTACAAGCAACAACACCAAATGGACAATTCTACTTCACTTCAGCACCGTCATTAACACTCAACGGTAAAAAAATACCCAAAAATAAAATTAAACCTTGGGACTATTCAACAGACTTAAAACTTCAATGGAAAAAGATTGAGTTTTTTGATAATTTTAATCAATTTTATCAGAATGATAAAGAAGAAAATGGATGCAACGCCTACGACCCACAATGTAATAGAATTAAATATGTAGAAACAGAGTGGAAAACAGGTTGGGAACAAGTCGCTGATGCTCACCCTACTACCCTCAGAGATCAATTTAGTGATAGTAAAACAGGAGTAGGCGTTATGCGTTATTCACTCCAGTTAACATATGGTCAAAAAGAATTTCAAACACCCAGCATAGAAGATATGAGAACTCTAAGAAGCAGCCAACAAGTTCTTAGAATTTCCTTTGCTAACGATCAATGGGAACCATGGCTCAATGAATCATCACGCCTTTTTAACACACCATATATGTGGGCAAGTACCAGACCAATCGTAGAAGGATATCTTGCATCAGATTGCGCAGACTTGCTTGTTTTTGGTTTGAAACGAGCAGGAAGCCATATTGATTATACTAACTCACAAGGTTTGCGAACCCAAGGAACTACTCATATTGTAACAGCAAAAGGTCATAACGCAGCATTTCTTTTCGAATCAGATCCTAATCAACGTATTCCTTTTGATGCTAACAATCCCCAAGCAGTTCATCCGGGAGATATTCTTATTTGGGGAGGAAAAGGCAAATCACCGCATGCAGCAGGACTGATTCTTGATAATGGAAACGGCATACTTGATATAAACGATCTTGCATTAGATACCCTTTTGCAACAGCCTCAATTTAGACGTATTGGCAACATCACCCCACGTCTTTACCCTCAATATCCTTTTGAAATTGTAAGACCGCGCCTACCAAGAAAGTAAACAAGTTAGTATAAATTCTTAAAATGAGTTCTTAAAAAAATAAATTTATTACTAATATTTAATACATTAATTATTCTTATTATTTATATTATTACTATTTTACTATTTTACTACTTTCTCTTAGCAGCTTGTTTAAGCTGACCTAACTTAGGTTGTATAACTTGATTTACACCCATATACCCTATACAACCCCTCATTGCAGTCATAATACTAGATTCACATCGTCTCGTTGCAATCCAATCATTAAGAGGAATTTCACAAACACCACTAGCTCGACATCCACCCGGTGCTTGAACAGAAATCCAACCCTCATTTTTCTGATGAGTATACTTGTTTTCATATTCACCCCAATAAACTGGAACTAAGTGATCCTGAGGATGACCACCTATTTTCTGATATTGGTCAGTGGAAGTATCTCTTTGAATATCATGAGCTTCAAACATCACAAAATTTATTCTATCCTTACGTAGACCATAATCTTTCTCCCAATCCACCGGAGGTGCTTTTTGATCAGTAAAAGTGATCTTATTGATATCAACTTTTTGTCCATCTTTCCAACTGCCCCGTAATGACTCATCAGATCCATAAAAGTCTTTTCCATCAAATTGTCGTGTTTCAAAATGAGGACTAGCTTGAAAATATTCATATAATGCCCAATTACTACGCAGATCTACCGACCCCCAACTTTTCCCTTTACCAACAACAGCCATATCTTCAAGTATATCATACCCTGTTGTTTGTTTAATGGAACAAATAGCTACATCAACACACACAAATTCATTTGTATCGGGAATTTCTTCAAGTGGTTTTCCTTCACTAAAATCAAGAGGTTGACCTTCAAGTAAATTCAAATTATACTTAAACAAATTTGAGAATTCCTCTTCATTTTCCGGATCAGCACCATTAGCAGTTACACCCGTGTAACGACCAGGATAAACAAAAATGTCTGGACGCCCATTATAATCAATAAAAGAGTACCCACTTTGACTATTATCATTGTTACTAAACGAAACCGTCATGGGAACAACATCCCTTCCATCCGTATCACTAATAAAAGAAGATTGAGATCTACTATGAGTCCGAGGATTATACGCTTCTCTTTTGAGAACTTTAGAACCATCATATTCTATTGACCAGTAACCATTATTTATAACCGCAGGACCAGCAACAGATAGACCCACTTTATTATTTATGTTTGTATATGCTACTCTACCCCCATTAGGACGTACTGTAAAATAATCATAATAATCTGCATTCCCTTCTAACCCTCTTCCCTCAAAATAATTTTCTGCTAGAAATTTTCGTTGAATAGGGGGATAATCATCACCTTTGATTAATTCATATCGTGAACCAACCCATTCTTTACCAAGAACATTATTCTTTATACCTGACAAAACTGCGCGATCAAGTTTTGTCTCAAAACCTTTTCCTGAAACTTCAAAACCATCTGCTTGATAGTGCACATAATTGCCTTGCTTTGGACATGAACCATCATAACATAAGTTAAGTGTTGTTCCAGAGTTTAAAAAATGTATTAACCCTTCTACTAAAACTCCGCCACCGCGATCATGCGGATCTACCGACAAAGGCGTTTTTATCTGTGTAACTTTGCCGTTTTCTACTTTAATCTGAGAATTTTTTAATACTATTCCATCATCTACAAAATAAACAAACGCATTTGACTTTGACTTAATAGTAATATCTTTTCCAACTTTTGACAAAAATAATTTTGGCCTATTTTCTGGATTTAATATTGTCAATGAGTTATCCCGAGCATCATACGAAAAATCGGCGCGAGCTGAAACATATTTAAACTGTTGTTCATTATCATTAAAAACCATAACACCTGATTTCCTTTGTTCTTCTCCAGCAAATACTGTATCTCCAAAACCAAAAGCTTTTCCTTTAATAACTGAGCCATCAATAGTAAGTATCCCACCATCAATCTGTTTTCCACCAATACTGCCCTTTGTAACTATCATCTCACCCATGTCATTTCTTTGAACCGTTCCCTGAATTGAATGTTTGACCCCTTTAGAAATAAGCTGTAAATTACCATCAGTATCTACCTCAAAGTCATATACTCCCACCCAATCAGTAGGATTAACTTGAGTATTATCTTGTGCAACAAGAGTACCATCAGCTTTATAATCAACAATCTCACCATTGAGTGTTATAACTACACCCTTCTGTTCCATAAAATGCTCAAAAACTTCTTTATGAGTATTAATTGCACTCGCCCCCTGCTCTTTAAAATATTGATCTACAAATTCAGTGTCTCCTTCAGACCACGCTACCTCACTGGTTAGTTGCGTAAAATAGGTATCAATATATTGTTCCTGTTGAAGAGGATCATATTGTGAAAACTCATTATAATTTACCATCGCATGATTGTTTGCGCTGGTAAATGGGGAAATAATTACTAAAAACAGAAATATAAAACTGATAAATAACCACCTCTTCTCTATTCGTTTCATGACCAAATATCACCCTCTGAAGTATAAATATCATCATACAATGCAAATTGGAATAACAGAGGCGTACTCGAATCACTTTCTTTAACTTGAAGAATCGTTGTACCTGTTTCAACATTAGAAACCTCTGTAACATCAAAATTAAATTTTTCAGATAACTCCACGATACAACTTAAACACAAACCTTCGCTGCGGGATCTCTCCTGACTTACACTTGCAGCAAGGGTATACATCCCTTTAACAGGAGCAACCAATGAAACACTAAAATCCTGTAAAGTACCACTCTTGACATCTTTTGTTATAGAAATAGGATACAAAATAGTTGCCTCTACATTAAAATCAGTAATAAAAGTAGATACTGTAGGAACACCTAACTCAAAATCATACCCCTGCTGTTCAAAAAACGTAAATGAACAAGATTGATTAATTTCATCCGCAATATAACGATTTAGCTCAGCTGTAATCATTTCTTCAGAGGGAATATGAACATCGGTACGATTAAAATAAACCGGAATTTCAATAAGCGTAGAAAAATAGTAAGTGTATACGGGAGGAGTTTGATAGTACCCACCTTTTTGTCCCCATTTTTCCAATGCTTTTTGAGTAGCATCTTCAAAACAAGACTGTGCATAGACACGCACAGGTTCAAACTCTGAATCTAACAAAGTAGTTCCTAATGGGATAGTATTTTTGTCTGATGTTACCTTAAAAACTACAAGAAATACAAACAGCGCAATCACACCCACTATTACAAAGATTGTAATCTGCCCTCTTTTAAACATCATACCAAAGAAGCATTTATGAATTTATAAACGTATGCCTCTATCCCTCGTGACGCACTAAAAAAACGACATTGTCAAATTAACAAATAAGCAAAATATTGGCAGATCAGTTAACAACAAAACAACCTAATTAGAAGCAACAGCGCCGTCCTCGTCTATCACGCTTCTCAACCCTTCATTGACAAAATCAATATGAATTAGGTTTCGTGAATCTACAGAGATACGTGGATCCTCATCAACAGCCAAAGCTCCATCTTTTGTACGTGTTGAACCGCTACGTTGGTATTCAACTTTAAGTTTATCACTTGGTCGAATTGCCTTCGCAGCCTCAGAACACCAACTTCCATAACAGGAATCCGCTTCATAATAGGTAATTGTAGGTACTGCCTGAATGCCCCCACTTTGCGCGATATTTCTACATGCTTGACCACCCGCACTGTGGCAGGCAATGATAACATTTCCCACCGTAATATCGCTACCCATCAATCCTTTCAACGCCATTAATGAAGCCGTGTGAAGTGAATCCATATTCTCCTCTTGTTTTGTCACACTAGGACTCATCCAATACGCATCATAGCTAAGAAGATTACCATCACGATCTAAACCTCGCCTACCTGCGCTCGTAGGAAACACCAATACAGCATTAGATTTAGAATCAAATAATGCTTTCGCACTTAATTTTAACGAATTGGTATCTTTAATTTTCTCCTCGCCAAGACCATGGAAGAAATACACCACTGTAACTGGCTTAGAAATATCTACATCATCAGGAACGTAATACCCTACTTCTCTTCCTCCATTGGCAGAAACTAATGCAACACTACTCACACCAGGATATGCTAATAATTGCTCATCCATAATCTGCGCCCGTGGAGTTTGCATCAACACAGGATCAAGCACCACAGAATTATCAGTTGAACCTTCAGCAGGAACTGAAATAACTTCTTGTGCAAGCACAATTTTTCTTTCTGATTCACGATCAGACAAAGATTGCTCATTTTCCTTCTCTTCAACCTTACTTTCTACTTTACCTATCTTCACAGCCCCTTTTAATAACCCCGTTCTTCTGACAACCGAGCCAGCAGCACTTGCGCAAGGATTACCTGCTTGACCAGCAATAGCCTGAGATCCAGCAACACTAGGTACATCACAAGGAATCGCAGAATCCAAAACAGAACCTTCAAGATCATTTAATTCTGAGACAACGGGCGGTTCTACTGCATCATCAACACCTCTAAAATGCCAATCTTCTGCCCCTTGGAAAATATCAAGACCAACACCAGTAGTATCAATTTGTGGGGGAAGACTAGGAGTTTTCGTAATCAATCTTCTCAAAAATCCCAATCTGGCATACTCTTCATATCGACCAAACATACCTAGCGCTTCATCAGCCTGTCTCTCCAACGCAATCAGACCGTTATCTTTTGCAAAATCACGAATCATACTCCAATCTTTTTTTGTATCAAACCAATGACTATCTTCTACAATGGGAGAACCATCCATTCCTTCATTCCAAGGCAAAGTAGGCATAACCTCCTCAGGCGTAATCTCTCGACCATGAACCACCACTGGAGTAGGAGTATTAGAACCTTTAACCATATCTTTACCCGCCCCAACTGCATCATCCAACAAACCAGCCCCAGTATCACCCAAATCAACATCACATGGCAAATCACCGGCAAGTCCCGCAATAGCCCCACCAACACAAGGTATCTGACCACGAGCAGAAGAAGGTACACTTAGCTCACTTCCTAAAGTACCTGTTTCACGTTTATAGACAATAATAATCTCACCATCAAGAGCTTTTGTTTTAAAATTATATTTTGGAAGTGTTGAATGTTGCATATCGAGAACATACCCAGACCCACGACGAATTTTAGCAGCAGGAGTTTGCATTAACGCATCAGCTGGCGATGCCGTTGGATTTCTCTTTAAATAATCTAAATACACCTCTTTATTTGTCCGAGCCAATTCAGCTTTAATGTAACTTACGTGAGGACTCGCTTTAAGAGCATCATCATAGAGTCGTCGATTTAATCCTAGACGTTCATAATCTGGATTAACTCCTGCTTCAAGAATAAACAAAGTTGTAGGAGAATTAACATCCGCATCATCTAAATGAGTTATGATAAAATCCTGATAGGCAATAGTTTCTCCCCCTACATTAATCTCTAAAGCAAAAATGTTACCTGTCTTTAAAGTAAGAGATTGTGTTGCTTCAACAGTGTTGCCTGCTTTATTCTTAAAAGTAATCACCTGCGTATTCCCAATAAGAACTTCTCTTTGCACCTTGCCCAGAGATTTTAACTGCTCAACACTCGTAGGAGAAGATAAGATAGATCTCCATTCATCGATAACTTGCTCTGAAGATCCCACATCAAAAAGAATTGGATTTACTCCACTAGCATCACTAACACCACCATCACAAGGAAGATCGACAGCCCCTCCTGTCAATGAACGCACACCAATCGGACAAGGAAGCAGCGAAGCACCATCAAATACATCCACATCCTCTAAAAGAGGTGCATTAGGCATATTATTAAGCACATCAACAGTGCCTTCTTGCCCTGATTGTTTATTCAAAACAGAAACATCTAAATCACTATTCAACTTGTTATTTAAATTACTATTTCCCAAATCCGGCACACCCGGTTTCTCGACACGCGATCGACGCAATAATCCATCCCATGCCCTATCAAAGCCAGATCGTTGCTCTTGTGCTCGATATGCACGTACCTGTTCTAGATGTCTCTCTAAACGTACAGCAAGATCATCATTACCAGCAACACGTGCCTCACCTAATAAATTCTCAACCGCTTTGAGTTCATCTCCACCTGCAGCCTCAACTGCCACAGTATAAGCTTGTTCATTAGTAACTTGGTCTAAACCATTATCCAATGAACCTCCCGACGAAGCGATACCCGCACCGGCACTTGAATCTAATACTTCATCCACTTCATCCAACCCAACCCTAATCTGTGCTTCCAACCTTTGAACATACTTATCATACCCCACAGGTAATGGACAAGCTGCCGCACCAGCAGCTTTACCCGCAACATTAGCAGAACATTTAGCAAATTCAATTGTTCCTAAATCCGTACGACGAAGATTACCTTTAGCAATCTCTCTTTCAACTAATTGATCAAATGTTACAACTTCACCTGTAGAAAGCGTAAGAACATTTCCATTACCTTTCTGTAAGATCATATCATACTCATCTAAATGCTGACGAATAAATTCCTCCCGTGAACCCCGAGCCATTTTATCTAAAATAAATTCAGCCTGTACACGAGTCGTTCCCTCAACATGAACCATATCCTCAATTAAAGCAGTACGACTCTCTGGAGTATAAAGCATATCTGCCCATTGCTCTAAACGAGGACGCACCGCCATTTCCATTCTTCTACGACTATATTCACCAGCAACCATAAAATCTACCGGAGTGGTTCGAATACTCAAGACATCATTAGGAACGACATGCCCCTCTCTATACCCCGCAACATGCATCAAATACCAATGAATAAAATCTGGCTCTTTATCTACCAACAAACCAGTTCTCTCTGATCTACCTACATGAAGAGCAACCTCACTATCAGGAGGATGAACCATCTTCCCTTCCAACGTAAGCATTAACTCTTGATCCGTTCGACGCATCACTAAATTATCAATACCCTCACGAACAAAATCTTTTTTAATCCTCGAGATTTCCTGTGACGAAACAGGTATGTCGCTGCTGCTTAAGCGACGAGAAATCAGCTCATCAAGAGGAACATTCTGTGCTTTCTCATAAATATCAAAAGGTTCGCCAGAAACAGTTTTACCAAAACTAATACTAGGATCAAATGGAGATCGAATCAATTTTTCCCCACCCAATTCTATGAGTTGAGAAGCAAGAACTGGCTCGCCCATATGTTTGCGTAACGTATCAACCAATAATTGATTTTTAGCCCCATCCCACCCATTTAAGTCATCTTCACTTTCTTTAACAACAGGCTTAAGCAAATCCCAATGTGTAGCCCCAGCTTCATCAACTCGTTGTACTACTACTGCTTTAGAACCAAATACTACATTAAACCCATAGCTATCAATATCTTTTGAAACAGAATTAGCACTTGATTGTGTACGTACAATAATAACATCCTGCATTTCACCCGTAGCCTCATTAGCTCTACGCGAAATATACCCTGATTCTCGTAAGCCCTGTACGAATTCAGCAGGTGCATCATGTAACTTATTAACAGCAACACCACGCGGAGCAGTAAAAGGAACAACACCAACCGTTTTTTGTGGGCTCAATTGCGCACTTGGAGTAAGTGGAGAGGTTGTAGCTTTCACTTCTTTAGGAGCTGAAGGTAGCGATGGCAACACAGCAGGCGGTGGAACCTCTTTGTTTACAACATTTGCAGCAGATGCAACAGATGCAAAATCATCTCCCACATCTTGCTCACCTAACATCCAACGAATATCTAATTCATCAGTTAATGTTCGAGCAGTAGAAGGAACCTGATCAGCACTTGCAACATAGCGTGTCAAAGCAGGTTCAAAACCCACATCATTCAAACGAGCCAGTGTTGTATCTAATTCAACAGCATTTCTTGCCAGATCATCTACAGAACCAGCAACAATAACACTACCCCCAATATTATCCGCAAACGTAAAGACACCGCCTTGACCTAGATCATCAAGGTTATTACGAAATGCAGACAGATCATCAACCGTAACATCAAACGCATCGCCAACACACCCAGCCAATCCAGATATTGCACCCGCAGCAATGGCACAGCGACCAGCGGTATCTCTTCGGACAAATCCTTGTTGGTGTGAAATTATTTCTAATGGAGTCTTATCAGAAAATTCTGCTTTTACAAGACCTGAAGAATCAAATACTTTTGCAGTTTGCAATCGTTTAGCAACCCCAGGATGAAGTTGATATACATCCAACTTACCTATCTGCGTAGTAAGCTCTCGTTGAACTTTGTTTAACACTAAATCTGCTGGTCTTGCCGTAGGAAAGATAACCCGAACAGCTTCATCAAGAGGCAATACATCAACATTTCTATTGACACGAGCTTGCACGGCAATTCGGCGCGCCGCATAACGAGCTTGCATTTCTTCATAAGGAACAAAATTGCCACTTGAAATTCCCTTCGTTCCTGATTGACGAAGTTGAAATGAACGAATTGCCGCTTCACGAGCTGGAGCATCACCTACTTTTGTTTTAATAACCCTAATTTGATCTGTTCCAAACCCATTGTTAAACAATACTTTCTCCTGTGCGCCAGCACTATACAAAAATGCCGCTGCTGTTTCTCGATCTACCCCTGCTTTCTCCATCTTCGCTAGCAATTGACCTACTTTTTCTTCAGATTCAAGCGCAACAGAAAGACGACTAGGCGTTCTAACTGCTTTACCTTCAGAAAAAGAATAGATTATGTTCGAACCTTGCACACTCTTCCCGCGTGAAGTCACAAACTGACCATCAGGTGTAACATCTAAATGAGTGGGATAAAGCGCATCTGAACCATCTTGTTTCACATGCAAGAAACCCAACTCTCCTGCATCAACACTTGCTAATCTAATAAACCCAGCATCATCACGAGCAAGACCTAATTGAGCATCCGCAAGCATGGCTCGAGCAATAACATCAGTTGCTTCATCAGCCGCATCCCATCCTTGCTTACGCACAATCTGATGATAACTCACAAGATCCTGTGCAAGAGCAGAAAATTCCTGATCACCCAACGTAAAACCACCAAGATCTTCTAATTGGATATCGACAATAGCGTTTTTAATATTATTCTTATTCAATGGGACGCCAGCAAGCGCAGCATCTATTTGGTTAAATTCATCTAAAGTTAATTTATTCTCTTTAACATAAATTTCTTTCAGCATCTCTTTACGTTCTTTAATCACATCAAGCAACGCTGCTCGCTGTTGACCAAGACCAGTTTTCTTAGGAATATTGGTGAAGTCACGCAAAGGTTCACTAAAAACAATATGCAGATCAGGCTCACCTTCCATACTGATATGACGAATCGTTTTATGAGGAGTAAGAACACCTGCTTCTTCTAAAAGAACAGATGCAGCCGTGTCACGCGCAAAACTATTTGTAAATATTTGATCTTCATGTGCAGCAGGAAGAATTTTTGCTAAATCATTACCGAATTGAACTTTACCAAATACTATTGAAGTAGAACCATCCGGTGTAACTACCTCATAGATTCGCACACGACGTAGATCAAGATGAGAAAGTACTGGATGATCAACACGTAATAATTTTGTTTGTTCAGGCAACTCCCAATACTTCCCCGTAAATAATAATTCTGGTGTATCTAAGATTCGTACTGCCCCCTCAGGAAGATTTAACTGATGCGCATTCTTAGGAATCATTTTCCGAACTGAATCAGACATTGGTTTTACATCAACTACTCTACGCGGGACAATACCTCCTTCAACTTTGATCGCCTTCCCATTCAACGAAACTTTATCTCCCTCAACCAAAAGCGAATATTTTGGAGCAGGCATCGGAGGCGTAACAACAGGTTCAACAGAAGCAAGAGTAGGACGAGATGCTGATGCAGACATTGCCCTAGGCGGCGTACTTACCGGCGCTTTATCCATCTTAAATAATTCTTTTCTTGCTTGTTCTATAGGGTATAAAACCCCATTCTCATCGACAACTGCTTTTCCATTATTCTCAATAAGCAAACGTAAATCAGAACGTAAATTTTTGCTATTGCGTTGTAAATCGAGAACCAGCACTGATGCTTCTTCTTCATTATACACATTATTTTTCATTAAAAGTCGCTTAAGTACCTCTGGTTTCTCATTAGCCAATGTTTTAATTTGATTAAGATGCGTACCAAAGCGTTTTTCAAATTTCACCGCATCAAATGCACCATCAACAGTCACAAAATCTGCTTTTTGAAGAGGAACATAAATTTGATCATTCCCTCCAAAAATTCTTAGTTTTTCATCAAGAGCCCTTTTAACTCTATTTGGAGGAGAATATTTCCAACCTAATTGTGAGCCACTAAATGCATAACCTGCGTCAACAGGAGCTACACGCGCTGTCTCGCCCAAATGTTGTAAACCCCACTCTCGATCAGCAAACCTCGACCACACTGTAAGTGCCGCATGGAAATCA
The DNA here is from genome assembly GCA_016188115.1 of Candidatus Woesearchaeota archaeon. Classification (NCBI taxonomy): domain Archaea; kingdom Nanobdellati; phylum Candidatus Woesearchaeota; species Candidatus Woesearchaeota archaeon. The sequence continues at coordinate 361,763 of JACPIK010000002.1, forward strand.
AGACTCTCTTGTAATCGTGCAGCCTCTTCAGGAGGCAATGATCTCATAACTTCATCAAGAGCTGAAAAATCCACTTCTTTACCTACAGAAGTATACCCAGCAATGACACGACTTGCAACCAAATTAACATTTCCCGGTGCTGCTAAATATTCCTCCTCCGCTAAAAAAGTATATCTTCCTAAAGGATCTAACTCTTCCATAAGTTGACGTTCACCGCGATGACGACGAATTAAGTCACTTGCAGCAGATTGACTTAAAACATCATCAGCTGAAATAGCATCAATTTTTCCTGCCTCAGCTTTTACCACCCATTGATCAACATCCTCAAAAGAGTCTCCCTCGACGAGAATAGATCTATCACGACGCATAAGAACGGCGCTATCTAACCCTAACTCATTTGCCGCAGACTCAGGAGCGCTGCTTGCTAATTCTTTCCCTAGAGTTTTAGGGGCAGGAGTTGTACGGCTGCTGCCTAATCTCTCAATCTCACCTGTAAAACCATGCTCTCGCATAAAGTCACGAGTCGTCTCAGACAATCCATCAACATCAATGAATCCCGACTCACCAACTTTTAGATCAGATACTCTAGAAACAATACGAGGCATGCCAAGCGCTTCATCAAATAACGTAACTGTGATCTCAGGTTCAATACAATCAGTAGCTGTACCCATACCTGCAACAGCCGCTACAGCTTTTCCACCAATATTATTAATAATACACCTTCCCTTGAAATGATCACGCAATACTTCAACTAATTCATCATCACTTGCAAAAGGATGTGAACGCGCAACTTCTTTAACCTCATCTTTTAAGAAGAATGCATTACCTTCATTTACACGAACACTAATCCCTCGTTGAGCTTTAATATTCATAAGAGATACTTCATTTCCAGACGCGTGATACTTCCACCCGCTTTTTGTATCTAAAACACCTTTTAAAATCCCATCTTCTATCTCTGATTCAGCTTTGAGGATATCAGGAACAGGATCTCTCTTTAATGGACCTATTCTCCACCAACTTTGACCTCTAGCCTGTTGTTGTGCTAATACTTGATATTTCGCAGCAATCTCTGGCTGACCCATTCTCTGCGCAACAACAGCGATTTGATTAAAAAATTCCCTACGATCAGCAGAATCAACAGGAAGATGTAAATCTACCTCAGTGTACGAAAACTCTCTTCGAGGAACAGGAGTGATTGGAGCAACAGCAGGTGCAGGCACTGGCGTTCTAATAGCTTCTCGCACAGGAGAGACAGAAGCGGGAATTTGCTCAACAACAGCAGGTCTAACAGGAGGAACCAAAGAAAACTCACCCCTATATTTGTAAGGTGTTGGCGTAGCATAGTTAGGATATATCCTTTTCAAATCTGGTAATAATTCCCTTAATTCAGGCATAGCAACATCAGTATTAAATCGATCTACTGCTCTTGCAACACCTTCACGAAGAGAAAATGGAAGTTTTTCTAAGCCAACAATTTCCGTAACTACGCCGGTTAAACCATCATTTCTCAAAATTAACTCATAATTACCTTTTAAAATAGGATCCAGTGGATTTTTCTGACCAGTATGAAATCCCGCTATTTCACCACGTGGAGTAACATACATAGCTGTTCCGGCGGAATTACCACCCGCATTACCACCTATTGATTCTGTTTGCATCACCTTCTTATATTGAGTATTGATAACTTGAAAGTTAGATTCAATTAATGAAGAGGAGACACCACTTGATCCACCTAGGAAACTAGGATCAACATCTTCACTCACCCACACATGTTCTTCTAATCTATCTTTACTTAAGTAAACTATTCCTGGACTTCCAGTTCCATCATCCGCTAAATACAAAGCAACTTTTGTTTCATCCTGACCAATATACCTTCCATCATAGACATTACCACTCTTTGACTGTAATTTAATCCTCGTTCCCGCTTCCGGAACAGTTCCATCAGCGCGTGCAACCCGTTTAAGACAAGGTCCACCACCAGCCATTCCAGTCCCCGTTGGCACAACAGGAAGCTCACAAGGAGGTTGAGTAAACTCATCTGTAGCGAGAACAGGACGAGACGGTGCCAGCTCCTCGGGAATTTCTCGAATTCCAGTGATAGGAATCTTTTCCCTTTCACGCTGCAATGCACGCAACCGAGCATACTCATTAAGTGTTTCATCAAGACCATCACGAACACCCAGCGGAACATTCTCAACAGAGACATATGGAGAACCTAACAATTTGGTTGTATCTAAAACTTCCTCAGAATCATACATATAACGCCCATCAGCTAACTCATGAACAGCTACTTGATATCGCCCACTTGGATCATATAATCCATTTTCATTAACGCGAAGATAAAACGATTCACGATCAGCAATGCTAGATCGAGTAGGATTCGTTATTCTAAATCGTTCAGGTGCAGAAACATCATAATACTGAGCAAGACGTTGCGCATTCGCTTTTCCTATGGAACTTGCATCAACAACTCCCTCAACTTGAACTGGTGGTGCTACATAACTCCGCACATACGCTTCATGAGTAATAGAACCTAATTGAGAAGGTTGAATCTGATTATCCGCAAAACCAACGCCTTCATGTACATTAATAATTTCAGATTGAGGTTCGACCGTTACACGAACATACTGTTTATTTTTAGGTACAACTCGTGACATTTCTATAACTTGTCCTTCTGAATTAACAACCAAATACTGTTCCATGATTCCTTGAGATTGCGCATCAGCAATTAACTGATCCATTACGATTTTATTCGTTTCACGACGAGCAGCTACAATGTCAGCAGGAGAAAATACGGGTGTACCGGTTTCAACACCAATCCGATTTCCCCCAATACGCATAATTCCTTGTTGCTGTGTGGCAGCAGGAATAGACTTCCCAGCCGAGTCCTTAACTACACCCCTACCTTCAACTATTTCACCACCTTGAGCTTGAACTTGACCAACAACTTCCGCAGACTCATCAGGCAAAGAAATCTCAGTTGGAGTAGGAACTGCATGCAATGCTTCACCCTGACGAGGGATTTCTAAATCATCTAAAAGCGTACTTGGCTGGACTTTAGGAATCTCCTCAAAAGACCCAATAGTTCGTTCACTCGTGGAAATAAATTGATTATATTTTGCGACTGCATCGCGCGGTGTAACAAATTCTACATTAAGATGTCTCTTCAATGCATCCTCCACTTCTCGAGGAATTGCTAAACGAGTAGCATGGGGATCAGCGCTAACAATGAATAACGTCCTGCCATCACGGCTTACGACAAATTCCGCTTGAGAAGCTTTTGACATCGTCGATCGTCGACTTTGCGCAACTCTTTCCAATGCGCTGGTTACTCGCGTTGCTTCAGCAACACTTAACATTTTAACACAAGGTACAGGCGCAACAGGACTAGTCGCAAAAGCATCACCTGCTAAAGCAGAATCAACACCACCCACAATACAAGGTGCCATTTCAGGAGCCTGAACATCAAGAGCAGATGAAACAACTTCATCAACTTCAACTTCACTAACTTCTGATCCATCTATCTTGGGAGAAACAACGGCTACAGCATCACTCTCTGGCACAGGCACAATTTCTATCTCTTCTGGAAGACCAAGAATTGTATCTACATTCTTCGAATTAACAAACCTACTTGAAGAATCAAACTCGCCATTCTCAATAAGAGAAAATGAAACACCCTGATCCGTAAATGCTTTTTCTAAATCCTCTAAAGCTTTCTGCTGCTGTACTGTTTTTGCTTGCGAAGATGGTGAAATGAATACTTTTACATTTCTAGAATCAGTATTCAAAATATCAGGTATATCCTCATAAATGGTCACTCTCGTACCACGCGCTGCAAATACCCCCTCTGCATTTTGAATCGCATTTCGAAGAGGCTGTAAAGAAAATGATTCGCCATATACTTGTGAAACAGGTCTCTGCTGCCCTAATCCAAACCGTTGTTTAAATCTATTCCATCCTTTATTATACGCATCGAGCACAGTAATATCTTGTTCATAGCGTGCTGCAAGTTTATCTTTGCCTGCAGCTTTAGCTTGATCACGTAAACGAACCATTAAACTACGCTGCTCAGCCACAGACTCCTCAGCAAGACCCAACTCTTTGATGAAATTCTTGGAAGTAAGTGGATTTGTAACCACATCCAGAAGCTCATCTTTATCAGCAATAGCAAATCCTTGTTTCTCAAAAAGACTTTGTAAACGACCTAGCCCTTCAAAGTCAGCATTATATGCAGCTCGTTCTGCAGCATCCCAACTCTGAGAAGGTTTGAAACCGATGTTTACAACTTTTTTACCATCTTTATCAACAGTATAACTAATTTGAACTTTATCCTTCAAACCTGAAAATTTGGTTAATAGCTTCTCCATTTCTTTCTGATCTGTATACGACACTGCAGGTGTATCCAAAACAAGCAAATCAATATCACTACGTTCAACCGGAACACTCAAAGTAGCTGCATCTGCCCCTTTAGAACCAGTGTTAGGATCAGCAAGATTAACAATAATATTCTCCTTATCAGAACCAGAAATACTACCTTCAATTACCTTACCATCTTTCATTCGAATTTGAACTTTCTTACCCACTGGGAAAGTTGACGGAAGAGAGTCTATAGTATAGACTTTACCACGATTAGCTTTTAGCTGATCTTGAGCACCCTGAACAGACGCAGCAGGTACAGAATCAACTACACTACCCGCTTCAATTCTACTCTCTGACCTACCAGCAACAGTATCACCTAAAGATTCAAATTCAGATACATCAATATCCAGTTCATTATCAGCAAGACGATCTACACGATCTAAATCAGCAGTATCCGAAATATCAGTTCGCACCACAAGAATTCGTTCTTTACCAACATCTCTCGCATTCACATCAATTCGTAATAGAACCCTTTCCTCCGCTTTCGTTAGCTCGCGAGAAGGTAACCCTATCTTAATTCTAGACCCTTCTTCAGAGATACTAAATCCTTGACGTTCTAGATTTACAATGTCAGAATTTAAAACCTCTTCACTGTCTACAAATTGAAATTCATAATCTAACTTTCTACCCACAGCTTCCAATGCCGATTCATACTCTTTTATCGCTGTTTCAATTGCTTTACTACGCATTTCTACTGCCACATTAGGAAAAATATACACTCCATTAACTGTATTATAATCAACAACATTGACTCCCAAACCATCTAAAACGGCTGCCCGTTGCACAACCATTCTTTCCAATGAATCCGCTTCAAGAGATGGTGACGATACTGGAGATGCAGATTCAGCTTTAATAGAAGAAGGACGCGCTTTTACCGTACCCGTTGTAACAGGTTGAGAAGTTTCTGGTGTAACTAATCGGTTTGATGGTGTTCTTTTTGATACCAGTACTTCTTTTCCAATAGATCTACTATTAGCATTCAAGCGAGTAACAAGCCAATCTAAATCATCTGTTTGATCTGCACTTGCTATCTCTGAAAGATCTACAAACACATTTTTATCTTGAACTCTAACTATAACTCCGCGTTCACGTAACGCAATAATATCATGATTGAATAATCGTTCTGAACTATCACCCACGATTTCAAACTCAGAAGTATCACCTAATTTTTCTAACGCCGTATTGTGTTCTTTAACCAAATCACGCAAGTCAGGATTATCATCAGCAAGACGATACACTCGACGACCAGTTTGAGGATCAATTTCCAGTACAATACCTACACGATCTAACTCATGAGAAACCTCACTCAAAGTTTTCGCTGAAAATTCCCGAAGAGGATATTGAGCTGGAACGGAAATTATTTTTTTATCTACCAGCTGACCATTCATATGTACCCTTTCAATTATCCTCGTGATTTGAGAGGTAGGATCTTTAGGTGAAACGACAACAATAGATCCTGAATTAATTTCCGAAGGGACACCAAATTGTGCTAATGTATCTAAATCATCTTCTAATTGTTGTTGAGCTAGATGTTGTTGAATTTGACGTTTTAATGGTTCGTCCATTGCAAAATCTACACCAATATCATAATCACCTGCATCAACAG